>CAZBTM010000055.1:7997-14302 GCA_964494425.1 uncultured Rhodothermales bacterium | reverse complement strand
CACGGCGCAGCTGAAGCAGGAGCTGGCGGCTACCAAGGAATACCTGCAATCGGTCATCGACTACGGTAAAATCCAACGGCTGATCGACGGTCACGCGGGTATCGCCATCGGTTGTTACTCGGATGTCGCCGGACGTAGTTACTCGGATATCATAATCAGTGTATGCGGTAACCGATGCGCCAAGGATCGCGGTGCGCAACTCTTCGGCAGTCACCGCTGTGATATCAGCGGCTCCGGTCATATCGACATAGCGCGTGACCAGCACATCCGTATCCACCCGAATGCCCGTGTGCTCCATCTCGGCCAGGACGCGCACGAGCGGAAATTCCATCTCCGCGGCAATTGTCCACAGGTCAATTTCGCGCAGCGCCTCCTCCAGCGGTCCGGCAAGCTGCAGGCTGATGTCGGCATCTTCGCAGGCATAGCGCGCCGCATCAGCAATGTCGACCTCGCGCATTGTGATCTGCGAGCGCCCCGAGCCAATCAGGTTCTCGATGGGCTCCATCTTATAGTTGAGGATGGAGCGCGCCACATCATTCAGGTTTTGCGTCTGTTCGGGATGCAGCAGGTAGTGCGCGATCATTGTGTCGAAGATGGTGCCCTGCACGTCCACACCGTGGCGGCGCATCACCACGAGGTCGTACTTCAGGTTATGGCCGATGAGCGTAGACGGCGTTTCAAGCACGTCACGCAGCACGTCGAGCACATCTTGCGTGGAGGTGCCGTCGGGCAGCGGCGTGGGCACGTAGGTCGCCTCGTGCGGCGTCCAGGCAAACGACATCCCCACGAGTGACGCGCTCATTGAGTCGGTCGAGGTGGTTTCGGTGTCGAAGGCGTAGCGATCGTGCTCAGCGAGCGTCTCGGCAAAGTCTTCGAGCTCCTCGCGATGCTGGATGAAGCCGTACGTGACTTTTTCAGGATCGAGCTCTTTCACCGCCTCGTACGGCCCAAAGTCGAACGAGAGGGCCTCGCTGTCATCGCCGCTTGTAGTCTGGGGGGATGCGGAGGCGTCGGTGCCGTCGCCGTTCAGATCGACGCGGTCGAGCAGGGATTCGAACTCGAATACTTGAAAGAGGCGCCGCAACTCAGCCATGTCGGGGTTGGCCTGGCGGAGCTGGTGCCAGTCGAGCCCAAAGTCGACATCGGTCTTAATCTGCACGAGCTTGCGACTCATGCGCGCCTGATCGGCAAACTCCTTCAGGTTCTGACCGCGCTTGCCGCCGACCTCGTCAGCATGCGCAATGACGGATTCCACGTCGGGATACTCGCGCAGCAGCTTCTGCGAGGTCTTTTCGCCAATGAGCGGCACACCCGGTACGTTGTCGGACGAGTCGCCCCACAGGGCAAGCATATCCACAAACTGCCCCGGCTCCAGCCCCATCTCCTCGCGAAAGCTGGCGGCCGTGATGTGTTCAAAATCTTGATCACCACGCGCCGGCTTGTACATAGAAATGGACGGCGACAGGAGCTGCTTAAAATCCTTGTCGGGCGACACGATCACCACATCGGCGCCATCGTGCTCGGCATCGCGAGCGAGGGTGCCGATTACGTCATCGGCCTCGACGCCCTCGACCTCGGCCACGGGAATGTCCATGGCGCGCACAATGGCTTTGATGCGCGGCAGGTTGTCGAGCAGGTCGTCGGGCGGCGGGTCGCGGTGTGCTTTGTAGTCTTCGTAGATGTCTTCGCGGAAGGTGCCGTCCTGGCTGGGCACATCGAATACGACCGCGATGTGCTCCATCTCGTGGTCGCTGATGAGCTTGAGCAGCGAATTGGTGAAGCCGTACGCGGCTGAGGTGTTTTCGCCCTTCGAATTGATGAGCGGACGTTTGATAAAAATGTAATGGGCACGATAGGCAAGCGCCATCGCATCAATAAGATACAGCGTGGTGGTGTCGTTTTCGGCGGGGGCCATGCGCAGAGGGGATGAGCGTGCAAAAGTGCGTGGGGTAGCACATCGTGTATGCTTCGCTGAAACCGCGGTTCGGCAGTGTAGCCCCTACATGTATGCAGGGCAGTGGAACGTTGCCTGTTTTGCCTGTTACCCGCCTTCCGATATGAAAAGCCGACCAACGCAGGATGCACAGCGCAATATCCAAACGGGTCTCAGCAATCTCTTATTCCTTCCACACACTTGATTATATTTATTTTAGCCACAAATTGGATCTGCGCGGGGTGCAGTAGACGACCAATGGTTCAAATCGAAATCCCATCGCGGTAAAAGCTGTTTAAAAATCACTTGCCCCTCCGTTTTCTATTGCGTACCCTTCGTATTACGATTGTGCTCAATCAACATATGTAGTGAGATGCCATAAGAGACCCGTAAGAAGATAAACGGTCGCCGGGCTCCTGCTTCCTCGCATAGGCTCGTGTTCGTGTATGCTTCTGACCTGTACGTTTACCGCGCGTGGGGCACACACAGAAGACCTCAACAATGCTGCACGCTCGTCAGGTGATCTGCCTTTAACCGGTGCCCCTGGTATGAACCGGCGAAGAGCAGCATGGCGTGGTATTGACAAGACACGCACTGCAGAAGCATCGCTGTGAAGCGGCTTCCTTGTATAAAAGTGCTCTTGTGCGTCTTCGATGTCTCACTAAGCTGTTGCAGCACAACATGATGGAGATAACGTACGTGTGTGTACCCAACTACTTCGTGCCGGTGTAGAGCGGCTCAGCCCCGTGTTTGATTGGGAGCTCCAAACATATGCTGCCAGACTGTTTCGGCGTTGTGCTTCTTTGTTCTCTCCATAGCCGCATCATCTTGACCGAGTGCTCCCTCTTCCTTTGCTCGTGTAGTCGCTGAAGATTTTTCTCCGGACGTAATGCTCCCAATTTCTGCGCATGGTACCACCTATCCTGGACGCCGTGAGGTTAACCAGGACGACATTCTGCAGTTTTATCCGCATCCTGACGCGTTTTTTCTCGCGGTGGCCGATGGCATGGGCGGCACCGCGGGCGGACAGATTGCGAGTCAGTCTGTGCTGAAACGGGTAGAGGCCTATCTCGACGAGCGGTTTCGGTATCAAACCGAGCCCGAGGAGATGAAGGAAATTATGACTGAGGTCTATCAGGAATCACAAGAGGCCATTCGCACGGTTATCGAGCAGGAGCCCTCGCTGGATGGCATGGGCACCACGCTAACCTGTGTGCTTGGATTCAAAGACCGATTTGTTGTCGGTAATATGGGCGATAGCCGCGTGTATCACCTGCACGACGGCGTTATGCGCCAAGTGACCACCGACCATTCATACTTGGAGGAGTTTCGCAAGCAGGCAAATACTTCTGACCTCGACCCCAAATTTGTCCGTCAGTATGGGCACATCATCAACAAAACGCTTGATGGGGGCGATGACGTACCCGACTTCTTTCCTAAAGAGAAGCCGTACTACGACCTCAAAAATGGGGACGGGTTTTTGCTCTGTTCTGATGGGCTCATTGTAGATAAGATGGACGAGCAGGAGAAGCTGTTTGCCTCGTACATGGTGGGCACGACCGACTTACGTACGGCTGCCGAGTCATTGGTATCGCTGGCGTATCATTCAGGATCGAGCGATAATATTTCGGTTGTGATGGCTGAAGCCGGTACGATTACACGCAACCTGGGCCAAGTACGCACTTACGCTTTCCCGCCAACCCAAGAGGAACTGGCATGATAAATAGCTGGCATCGTACCACATAATACCGTCTGTGCATTACTACTCCGGGCTGGTCCTCCATGAGCCGCTGCCCTACTCTTGACTTGCCGCATTCCGCCGAGTTCTATGCGTCGACCTTACCCCCCAATTCTTGCTGGCTGTTTCGTCATTGCTTTCTTCGTGCTGGGCGCTGCCGAGCCGTTGCCAACCTGGGTCCAGTCGGCACAGGCCCAGACCACTTGCGACCAGTCCTTTGCAGACCAGCAGCTGTCGACAGCCGATCGCCTCATTAGTCAGAACAACCATTCTGGAGCCATCCGGCTCATCAACACCGCTCTGCGCGAATGCTCGACGGGACGTGTGCAAGATGCGCTGGTTGAAGCGTACAGCAGCTGGCATAGCCATGTGCAGCAGGCCCCGGGAGAAAGCCCATCGTTCTTACAGTCTATCACGACGAACGACTACTTGGCCAATCGTGGTGCGTTTGGCGGACGCATCACGTCCACTCTGCAAACCTGGGTGGGGCGGCTTCATGACAACGAATCGTATGGAGAGGCCCATCGGTACTGCTCACGGTACGGGGCGTACAGCAACCGCACGTTCCGCTTGAACTACCTGTGTGGCTCTTCAGCCTACCGCACCGAGAACCACGAAGAAGCAATTGCTGCCTACGAAACCATTATTAATGATTGGAATGGGGACCAGTCGTACGTGACGTGGGACGATGCAGCATCTGACTTGAAAGAGCTGTACATGATTACCACCGAGTTCGATCGTGCTTTCGATATTGCTAAGCGGCTCGCCATCCGCACGCCGACCCCTGAAAATGTGCTAACGAGCCTGATCACGGTGCGGGGCCAAATGTTAAGCCCGATTGCCAAACATGGCAACGTGCTATTCCGCGGCGTGACGTCTGACGCGGTTGTGAGCCACGTGCGCAGCGAGATGCAACGCATCCGCTTTCCGAACTTCGTGGTTGGCATCTACCTGATGACACGCGATGCTCGTTCGGATGTCATTTTTTACGACTCGGGCACGATTGCTCCCCCTTCTACCAACGACCTGGAGCGTCTTTCGGGCAACGTGACCATGCTTGAGTCTTCGGAGAACCCGGATGAAGCATGGCTCATCTCTCCTGTAGATGCAGGATACTTCGTGCTTCAGTTTGAATCGCGCACATCGCCCGGCGAGAACGCACTGCTCGAAGGACTCATTGCTGACATTCAAAACAATGAGCGCTGGCAACGCATGGTGTCGCAGCAGCTGTCGCGGTCGTACGCGGCTACCGGAAGCGCGGTGGGCACCCTTATTGGGGGCGCCTACCTGGGCGGTGAACCTCTTGCCAACTTCGGCCCGCTGTTTGAAGAAAGCAATGCGCTCCTCTATTTTGCAATCCAGAATACAGAAGGAGCAGTTATCCATAGCGAGCAATTTTCACGGGGCGGGCTGGAGTACGATGATGACTTATGGGAGCGTACCACGACAACACCGGCCCTGTATCATCACCAAACACGCTATGCAGGCCGACGTGCGTACGAAGTGGTTTGGCCTAACTACCAAGACGACGAGTGGGCCGGCGTCGTACGTGTAGGCATCCGAGACAATTAAATTGATTCCCGAACATTGAAAACGGTCCCCCAACCCGTGTACGTTTTGATGTGCGTTCTTAACATGTAGCGATGCGAAGGACTCTCGTATATCGGTATGCAACCTGCTTCCCGGTTTGACTTTAGTGGGAAGTAGCACTGACGTAAAAGTCTTGCTTGCACCTTTACACAGGCACGACACGCTGACCAGTGCCTGCTATGTTACGGGATCGACCCCACGATACCGAAAAAGGGCATTGACCCCGTGCCTGCTAATGATTATTGTGTAGCTGGCCCTATCCGATAAGCCCTTGGCTTGTACGGCTTGGATCCATTTCGTTTTTTGGGTCCTTTCCGCCTCTGGGGCTACGGCTACACCCCGCCTTTGCGTTCACGTTTGTTCCCTATACCTTTTCCCTTTGTCCAATGAGATTTGTTTGGTTGGCTGTAGCCTTCCTGGCTTTCATCGGAACCGCCCCCGCTGATGCTCAAACATCGGTTGGCGATATTCTTAACAACCCTGGCCAGTACAACGACACACAAGTTTCAGTTGAAGGCACGGTAGCCCGAGTCTTGGCTGAAGACGAGGGGAACTACATGCTGGAAGACGAGGACGGCAACCAAATCCGGGTGCGGTACTCGTCTGACATGGCCCCGTCAGAAGGAAATCGCCTCACCGTTGAAGGGCTCGTATCAATCAGTGCATTCAATCGCGAGCCATACATTACAGAGAACAATCGATCAGCCGCAACGGGCAGTCAGAGCAGTGAGACGCCCGAGGAACGGCGTTTGGAGAGCGAAGGCAATCCGTTCACCATCATTGGCATTATTGGCTTGCTGATCACGGTCGCGATTATTGGGAGTGGATATTACCTCTGGAAGCGCGAGGAAGAAGCCGAGCAGCGGCGCGAAGAGAAACGCGCTCAAGCAGAACGCGAAGCGGCCGAGGCGGCAGCCCAATCCGAAGCAACCCAGGACGATAGCGACTTGAGCGTACAAGACACCGAACTGCAAGGAAACAAAGACTCGCTATTTCCAGACAGCGATGGCCCAACAACCGACGAACCTGAACGTCGCATTAAGT
>CAZBTM010000055.1:4113-7936 GCA_964494425.1 uncultured Rhodothermales bacterium | reverse complement strand
AGAGTCCCGAAACCCTGAAGTTTAAGGCCCCCCCTAAAACGATGAAGTTTATTCCGGGCAAACTCGTCATTATCTCGGGTCCTGACAAAGGGCGTGAGTTCCGTATTGCGGGATTCCCACGCGAAGAAGAGGATGGGAATGTCGTCACGATTGGGCGTGCCGACGTGAAAGGCGAACGGGCGTTTGCCCATATCCAACTGGGAGATACCTACCGTACGGTATCGCGTATCCAAGCCGAAATCATCCAAAAAACAAGCAGCAACGAAGTCTACCTCCGCAACAAGAGCACAACGAACCCCACCGAGGTGAATAACGAGCAGGTGCCCCCCGAGGAAACTGTCGAACTTCAGAACGAGGATACCATTCAGATGGGTGAATTAGTTCTTCGGTATGAGGTGTAGCCCTGCGCTCTTCAATCTTACTTCCCTGGATGGTGTGTAGCTGCCCCCTGACGTAGCTGCGCCTGCGGAAGACTCAACGTTAACTTGTGTCTGTACGAACCACGGACCGTTTCTAACCACTCCCACCCCCTATGTCTGAAGCCACAAAGCGCTGTCCGTACTGTCATGAGGAGATCTTGGCTGCAGCGCGCAAATGTAAGCACTGTGGAGAGTGGCTGGAAGACCCACCGACAACAACCACCAGCATCCGCAATCCGGAAACGCTGGTGCGCGAGGCGCTCGACGAAAACTACGAGATTGAGAAGGAGCTCGGGCGCGGTGGTATGGCCATCGTTTACAAGGCCAAGCAACGCAGCCTGGGTCGTGATATTGCCCTGAAGGTGCTTCCCCAGGGCGTTTCCCATGACAAAAAGATGTTGGAGCGCTTTCACCGCGAGGCGCGTTCTGCTGCCCAGCTGAACCACCCCCACATCGTAACGATCATCGATGAAGGGGAAACGAATGGCGTTCACTTCATGGCTATGGAGTACCTGAGCGGACGCGACCTGCACGAGATCATTCAGGAGCAGGGCCACCTCTCCAGCCAAGAAGCTGTCACGATCATCACCCCCATTGCGGATGCGCTCGCCTATGCCCATGAACAGGGCATGATTCACCGTGACGTAAAGGGCTCGAACGTCATGATTACAGACGTTGGGCGCCCCGTGCTCATGGACTTCGGCATCGCATATGCCTCTTCAGAGGCCCGTCTTACTCAAACCGGGACGGTACTTGGCACTCCTGAGTACATGAGCCCTGAGCAAGCGCGCGGTACCGAAGTGGAGGCGCGCAGCGATCTGTACAGCCTTGGCGTTGTGCTGTACGAAGCCCTCACAGGCAAATTGCCGCATTCTGGGGGCCACCCCATGAGCGTTGTCTACAAGGTGCTGCATGAACCGTACACGCCCCCTCGCGAACTGGAACCCGACATTCCCGAGTGGCTGGAGCAGATCGTGGCGAAGTGCCTCATGAAAGAGGCCAACGACCGCTTCGATTCCTGTGCAACGCTCGCCGAAGCCCTCCGCAATGAGGATCCCGGCGAGTATGTTGAAATTCCTTCACCTTCCGATAATGGCGAGGCTGAGGCAGGACCTATTCGTCTGGGTGACGAAGACGAAGCCGAAAACCAGCCGGCCCAAACACAGATCTTTCAATCGAAAGACCTGTCGGATGACAGCGTCTCCGAAGAGACCTCCAACGCATCAGACCGCCGCTCAGATGGAAGCGACAGCAGCCCGCAGCGCCAGAACCTGAGCATTGTGCGTAGCCTTGCAGGCACAGCCGACTGGGTCAACGCCGTCTCCTTTTCGCCCGACGGCCAGTTTGCGCTTGGCGGCGGCAACGACAACGAGGCGAAGGTCTGGGAAGTCGTCTCTGGCGACGAGATCCAAACGATTCGTGGGCTCGACGGCCACCCCATCGCAATCGATCTGTCGTCGAACGGCGAGACGCTGCTCACGCTCAGCTCAGAGAGCACGCTTCAGCTGTGGGACCTGGAGACGGGCTCTCAGCTGCACAATCTCAAAACCTCGCCCAACTCGGTGCTCACTGCCTGCTTCTCGCCCGATGGCAATCGCGTACTCGGAGGAGCCGGGCAAGGCGGTACGTTGCGCATATGGGACGTAAAGTCGGGAGAGCCCGAGTTTACCTTCGACATGCATGAGGAGCCGGTCTTTTCGGCGGCCTTTTCGCCCGACGGCTCCCGCGTCGTCACGGGCACTGGGCAAGGCGCTCTGCGCATCTGGAATGTGCAGTCTGGCGGCCAGGTCATGGAGCTCGATACCAGCGACTGGGACGCCGCGTATGTCTTCTCAGTTGCGTTCTCGCCCGACGGCCAGTACGTCCTCTCGGGCAGCGATGACATGACCGCTCGCCTGTGGGATGCGGCATCAGGCAAGCTTCTGCGCACGTTCGACCGCCACGATGGCCTCGTCATTGCCGTGTCGTTCTCGCCCGATGGCCAGTTTGCCATCTCGGGCACGAGCAACCTCAACGTCTGCCTCTGGAAGGTGTCCGACGGTAGCCTTGGCTATCTGTTCAAGGGCGAAAGCGGCGAAGGCGTGAGTGCTGTCGACTTTTCGCCTGACGGCCGCTACGTCCTCTCAGGCACCAAAGAGCGCGGCATCCGCATGTGGACGCCCTAACGCTTTTCTCTGCCGGGCAGCCCACTCAGATGCTCCATCTGAGCGAAGGGCTGACACCTCTTCTGAGCCAAGACGGCCTCCTTATGACTGCATTCAGAAGCTCGCGTTGACCAACGGAAGGATACGAAGGCCGGGCGGATTGTTCTGGGCTACGTTGAGCACACCGATCTGCACGCCCTGGAGCGTGCGGGCGTAATTGTAGATACCGATGGCGAGCCCGCGCTGCGTGCCGCGCATGTCATTGTATCCAGCGAGGGTCACCCCGCGCATCATTCCCTCCTCGATGCGGTTGTATCCGCCTGAGACCAGCACGCCCTGTGCATCTTGCGCTCCAGTCGCCACGCCGCCCAGCGCAACGCCCCGCACCTGCGATGCGCCCGATGCCAAGCCCCCAACCATAACACCTGTCATACGGCTCCCGGCCCCCGATGCAAGGCCGCCTGCCAGAATGCCCGCCATGTCGCCGCCGGTGCCTGCCCCCACGCCACCAGCGAGGAGTCCACGGGCTCCACCGCCTGCTCCCACCCCAATTCCCGCAATGCCGACGCCGGACAGCTTGTCTCCAGTCCCCAACCCAATACCGGCGATCCCGATGCCGGTGAGCGTCTCGCTGGCGCCGCCCCCAACGCCAGCAACCAGGATTCCGCGTACCGAGCCCCCACTTCCAATTCCCAGTCCACTTGCGGCCACGCCTACAATATCCTCACCAGCACCGGCGCCCAGTCCGGCCAAGAGGATGCCCTGCACGGAGCCGCCCGCCCCCACGCCAAGTCCGCTCATCGCGATGCCGTCCAAGTTATCACCTGCGCCCAGTCCGAGCACGCCCAGGGCAACACCAGCAATCGTATCGGTGGTGCCCACACCGGCCCCAACGGCCAGTCCGCTGATGCGGGCAGCGCCCGTAACCGGCACGCCGAGAGCAAGGCCCTTTACGGTGCCTCCAGTTTGGTCGTACGGCGGACTCCACAGCGTTACGTTGATGCCATGCACCCACTGCATCTGCCGATCTCGATAATTGAGTCGGAGCCCGGTGATACGTTCCGCATCGCCAATGCTTACTCCAACAGTACCCGTCGTTATATTCAGGGCCGTGCCGTTCTGAGCCGTAGCATGGGGAACGATGGCGCAGAGTGCAGCCACCAATGCGACAAGAAGAGTCGAACGAGATGCGGTGTGCATACGACAGGTGTTCAGGTGAGGCAGAGGAGTCCGCAGCAGGGCCAGTGATCCCGCCCTGCA
>CAZBTM010000055.1:0-4103 GCA_964494425.1 uncultured Rhodothermales bacterium | reverse complement strand
CTCTACGTATCCATCGATCTGATCGTTACATCTCTACGCCAGCGATCACTTCGAGCAAATTATCTCAGCTCACACGACAAGATCACCGGTTTGGGGGATGCGCGATGCGATGCCAAAGCGCGAAGAGAATTCCGAGCGTGCGAGTACAGCGTTGCAATCCTTCTGCTGGAAGCCCGTCAGGGCCACCTACAGACGGCGAGGGGTCTGTTCAGTAGCGATTTTTTCTTTTTCTTGGTAGTGGATATACGTTAAGTAACCGCTCTCGTGATAAAGACATTTCTTGGAGCGAACGGCCCCCGTTTGCTCCCATCAGCCGCGCCGGAGACGTCCGCGCCGGAGACGTCCGCGCCGGGGGCACTCCCAGTCTCCGGCTACTGGTACATGTGCTCCATCACTTAGCATTGAACCGCTACCGGAGATTTTCTCCCGACGGCGGTCGGGGCGCTCAACATGACAACCCTGTAGGTGGCAACTTGAGTTATCTTAATGGATCCGCTTCAATGCCTCACGCTGGGCTGCAAGCGTCTTGTCAAGTTCCTCGTCGCCGTGCTGCGTCCCAAAGAAATACGCCTCAAACTGCGAGGGGGCCAGGTACACGCCTTCTTCCAGCATGGCATGGAAGTAGTCGGCGTAGGCCTCCGTATCGCAGGCTTTGGCTGTCTCAAGATCGGTGACGCGCTCGTCCGAGAAGAAGAGGCTGCCCATGGCGCCCACGCGAGTGGTGTAGTACGAGAGGCCAAGCGCATCGAGATTCTCACGGGTGCCTTCTTCGAGCGCTTTGCTGTAGCGCTCCAACTGCGGATAGATGTCGTCTTTCTCGTTGGCAATCTTCGAGAGCACCGCATGCCCCGCACGCATTGCCAGCGGGTTGCCGCTTAGCGTACCGGCCTGGTAAACGGGCCCCACAGGCGACACGTAGTCCATGATCGCTTTCGTGCCGCCGTACGCGCCCACCGGGAGGCCGCCCCCGATGATCTTGCCCAAGGTGGTCATGTCGGGCGTGACGCCGTAGCGTTCCTGGGCGCCGCCGGGTGCCACGCGGAATCCGGTCATGACCTCGTCGAAGATGAGGACGATGCCGTGCTCGTCGCAGATGGCGCGGAGTTCCTCAAGGAAGCCGGGCTCGGGCGGAATGCAGCCCATGTTGCCTGCAATCGGCTCGACGATGATACAGGCGACCTCGCCCTCGTACGATTCGGCCAGCTCGCGCACATGTGCAGCGTCGTTGTAGCGCGCCAGGAGCGTGTCTTTAGCGTTGCCTTCGGTGACGCCCGGCGAGTTCGGTTCGCCCAGCGACAGCGGGCCGCTACCTGCAGCGATCAAGAAAAAGTCGCCGTGGCCGTGATAGTTGCCCGCAAACTTGATAATCTTATCGCGTCCGGTGTAGCCGCGAGCCACACGCGCGGCGCTCATGGTGGCCTCGGTCCCCGAGTTCACCATGCGCACCTTTTCGACCGACGGCACCAGATCGCAGACCAGCTCAGCCACCTCAATCTCGATCTCGGTCGGGGCGCCAAACGAGGTGGACGCGTCGGCGGCCTCTTTCACGGCGCGAACGACATCGGGATGGGCATGGCCAAACAGCATCGGTCCCCACGACCCGATGTAGTCGACGTAACGGTTGCCATCCACGTCGGTCATGTATGCGCCCTCGGCGTGGTCGATAAAGAGCGGCGTACCACCTACGCTTTTGAAGGCACGCGCCGGCGAGTTCACGCCGCCAGGAATGCGGTGCTGCGCCGCCTCGTAGTGGCGCTTGCTGGTGGAAAGGTCAAGGGGCGTCTTGGTAGGGATGTCCATAGCCATAACTGGGAGATCGCTAAACGACAGAGGAATGCAGACGGCTCAGGATGGTACCTGGGCATCCAACTGCACGGTGTGTACTACGAGTCGTGCCTGTTTGATCGTGACAGGCTTGCAATAGCCCTTTCAGTAGGGCACAAAAGCATGCTGTACTACTACTGCTGTGTCATACCTGATTGTTGTAGTGTGGGAGGGACGCACGTCCAGGCCCGTTCTCTCCAACGAAGCGTGTCATGGTGAGCGCAGTCGAACCATCTCCTTGGAGTTCAGAAGATACGGCGGGACAGAGGCCCTGCCAACCTTCGGGGAGATCTTTCGACTCCGCTTCGCTACGCTCAAGATGACAGCATCCGAAAGGAGTACGTTGCTACCCAAACATTGACCTGTGACAGAGCACTACCCGATGGTCTCAAATCGCGTGTATGGGTGCAGCACGTCGGGCAATGCAACGGTGCCGTCTTCGGTCTGGTACTGCTCAATGAGCGCGGCCATGATGCGGGGAAGCGCCAGGGCGCTGCCGTTGAGCGTGTGCACAAGCTCGGGCTTGGCCTCGGGTTCGGGGCGATATCGAATCTGCATGCGGCGCGCCTGAAACGCCTCAAAGTTCGAGACGGACGACACCTCCAGCCAGCGTTCTTGTCCCGCGCTCCACACCTCCAGGTCGTACTTCTTGGCCTGCGTGAAGCCCATATCGCCCGTGCACATGAGCAGGCGGCGGTACGGCAGCCCCAGCGCCTGTAAGAGCGCTTCGGCATCGGCGCACATTGCCTCCAGGGCGCGGTAGCTCTCCTCCGGCGTCACGAACTGCACGAGCTCCACCTTGTCGAACTGATGCATGCGGTTGAGGCCGCGTACATGCGCACCATACGAGCCCGCCTCGCGCCGGAAGCACGGCGTGTACGCGCAGTACGTGCGCGGCAGGTCGTCGGCATCGAAGATTTCGTCGCGGTGCATGTTGGTGACAGGCACCTCGGCGGTCGGAATGGGGAAGAAGCCCTCACGCGGGATCTCGTACATCAGGTCTTCCTTGTCGGGGAGCTGCCCCGTGCCGCGTGCGCTGTCTTCGTTGATAAAGAGCGGCGGCTGCACTTCCGTGTATCCGTTCTCGTGAGCCTGATCCAGGAAGAACTGGATCAGTGCCCGCTGCAGACGCGCACCCTTGCCGGTGTAGATGGGAAATCCGGCCCCGGTCACCTTCGCGCCGCGCTCAAAATCGACGAGCCCCAGCGCATCGATGAGCTCCCAGTGCGGCTGCGGGCCGAAGTCGAACGTCGGCTTCTCGCCGACCTCTTCCTCCACCTCGTTATCCTCTTCGGAGGCGCCCACCGGCACGCTCCGATGCGGAATGTTGGGCAACTGCAGCAGCATCTGCTGCGTGAGGGCCTTCTTTTCGCGCACTTGCTCTTCCAGCTCACTAATCGTTTCCTTGAGCGCGCTGGTCTCGTCGATGTGCGCTTGCGCTTCCTCCTTCTTGCCCTCGCGCATCAGCGCGCCGATCTGCTTTGAGATGCGATTGGAGCGCGCCTGCGCCTCTTGCAACTCCGTGATGAGCGCGCGCCGCTCCTCGTCAACCTCCAGCAGTGCGTCCACCTGCTCGGGACGGTCTTCGCCTTTGGCGCGCATGGCTTCGCGCACGCGGTTCGGGTGTTCACGGACAGCGTCAAGGTCAAGCATAGAAGCTACGGGTTTAGGTCAATAAGCATGCGAATACAGGCGGATGCGCTGCGTATCCCTAAGAACGCAAGTGCGTCTCGAAAAGGCAGGGATGTGGTGTTAATATAGCACGAACCTGCGGAGGCGAAGGCGTGGTGCTGCGGTCACGAATCGGATGCGATGCCCAGCGTGCTCCCCACCGCTCGTAGACCCTCACGCAGCGGTGTGGGGTAGTAGCCCAGTTCGGTTTCGGCTTTCAAGATGATGAACCCAGTGCGCGGCGGGCGCGGTACGGCATCTTCGAAATAGTCGCTGGTCACGGGCGTGATGAGGTCGGGGTCGTAATCGCATACGTCGGCCACGGTGGTGGCCAGGTCGTAAATTGAGACGAGCTCACGCCCGGAGATGTGGTAGACGCCGGTCTTTTCGTAGTGCAGCAACCGCTCAATACCGCGCGCCAGGTCGTTCACGTAGGTGGGTGTGCGCCACTGATCGGTGACGATGTGCACCGGCTCGCCCGCTGCCAGCTTCTGCATCAGCCACGTCACGATGGTGCCGCGTCCCAGGTCGGTGCCGGTGCCGTACACCAGCACGGTGCGCACAATGGCCCAGTTGGCCAGCCCCGAGGCACGCACCGCGTTCTCGCC
>CAZBTM010000054.1:10750-14524 GCA_964494425.1 uncultured Rhodothermales bacterium | reverse complement strand
ACGCTGCGGGCTGTCGTACCGAGCCGCCGGTGTCGGTACCAAGCGCGGCGTGGCACATGCCATCGGCCACCGCGGCTGCGGAGCCGCCCGAGGAGCCGCCCGGCACGTAGTCTTCGTGCTCGGGGTGCTGCACTGGGCCGAAGTACGAGGTTTCGTTCGAGGAGCCCATCCCGAACTCGTCGCAGTTAGTTTTGCCCACAAAGATGGCCCCAGCCTCCCGCAGCCGCTCAATGACATGGGCATCGTAGAGCGAGGTAAAGTCCTCCAGCATCCGCGACCCGCAGGTGAGCGCCTGGTTCTTGATCGCAATCATATCCTTCACGCCCAGCACGAGCCCGGCCAGCGGACGGTCGTTGCCGCGCTCCAACTGGCTGTCAAGGTAGCGCGCATGGTTGAGTGCGCCATCGCGGTCGACCGTCAGAAACGCATTCACCGCGTCGTTGCGCGCCTCAATCCGCTCTAAATACGAAGAGACCAGCGCTTCACAGCTGGTCTCGTCATTGGACAGGGCCGCGCGGGCCTCCGCAAAGGTGGAGTAGCTCATGTAGGGCAGTAGTCAGGCAGTAGAAGGGATGCGATCAGGAGCGGTGCACAAGCACAGCGAACGGACACAACGAGACGCGTGGACTGCACCGTACACCGTTCTACAGATTGTTGATGCACATGTCCACGCGCTCCGTGCCGTTACGATGCCGACTCAGACGACGAGCGTGCTTCGCTATCGGCATTGCCCTGTGAGGAGGGCTGTGCCGACGATTGCTGGCGGGGCTGCGGCTGGCCCTGGCTTGGACGCCGGGGCGCGTCGATGCGGTCGCGGCGCTCTTCCACGTCGAGCTCGCGGCTGAATTCGCTGGTGGCATCCTTAAACTCGCGGATGCCTTTGCCGACGCCTCGGGCGATTTCGGGAATGCGCTTGGCGCCAAAGATCAGCAACACCACCAGGAAGATGAGAATCATTTCAAAGGGTCCGGGCATGCCCATGGCAGTGTAGGGGGTTGGGGTACAGCAGAAGATCCGTTGCCCAGGCCCGCCTGCCTGCGCATCGCCAAACGATGTATCGCCAAACAGTGCACGGCAACAACTGCGTGTCGGGCGGAGGTCTGCGAACAGACGACAGGCCGGGTAGCTTGGGATTTCGCTAAACAGAGGCTCTGTTTTTCAGTTCCCCTTGCATCCGGCTCCGAGGACGGTAACGGGGTAATTCCCCGCAAATGATCACGCGCTCATCACAGGACCAGCCATTCAAGTCCGAAACAGATTCGGAAAGGCTTGTGTTGATTGCGGCAACCGGTTTGCGCCGGGCCTCTTTGCCGCTTTTCTTCTGTCTCCTTCCCACCGGTATGGCTACCGCTTCAACATCCGTCCCCACGCTCTCGCGCGATGACATCGCCGCCTGGCCTAAGGCTGAGCTTCACTGCCACCTCGACGGCTCGCTCCGGCTGGCCACCATGCTCGACCTGGCCAAGGCGCAGGGCAAGATGAACGTGCTACCTGACGACTCGGTCGAGGGCCTGCGCGAGATTCTGCGCTCCATCGACGATTCGGAAACGCTGGAAGCGTTTCTGGCGTGGTTCCGCTACACCATTCCCCTGATGCAGACGAAAGAGGCATTGCATCGCATTGCGTACGAGTTGGTCGAGGATAACGCGCAGGAGAACGTGCGCTACCTGGAAATTCGCTACGGCCCTATTCTGCACACCGAAGAGGGGCTTTCGCTCGAAGCGGTCAACGAGGCGGTGCTCGCCGGTATGAAGGAGGCCGAGCAGGACTACGACATCAAAACGTCGCTGATTATCTGCGGACTGCGTGATCGCTACGAAAGTGCCTCGATGCGCCAGGCCGAGCTTGCAGTCGCCTATCGGCATAAGGGCGTTGCTGCATTCGACCTGGCAGGCGGCGAAGCAGGGAATCCCCCCAAAGGCCATGTGCATGCGTTCTATCATGCACGCAACAACATGATGAACCTGACGATCCACGCTGGCGAGTCGTGGGGCCCCGATTCTATCCATCAGGCGCTGTTCTACTGCGGCGCGCACCGCATTGGGCACGGCATTACGCTGCGGCAAGATCCCGAACTGATGCAGTATGTGATTGATCATCGCATCCCGCTGGAGATCTGCCCCACAAGCAATGTCCAAACCCACGTAGTGCCGAGCTACGAAGCGCATCCGGTGGCCTATTATGCGGAGAACGATGTGGCAGTGACCATCAACACCGATAACCGGTTGTTTAGCCGCACGAGCATGACCGAGGAGCTGTGGCGCACGCACGATCGCTGCGGTGTGCCTGCCGACCAGCTACGCGAGATTGCGCTGAACGGCTTCCGCTACGCCTTCTTGCCGCACCACGAGCGCCAGGCGCTGCTCGAAACCGTGCTCAACGACTTTCCCATGCCGCCCACCAACGAAACGCCCGTTTGGTAGCGCAGTGTGCGCCCTCGCTTTATATTCTGCTTTCCCCGCTCGTTGATATGTCTACGCACACCGTTTCGCAGGTCACTTCGCTACAGGGCACCGCCTCGGTGCCCGCCGACAAGTCGGTGAGCCACCGCGCCGCGCTGATGGCAGCCCTGGCCAACGGGCGCTCGACCCTGCATGGCTTCCCCCAAGCTGCCGATCCGCAGTCGACCCTCTCCTGCCTGCGTCAGCTTGGCGTATCCGTTGAAACCGAGGGCGACACGGTGCACATCGAGGGCGTGGGGCTCCACGGACTCCAGGCACCGACCGCGCCCATCGACTGCGGCAACTCGGGCACCACCATGCGGCTCCTGGCCGGCATTCTGGCCGGACAGCCGTTCGAGAGCACGCTCACCGGCGATGATTCGCTGCGCGCACGGCCTATGGCCCGCATCGCCAATCCGCTGCGTCAGATGGATGCTGAGGTCACGCTCACGGGTGGCACCGCGCCCATCCACCTGGGCGGACGCTCGGAGCCGCTGCATGCGATGACCTACCGCCTGCCGGTGGCGTCGGCTCAGGTCAAGTCGTGTGTGCTGCTGGCCGGGCTCTACGCCGAGGGCACTACCACGGTCATTCAGCCCGTGCCGTGCCGCGACCACACCGAACGGATGCTGAACTTGCCCATCGAGGTGGATGATGAGGATGTGCAGCACATTCACATTACATCCGACGACGGCCCCGAAGCCAGCGTGTGGGATCCGCTACCGGGCGATTTCTCGTCGGCGGCGTTCCTGCTCGTGGCGGCTACGCTCGTGCCGGGTAGCAACGTGACTGTGCCTAACGTGGGCCTGAACCCAACCCGCACTGGACTGCTCGATGTGCTGCAAACCATGGGGGCCGACCTTACCGTGACCGACCGCACCGAAACCAACGGCGAGCCGATGGGCACCATTACTGCCCGCCATGCCCCGCTGAACGGCGTAACGGTAGAAGGCGACGCCATCCCCAACCTGATCGACGAGATTCCGGTGCTGGCCGTGGCTGCTGCCGCCTCTGAAGGACAGACGGTCATTCGGGATGCCGCAGAGTTGCGTGTGAAAGAGACAGACCGCCTGAAAGCCATTGCCGAGGTGCTTACCCGCCTGGGCATTGGCGTGAGTGAGCAGGAAGACGGCCTCACCATCAACGGCGACCGCGACGCGCTACGGGGCACCACGGTACGCAGCTTCCACGATCACCGCATTGCGATGGCCGCCGGGGTAGCCGGATGTGTAGCCCGCGGCGAAACCACGATTGAAGGCGCCGACAGCGCCCGCATCTCATTCCCCGGATTCTGGGATGTCCTCGACCGACTCCAGCGGTAGCGGCGTGCCGG
>CAZBTM010000054.1:0-10740 GCA_964494425.1 uncultured Rhodothermales bacterium | reverse complement strand
TCGTCGAGCGGCACCCAGCGATGGGCATCGAGCGCGACCTGGTCATCCCCCGCAAACTGCACATCCTCGCTGCGCAGGCGCTCCTCCATCACGGTCGGCGTCTCGAAGAAGCGCTTGCCCGTGAGCACACCGTTGCGATTTACGACCCGATGGCACGGCACAGCAGTTCCGGCAGCGGCGTTGAGGGCCCAGCCTACCGTGCGGGCAGCGCTGCGCCGGCCCAGGTACTCAGCAATGTCGCCGTACGTAGCCACGCATCCGGCGGGGATGCGCTCTACGACGGCCCAAACACGTCGGTAGAAATCCGAATCCGCCATGTGTGCGGTATAGGGTTGATGATCGAGGAGCAGGTGCGTTTATTACGTACACTTGCTGGATACGACATCCACCGTGCCGAAGTTGTCTGTTCCCTGCTATGCCGCATCTGCCCTCTGCATCCCGTGTCTTTGCCTGCGGTCTGTGGGTGGTGCTCGTGCTTACACTGAGCGCTGGATGTGCCAGCCTGCTCGGCCCCAGCGAACGGACTCCCATCGATATTGCCACCCGCTTTCTGCCAGTGCCTGCAACCGTGCCTCCGGTCGACACGCTGCACCATGTGCAGCTGCAGCCGGCGGCAGAGCGAATTCGGGTTCAGGCGGATGCGCCACTGGGCCGCCTCAAGCAGATGTGGTCGTCGGGCTACCGGGCCCGGCGCGGTGCCGACGGGCTACTGGAGGCCGGACGTATGCGTAGCTTCGCTACGCTGTGGAGTCGCGAACTACGGCTGTTGGCCCTCAATGAGCAGACGTCTATTGGAGCGTATCCACGCGAGGACGCCCAGCAGTTGATTGCACGCCGCGTAGACGCGCCGCACGCCGCCTCCATTCTGATCGATGTGCATGTGTATATGGACCGGGCGCGGCAGAACAGCTACGGCGCTACGAATCTGCGCAGTGCGCGCTGGGACATCTTTTTGCGCACAGACACCGGCGTAGAGATCACGCCCGATAGCATCCGTGCAACATGGGCGCGCCCTATGACGTGGTCAAACGACGAGCGCGCTCATTACCGCCACAACACACTCTACTTTCCCCGCACTAAAAACGAAACCACGGATGTGCTGCACAGCGTAGAGACGCTGGAACTGCACATCCGCGATGCCACGGCGGCTACTGAGCTGCTGTTTGGCTGGCGGTTTGTAGAGTGAATGCAGACCGGCGTTTGCTAAAAGTCAACTTCTGGAATTAGCACATCAACGCGCCCCGCATCGAAGTCACCACTCACCGTTATTTCCTCTTCCGTGAACCCATCCCCGGTAAATGTATTTTGCGTTGCATCAATCTCAAACGAGCCTGCTACGCGATCACTGCCAGACGACGTGATTGTGAGTTCTCCACTATTTGAAACTACAATGCGTGACGGAAAGCCCTCGCCTTCATATTCCCAATACACAAATCCAAATTGATCCTGGATAAGGTCGTTGTCTTGCTCGTCAATGCTCAAGTCAGCGAACGTGTAGGTCCCTGATGACGGCAATGGACCTTCGCGCCCCATGAACGCCGCACTCCCCGAAAGCAGGTCTTGCTCGCCCGTCACATTATTCGATTCAGTAAAGTAAATGACAAATCCCTCTTCGCCTGTATCTGGATTTTCGCCAGTAGCAAAGAAGGCATTTAATTCGGCATTGGTATCTCCCAGCGACATGCTCACCGTTTCGGGCGGCGTATCACCGGGGCCGTCGTCATCTTCGTTGCTGTCGGTGGAGTCGCAGGCCGAGAGGCTGAAGAGAAGAGCAAACGCCAGCGTGAGCAGTCCCAGGCTACGCGTCCAGGTAGAAAAGGCAGATAATTGCATAGTACTCACCAAAGGTTAGGGACGGATAATACAAGGTGTAGAAGCGGCACATGACGCCGTCGTGTTGTGTAATGCGCAAGTCCCCGACATAGGCGGACACCGACCCTTTTTGTGGTAGCGGATAGGCGTTAAGTGATGGCTTCCCTGATAGAAATCTTTCCTGGGGCGAACGGTCCCGACCACTGTCGGGACAGGTTACCTCGTTCGCCTCTGCCGGAGACGTGCGCGCTGGGGCGCTCTCAGTCTCCGGCTACAGGCTCATTCCTTCCATCACGTAACATTGAACCGCTACCCTTTTTTGTTTTTCTGGATGGCACATTAGGTCTCCGTGGCTAACACATCCGCCAGAACGCCTGCCGCCGTTACTTCCGGGCCGGCTCCCGGCCCGCGAATGGTAAGCGGCGATTCTGCATAGCGATTGGTCGTCACCTCGAACAGGTTATCCTGCCCCTGCAGACGCCCAAAGTCAGACTCAGCAGGCACCGCCTCTATACCTACCCAGATGCCGCTGCCGGGCGTCCACCGGCCTATGTATTGCAGCACGTCGCCGTTCTCAGCCGCGGCTTCAGCCCGTGCGCGCCAAGCGTCGTTGGCCTTGTGGAGGTAGCGACGAAACGCCAGATGCGGCAGGTCGCGGAGCGACTCGGGCACGAGCGACTCAACCTCGATCTCGTCGCGCTCGATAGACGCCCCCGCCGTGCGCGCCAGAATCAAGAACTTGCGCGCCACGTCTTCCCCCGACAGATCGTCGCGGACATCGGGCTCGGCATAGCCCTTTTGGATGGCCGTCTGCACCGCCTCACCAAAGGAATCGCCCTGGCGCATCCGACTGAATACGAAGGTGAGCGTGCCCGACACTGCTCCGCGAATGGTATGGATGCCGTCGCCGGTAGCCCGCAGATCGCGCACGGTGCGCACCACCGGCAGTCCAGCCCCAACGGTCGTTTCGTAGCGGTACTGCACGTTATGCGCTGCGGCAGCCGTATGCAGCCGGTCGAAGTGCTGCTGCGAACGCGCGTTGGCCAGTTTGCTGGGCGTGACGACGTGAATACCCGCCTTCAGCAACGTCGCGTAGTGGTCGGCCACCTCCGAATGGCCCGTGGCGTCAACGAAGACAAGCGGACGCGGCGCGTGCTCGATAAGCCGCTCCAACACAGCGGGCCAGTGCAGCGTACTCCCGTGTTCAAGATGGTGCGTCACCGCACTGGGCGTAGGGTGTGGCGGCGTCCAGGCCGCATGGGTCGAGGTGCAGGCCCCAATCAGGCGAGGGCGCTGCGCATCTCCCTGAAACTCGCTAAGCTGGTAGAGCAGCGCCGTGCCTACCGACCCTACACCCGCCAGATAGAGCGAGAGTGGTGTGGCAGAGCGTGCCGTAGTTGGACTGGACGACAGAGTAGCCTGAGATACAGACATAAGAATGTGGAGATAGTCAGGTAAAACGAGAGTCAGCGGGCGGTGGCAGAAGCAACATGCGCGTTCTTCCACTGAACGATTAGAGCGTTCAGGGCCTCTTGCTCAATCAGGAACGCGTCGTGGCCGTGCGGCGACGCCAGCACTTGCAGGTCGGCATTCGGCAGATGCCCGGCAAGTTCGTCCTGTTCGGCCAGCGGATACAGCACATCCGAGTCGATGCCCACGACCAGCGCAGGCTGCTCAATCTGCTGTAAGACATCAGGATAAGCACCACGATTGCGGCTCACGTCGTGCGTGTCCATCTGCTGGGTCAGCTGCACGTAACAGCGCGCGTCGAAGCGGTCGACAAGCTTCTGCCCGTGGTAGCGCAGGTAGCTCTGCACGGCGAAGGGCGCATCGGCAGTGCCGTTTTTGGGCATGCCGTTCTCG
The DNA here is from genome assembly GCA_964494425.1 of uncultured Rhodothermales bacterium. Classification (GTDB taxonomy): domain Bacteria; phylum Bacteroidota; class Rhodothermia; order Rhodothermales; family Salinibacteraceae; genus Longimonas. The sequence goes on along the minus strand of CAZBTM010000054.1, from coordinate 7,065 downwards.
GACTGCCGCTGTCGTCCAAACCGCCTTTGAAACGAGGTGTGCGAGCGGTACGACACCATCGCCATCGTGCGGGCGGCGGCGAGTCCGTCAGTGGGCGGATCCTCGGATGGGTACGCGCCGCTCTGCCACTTTGAATCGGCATAGATAGCCTGGCGCTGCGCCTCGCTCCAGCCAATCTGCCAGGGCGTGTGGCGTCCGCCCACCGCAATGGGCACCAGGCGCTCCACCAGCGGCGCGCCCGTAGGCGTGCGCTCAAAGGCCCACTCCAGCACCTGCATGCCGCCCATCGATCCACCGATGGCACAGCGTACGCGGCGCACGCCCAGCGCATCCAGCAGATGCCGGTGCAAGGCAACGGTGTCGCGTATCGTGAAGGCCGGAAAGTCGGCTCCATACGGTGCCCCCGTGCTTGGGTTGGTCGTTACAGGAGATACCGAGCCGTACGGCGAGCCGGGCACATTGGCGCAGATTACAAAGTCCTGCTCCGGATCGAGGGCCTGTCCGGGACCGATCAGGTCCTGCCACCAGGCGCTAAGATCCGCATCCCCTGTAAGCGCATGGCCCACCAGCACAGCGTTGGTGCCCGCGGCATTGAGATGCCCCCAGGTGCGGTAGGCAATGGGCACATCATGAAGCGTAGCACCGCCCTCGGTCGTAAAATCGGGCTGTATGTAGATTGAAGACATGGGATTCGCGTGCATGAGGGAAAACAACACCAAAGCGGAGCAGCCCCATCATAGCAGGGCCGCCCCGCTGCGTCTTCGTGTTACGCCGATACCGGGCGCTGGGCCAGGGCCTGCTCAAAATCGGCAGTAATGTCGTCGATATGCTCAATGCCAACGGACACGCGCACCAGGTCGGGCGCTACGCCCGAAGCGTTCTGCTCTTCCTCGGTGAGCTGCTGATGCGTGGTCGAGGCCGGGTGGATGACGAGGGTTTTTGCATCCCCCACGTTGGCCAGATGGCTTGCCAGCTCCACATTCTCGACGAAGGTTTTTCCTGCTTCGGCGCCGCCCTTTACGCCAAAGCTAAGCACAGCTCCGTATCCGTTTTGGAGATAGCGGTTGGCGCGCTCGTGGTACGGATGATCTTCCAGCCCCGGGTAGCTGACCCAATCGACTGCGTCGTGGTCGTGGAGCCAGCGGGCCAGCGCCAGGGCATTGTCGGCGCTGCGCTGCACGCGAAGCGAGAGCGTTTCGAGCCCTTGAAGCAGCAAGAACGACCCGAACGGGTTCTGCGCCGGCCCAAAGTCGCGCAGGCCTTCAACGCGGGCGCGGATAGCAAAGGCCACGTTCGCGCCCAGCACCCCGTCGGGGCCGAACGTCTCCCAGAACTTGAGTCCGTGGTAGTTCGGGTTGGGTTCGGTGAACTCGGGGAACCGCCCGTTATCCCACGGGAAGGTGCCCGCATCTACAATGACGCCGCCAATGGTCGTGCCGTGGCCGCCAATCCACTTGGTCGCGCTTTCGGTGACGATGTCGGCGCCGTGATCGATAGGACGGCACAGGTAGCCCGCTGCGCCAAAGGTGTTGTCGACCACGAGTGGCACGCCGTGGTCATGAGCGATGTCGGCGATGCGCTCAAAGTCGGGGATGTTGAAGCGCGGGTTGCCAATCGATTCGAGGTAGACGGCCTTCGTGTTTTCGTCGATCAGCGACGCGATAGACGCGGGGTCGTCGCCCTCCGCAAAGCGTCCTTCGATGCCCAGGCGCGGCAACGCATTCTTGAGCTGGTTGTATGTGCCGCCATAGAGATAGCTGGTGGCCACGATGTTATCGCCTGCTTGGGCCAGCGCGTTGAACGTGAGGAACTGCGCCGACTGACCGCTGGCCGTGGCTACCGCTGCCACGCCACCTTCGAGCGCCGCCACGCGCTTCTCGAACACATCGTTTGTGGGATTCATGATGCGCGTGTAGATGTTGCCGAACTCTTTCAGCGCAAAGAGATCGGCACCGTGCTCCGCATCGTCGAAGGTGTACGAGGTGGTGGCGTAGATGGGGACCGCACGGGCGTTGGTAGCAGGATCAGGCTCTTGGCCTGCGTGCAATTGCAGGGTGTCGTAGTGGAGTGGACGCTCGTTGGGGGTGTCGGAAGATCCGTTGGTACTCATGGCTCTGGAGGTTAGGGTCGAGAAAACGAGCCATCCAGAAGGCCAGAGTGAGCGGTACAGGCACGTCCGTGTGCCGGGTTGGAATCGGATTCGGGATCTGCCGACACGGCGGGAACTGAAAAATCCCCAACCGCACAAGGCAGATGGGGAATCGCACGCATCTCTGTCATAGGTATGCAGAGAAACGCATTCCACTCATCTTCCCTCGCGCTGTGCGAGGTAGGAGGTAGCACCTTTCCACAGCCAAGGCTGCGGCGGTTGCCAGGGTTTCGCAGGGCCTACTCCCTCCACCCTTCTGGATGAATGTGTTAACAACAACAGTATGTCATAGTGCTTCTTACAGTACTTTACGCAGTGCAGCAATGTCAAGCTGAACGGTGTGAAGAAGCTGACACGACGCCCAGTGCCTGCGGGTACTGAGCCCGCATGCGTTTGACCAATGCAGAGCGCGGTGGCATCGCCCCGTGAAACATCCGTCAACCGCGTGGGCCGGGGCGTGCCTCCGGAACTGTGTGCCGCCCTGCGCTTACGGTACTCTTGCAAAAACACTGCCCCGTGGCTCAATTGGCAGAGCATCTGGTTCTGGTCCAGAGGGTTGATGGTTCGAGTCCATCCGGGGCAGCATTCCTTTCTCCTTGTCTTATTGCATCTTTCTGCGCGTGTCGAAGCGCAGCGTCCTCTGTCAGGTCAACGATCGACATCCTCCGCACCAGTTGCTGTACAGGCACAGGCATGTAGATCTCTCCTTAACTGCATGCACATCTCTCTGAACACGACTAAAATGAGGGTCCGAGCGACACGCGTGCCACGTAAGGACCTTCAAGCGTGGACGTCATAATGGCCATCCGCATTGGACCGATGAAGGTATCGATCCCGAACACCAAACCTGCACCATGATCAAACGCAGCAGGATCGGCGATGACCGTCCATGTATCGGGAGTGCGGGCGGCGTTCCACTGGGCTGCTACATACCCATCATCCCAAACCTGTAATTGCAGGGCCGCCCCGAGCCGTTGCAGATGCAAGCCACTCTGTTCTTGTACCTGATATCCAAGCAACGGAAACTGCCGTTCTTCCCACAGGCCATATGCAAAGGCTCCGCCTGTGCGGTACCGGTAGTGCAGAGGCGGGATACCACGCAGCGTATGGCCCAGTGTAGCATGGCCTTGAAGGGTGAGAGTCGGGGTAAGAGGCAGCGCCCCGGTTGTATTGGCCGTAGCCTGCGTCAGGGTTTCATTGCCCAAGAAGGCCGCATCGGCTGTTTCAAGGTAGGCCGCAATGCGGAGGCCACGGTGGGGAAAGATGGGATCGTTGAGCGTGTCGATGTACATACTGGCGCGTGCCTGCACCAGATGGCTGCGGGTTGCTGCATCGGATGCGCCGACCTCGGCTACCTGCTCGTACCACTCTGGCTGCAGGCTAAATGCGAGGCCCACTTTGTTGGCGAGTACGGCGCTTGCACGGAGTTGAGCGTGCATGCGTTCGGTACGCACGGTTCCCACCCGCTCCCCCTCTTCAAACAGGTCAATGGGAGCCCGTTCAGCAGTAAACCCAACCCGCAGGAGCCGTGCCTGGATATTTAACTTCGGCACGATAAGCGCCGGAAGCGCATAGTGGCCACTAAGGCGCTGTCCGGTGCCTAAGCGCAGCCCCCCTGCCCACCCCGTGCCGCCTCCAAGACGGGTCGGCAGTGTGAAGTTTGCTCCGATCGCGGCCCCATACGCACTATCATAGCGCAGTCCAACGTTCAGATTCCCTTCCGTACGCCCGACTGCAGAGAATACCAGATCCACATAGCCGTCGGGCCGGGGCTGCAAGCGATACAACACACGCTCGAATAGGTCGGCGCCAAACACACGGGTTGTAGCACGCTCAATCTCAGAGATTGTGTAGGTACCCGGCACACGTAGCCTGAGAATATCACGCACACGCTGCTCAAGGAACGGGTCGATATTCTCAAATGCGATGGTGGCTACCCGCACGGTGTCTGCATCGGCCACGAGGTCGCCCCGAGGCGGTTTGGCACCGCCTGCTCGTTGAAGCATCGAATCGACAGCAGCCCGCTGGTTCTCGACGGCCCGGCGTCCGCGTGTTATAAGCGAGTCGACGGCCTCAAAACTAAACAGATCATACCCGCTGATGTCAGGCTCGAAGACAAGATCGCACCGATCCAGCTGTGCACGGGTTGATTCAACCATGCGAAACCCCACCACCTGACGCATTACATCGGCAAGCGTACGAAGATCTTCGGCGGGCTGCAGATTACCGCCCACATCAGAGCAGATCACGATGTCGGCTCCAAGATCGCGAGTATCTTCGGCCGGGAGGTTGCGGGCAACTCCGCCATCCACAAGCATCTGCCCATTTCGTTCTACGGGAGTAAAAACAGACGGAATGGCAATGCTTGCACGAATGGCCTGCGGTAGGTAGCCGTTCGTTAGCGGTACGGCATCGCCTGTTTCGAGGTCGGTCGCAACGGCTACAAATGAGCGCGGCAGCTGCGTAAAGTTGTCAATAGGGTGGGCCGGTACGAGCAGGCTGGTCAAGAGGGCCGTGATACGCTGGCCCCGAATTAGCCCAGTGGGAAGATAGACCCCATCGCGAGAGAAGGGTAACTGTACAAGTAAGCGCTCGTCATAGCGCCGCTGTTCGAGTAGCCGTTGGCGCCGGGGCGGAGTGTCACTAAACGCCTCCCCCCAGTCTCGATCACGTGCAATTTTTTCTAACTGACGGGCTGAATATCCAGTAGCATACAATCCACCGATAACAGCCCCCATACTCGTGCCCGCGACCACGTCTACCGAAACGCCTGCGGTTTCGAGCGCCTTTAGTACCCCGATGTGGGCAAACCCTTTCGCACCACCCCCGCTCAGCGCAATGCCGATCGTCACCTCTTCATTGGAGGAATGCGACGGGTTGGAAGTGGGCTGACTGCTTGCTGGACGCGGAAGCGTGAGTAGTGTTACCAGCAGAACGACAAGCCCGACGATGAGACGGGCTCTCTGGTGTGCGAGGCAGGGCGCATCCACCATAACAATGAGAAGCTACACAAGGAAAGTACAGGCCCATACAGAAAGCGGCTCCCCTGCATCATACAGAGGAGCCGCTTCATTGTACAGGTGATGCAGATGCTATGGTACAACCCTCGGTAGCGGTTCAATGCTAAGTGATAGAGAAAACGTACCAGTAGCCGGAGACTGGGAGCGCCGCCCGGCGCGGACGTCTCCGGTGGAGTTGACGGGAGCGAGCGGAGGACCATTTGCCCCAGGAGAAGTTTTTATCAGGGGGGGGAGCGATCACTTAACGTCTACCCACTACCCAACCCTCATTGGATCCTCGAAGTCAAGGTATCCAAAGAGAATACTCAAGACTTACTCAAGGTCGAACCGGTCCAGCATCATCACTTTGGTCCAGGCATCGACGAAGTCGTTTACGAACTTCTCTTCCGCGTCGTTGCTGCCGTAGACCTCTGCAATCGCCCGAAGCCGGGAGTGCGACCCGAAGAGGAGATCCACGCGGGATCCTTTCCAGGCCATCTTGCCGGTTTCGCGGTCGAGAAGCGCAAATACGTCTCTCGCTTCAGAGAGGGGCTCCCACTCATAGTCCATCGAGAGCACGGTGGCGAAGAAGTCGTTCGTTAGCGTGCCGGGGTGGTCGGTGAAGACACCGAGATCGGAGTCCTGATAGTTGGCCCCCAGGGCGCGCATGCCGCCAACCAGGACCGTCAGTTCAGCGGGCGTAAGATCCAGAAGGTCGGCCTTATCGACCAGAAACTCTTCGGGCTTCCAGTCCTGGGCGGGGGTATCAGGCATGTAGTTGCGGAATCCGTCTGCCGCCGGCTTAAGCGCCTCGAACGACTCGATGTCGGTCTGTTCCTGCAAGGCGTCGACGCGCCCCGGCGTGAAGGGCACCTCTACGTCATACCCGGCCTGCGCTGCGGCTTGCTCGATCGCCGCATGGCCTCCCAGCACAATCAGATCGGCCAAGGAAACCCGCGTGTTGTCGGATTGCGCCGCGTTGAACTCCGCCTGAATCTCCGAAAGGGTCTCCAGCACGGCATTTAGCTGATCTGGCTCGTTCACCTCCCAGCTCTTCTGAGGCTCCAGGCGAATCCGAGCTCCGTTTGCGCCGCCGCGTTTGTCGCTGTCACGATACGTGGATGCCGACGCCCAGGCTGTCTTGACCAGCTGTGACACAGACAAATCGGACGCCCGAATCTCATCCTTAAGCGTCGCGATCTCCTCTGCGCCGATCAGGTCGTGGTCGGCATTAGGGAGCGGGTCTTGCCACAACATCTCTTCGTCGGGGACTTCCGGACCGATGAAGCGAGAGGGCGGCCCCATGTCACGGTGAATGAGCTTGTACCACGCTCTTGCGAAGGCATCCTGGAACGTACTGGGGTCGTCTCGAAAGCGCTCGATGATCTCTCGGTAGTCCGGGTCGCGCTTCAGAGCAATGTCTGTGGTGAGCATCATAGGATCCACCTTCTCTGACGGATTGTGCGCGTCAGGAACAGTTCCTCGTAGCTCGTCGCTTTTCGGTCTCCACTGCCATGCTCCGCCTGGCCCCTTGTGGACCTCCCACTCGTAGTCGAGCAGGCTGTCGAGATAGCCCATGTCCCACTGCGTCGGGTCTTGGGTCCAGGGGCCTTCAATGCCGCTGGTGATCGTATCAGAGCCCTTGCCCGTTCCATACTCATTTTTCCATCCGAGGCCCTGCTGTTGGATCGGGGCTGCCTCCGGCTCGGATGCGAGATGGTCATCCGTACTGGCCCCGTGCACTTTTCCGAAGGTGTGGCCACCGGCAATAAGTGCAGCGGTCTCTTCGTCGTTCATTGCCATCCGGCTAAAGGACAGACGGATCCGCCGGGCTGACCATTCTGGATCCGGAGTGCTTTCCGGTCCTTCAGGATTCACGTAGATGAGACCCATCACGGTTGCGCCGAGTGGATTCTC
>CAZBTM010000053.1:0-14530 GCA_964494425.1 uncultured Rhodothermales bacterium | reverse complement strand
GGAGGGTTGCCGATGCCGCAATAACCAACTGGCGCTTGAGCGAGGTGCGTTCTTGCTCGCGCATGGTGCGCTCGGCCTCGGCGCGGCTCTCGCCATCAGCAGACTCCACCACCTCGTATCCGGCATCTTCGACCGCCGTGCGCAGGGCGGCAACATCTACGCTTCCAGGGGGATGCGTAACGGTAGCGCGGTTGGTGGCCAGGTTCACCTCGGCCGCAATCACGCCCTCCACGTTTTCGAGCGCGTCGGCCACGCGACTTACGCAGGTGGCGCATGTCATGCCCTGCACGGTGAGCGTGGAGGTGGTGGTGGGCACCTCGTACCCGGCGGATTCTACGACCTTGACCAGTTCCGAAGCGCGAACCTCCGCATCCCCCTGAACGGATGCACGATTCGTGGCCAGGTTCACCTCGGCAGCATGCACGCCGTCGAGTTCTACAAGGGCATCTTCCACACGCTGCACGCACGAGGCGCAGGTCATGCCGTGTACGGGCAGTTCAATGGTGTGCAGGTCGGTCTCCGTAGACATAAGCAGGTACGGGCGGATGCGAAGGGCGTGCGCAGAGCAGCAACGTGTTTACCGCGCCTCGACGGATACGAGGTCGAACCCAGCATCGTCGATGGCGCTGAAGAGCGCATCATGGGCCGCATCATCGGCATCAAACTGGATCTGAGCCTCTCCGATCGAGACGGTGCCCACATCCACGCCATCAAGGTCAGCAAGAGCATCGGTGACGGCCTGCACGCAGTGGGTGCAGTTCATGCCGTCGATAAGCAGAGTAAGCGGTTGGGTGGCCATAACTACTGAATCTGTTTATAGAGCAAGTCCATGATTTCGTCGTAGGTGCGCTCGGCCGCCTCGGTATCGTCGGAGCGCAGCGCGTCGGTGACGCACGTCTCCAGATGATTGCGCGTGATGACTTTGCCAGTAGCACGCAGCGACTTCTGCACCGAGCTAATCTGGTTCAGGATGTCGCCGCAGTAGCGGTCGTCCTCAACCATGCGCTGCAGCCCCCGCACCTGGCCCTCAATGCGGCGCAGGCGCTGAAGAATAGTCTTGCGCTTGTCGTCGTCCATCTGCATAGGCAGGTCCCGAGAGTAGTGAGCGTCTTGATCATGTAAGGTACCCTACCCCCGTAGGGTATGTTTCCGCCCACGATTTGTTGTTGGAAGACTGATGCCACGCCGCATACCCTACGACCGTTGGCGCTGCCCCCGCGACGCCTCACTCGACTGCTGCTGGCGCGGCTCCGACACATCCAGCGCCGAAAACTCCGCCTCAAGCGATTCGTCTTCGGCAGCGGCGATTGCCTCAAGGTGCTGGATCCGTTTCTTGAGCGCGTTGCGCTCGGCCTCTGCCTCCTTAAGGGCCGCCTGTACATCTGCCAGATCCTGGCTGGGTCCTATAGAGGCGCGATGCTTGAGCCACTGCTTGAACCCTGAATAGCCGATGCTAATGGTGAATATGGCGAGCACAGTCGCAAAGAAGATGGCAGCTGTTGGGTCAAACATAACTGGATACGATCGAGAAACAGGACGGCGCAAGTAGGAACGTGCAATCAAATGCATGGGTTGATCTTCATACATGTCATCTACACTTGTTCCGGTTTTCGTATGCCTGTATCGACCCGCTCGCGCACCATACGGACCCTGGCTGATCTCATGCGCACGCGCCGCACAGTAGTCTTGAGCGGAGCCGGTGTGAGTACCGAGTCGGGCATTCCTGACTATCGCGGTCCCGACTCGCCGCGCCGCGAGCGTGCGCCGATATCGTATCAGGAGTTTGTGGGGGATGCGGGGGCGCGTCGCCGGTACTGGGCGCGCAGCAGTGTGGGATGGCCGCGCTTTACGGCCGCACGTCCAAATCCGGGGCACGAGGCGCTGTCGAGGCTCGAAGCGGCGGGCTACGTAAGCGGTGTCATCACGCAGAATGTGGACGGGCTGCATCAGGCTGCGGGGAGCGCAGATGTTGTCGAGTTGCACGGTGCGCTCGCCGATGTGCGCTGCCTGCGCTGCGGACGCCGCACCGACCGCACCACGTATCAACGCCGACTGCTGCAGTCGAATCCCGGCTGGCCCCCCGAGGCAGCGACCCTGGCCCCCGATGGCGACGCGGTGCTCCCCGACGCTGCTACCACGTCGTTCCGCGTGCCTGGATGCCTGCGCTGTGGGGGCATCCTCAAACCCGATGTGGTGTTTTTCGGCGAATCGGTCCCCCGCCGCTGGGTGGATGCAGCATGGGATCTCTTCGACCGAGCCGAGATGCTGCTCGTAGTGGGCTCCTCGTTGGCGGTGTACTCCGGTCTGCGGTTTGTGCGCCGCGCGGCTAACGAAGCGCGTCCCGTGGGCATCGTCAACCTGGGGCCGACCCGTGGCGATGCGCATGCGCGCCTCCGAATAGATGGCCGTACGGGCACACTGCTGCCAAGATTGGCGGAGACGATGGGTGTGTAACAGAACGAAAGAATTACGCCGCAACCGAACCGGGGCAGCGTTCGTAATGCGTGATCCATCTGTTTACAAACAGTTTCTGCGCGCATCTATGCTCGATCGCATTCACCTCATCGACACGCACTTTCAGGCGGTACCCGAAGCCATTGCGGTGTTCTGCATTCCGCATGACCAGGGCGCACTGCTTATCGAAACCGGGCCTGGCACCGTCACCAACACGGTGGCTGGGCGCCTGGACGCTATGGGACTTGCGCCCTCTGACGTGACGGATGTGCTGGTAACGCACATTCACCTGGACCACGCGGGGGCGGCGGGCTGGTGGGCGGAGCAGGGTGCTACAGTGCATGTGCACGAGGTGGGCGCGCCGCATCTGGCCGATCCGAGTAAACTGCTGAAAAGCGCCACCCGCATCTACGGCGACGACATGGACCGCCTATGGGGCGAGATGCGTCCGGTGCCCACGGCGCAGCTCAACGCGCTTGCTGATGGTGATACGGTGACCGCAGGCGGCGTGACGCTGGAGGCACTCGATACGCCGGGCCATGCATACCACCATCACACCTATCTGCTTGACGGCATTGCCTTTACGGGCGACGTAGCGGGCGTGCGGCTGCCCGGCTCCCTGCATATGTCGCCCCCGCTGGCGCCGCCCGAAATCGACCTGGATGCGTGGCGCGCGAGCATTGACCGGCTGCGAGCGCGCGAACTGACGCACATTGCGCCCACGCACTTCGGCCTCTTTACGGATGCAGAAGACCATCTCGACCGACTCGCCGACCGGCTGGATGCGGTGGAAGCCTTCACCGAAGAACTGATGACCTCGGATCCTACCGACGACGAAATTGAGACGGCCGTCACCAACTGGCTCCGGTCCGAGGCCGAGGAAGATGGGGTGGAAGGACCGCTGTGGACGCGCTACGAAACCGCAAACCCGAGCTGGATGGCGGCGATGGGGCTGAAGCGCTTCTGGCAAAAGCACCGCACCGATGCGTAGGGGCTCGGCCAGCCTTACGCCATCACCTCGCGTCCCCACAGGCGATGCATGGTGCCAGCGAACTCTTTGTTGAGCAGGCCTTCAAGATGATGTGATACCTCGGCAACCGCGCGCCCATTTACACCGGTGTCGATGCCGAGCTGGTCGAGGAGATACACCGTGTCCTCGGTGGCGATGTTACCGGTAGCACCGGGGATAAATGGGCAGCCACCCATGCCAGCGAGGGAGGCGTCAAACCAGTGAATACCACATGAAAGCGCTTCCATGACGTTTGCTAAGCCGAGTCCGCGGGTGTCATGCAAATGTAGCACGAGCGGCGTATTGCCCACGACCTCCTGAATGGCCGTGACGCGCTCCTGAATCATGCGCGGGTTGGCCATGCCGGTGGAGTCGGCCAGCGAGAGCGATTCGAGGTTGTAGTCGGCAAAGTGGCGGGCCATCTCCACGACCTGCTCCAGCGGCGTGTCGCCGGGTTCCTGGTAGCCGAACACGGTCTGGAAGCCGAGCTGCACGTTGACCCCAGCATGCAGCGCGGTGCCAATCATCTGCTCGGCCTGTTCGATCGCCTCGTCGACGGTCATGTTGGCGTTATCGCGGCTATGGCGATCGTGCGTGGCAATGGATAGGTCGACATGCTGCAGATTGGTATCGAGGGCGCGCTCCAGTCCGGCCATGTTCAGTACAAGCCCGGTGTACGTCACGTCGTCGCGGTTGGGCAGGGCGGCGCAGACAGCCTCGGCATCACGCATCTGCGGCACCCAATCGGGGTGCACGAATGAGGTGACCTGGATGCGAGGGAGCCCGGCATCGGCCAACGCGATGATGCTGGCCACCTTCTCTTCGGTGGGAATGAACGTATCCTCGAACTGAAATCCGTCGCGGGGGCCCACCTCGCACAGCGTAACGTGCGAAGGCAGAGCCGACGGCGAGAGGTCGTGGCGTGCCATGGTGCCCTACGGGGTGTAACGAACGGATAACGAAGACAATGCTATACACGAAGAAGCGGCTGCTGGGATCCGATCGGAGGCGTCCCAAGGCATTTGGCGCATGCAAATGCGGGGCAGCGCGTACACAACGTGTGTGCATGTATACAACGGCAACACCGCCTACGGGATTGCGGCCCGCAGGCGGTGTGCAGATGGTGTACGTGTGTGTAGGTAGAGGAGAGGCGTTACTCCTCCGTATCAACCGAAAAGAGATCATCGGCGATGTCGGGGTTCACCGTGGCCTCTTGGACTGAGGTGCTCTGCGCCTCTTCGCCGTCACGAAGCGTACGGGTGGTGAACGCCATCGTAATGCCGTCGACCTCCTGATAGTCCGCAAACAGGTCGGTGAGCTGCGCAGGGCCTTGCTGCGTCATGGCGGTGTAGTCCATGCGCTGTGGCAGGTTCGACTCGGGATCGATGTAGAGCGTAAACGGATCGCCCACCGGCGGCGTGATGCGCACCGTGCGCAGTTCGGTGCCGTCTACCGTTTCAGAGCCCGTGGCCTGCACAGTCAGGTCGTCATGGTCGAGGCGAGCCAGCAGGTAGGGCAGTTCGCGCCAGCGCTGCGGGTCGAACTGCTGGCGGACCTGCGGCGGAGCTTCTTGGGTGCCTTGTCCCGGTACCTGTAGCCAGAGTGTTTCGCCATCGTCAATGATGGTAAGCGTGATTCCGTTGGGTAGGTCTTGCTCCAGGTAGAACCGGCCATCAGCGGCCAGGGTGCTGCGGCTTTCGGTGACCACTTCTTGCCCCTGTTGCTGGATGCGCGTCTCCTCTACGATGCGTAGCGCGTTTGCACTGGCCAGCGTTTCGCCGCCCAGGGCCTGCTGCACGTCGTCCAGCAGCGCCCGGCCTTGGGTCTGTTCCTCCTCAGTGGCCGCGGCAGGTTCTTCATCGGAGGGCGCACTCGTGGGGATGCTGATGTCGATCGTGTTTACCGTGCCATTACCAGCCAGCGTGCTGAGGTCGCCCTCGAAGTCAGACTGGCGCCCCAAGACCATAATGTGGGCCTCGCTCGGGTGCAGGTACTCTTGCGAGACGCGGTGTACGTCTTCGGGCGTGATCTCGCCCATGGCATCCACCAGGCCCTGCAAGAAGTCGGGCTCATAGCCGTAGTGCTCGTACGTCATGAGGCGCGAGAGAATCTGGCGCTTCGAGTCAAAGTTGAAGACGAACGAGTTCAGGTAGGCATCGCGCGCTTGGTCGAGTTCTTCCTGCGAGGGCGGGGCGGCGCGCATCCCTCGAATTTCTTCCAGGACCGACTGGGCGGCATCAACGGTGCGCTCGCTGCGCGTGAAGACACCCGAGTAGAAGCGTCCGGGGCGGTCGTATCCGGCGCTGTAGGTGCCAAAGACGGAGTAGGCGAGCCCCTGGTCGCGCCGCACATTCTGAAAGAGGCGGCCCGAGAATCCGCCGCTCAGCACTTCGTTCATGGCAAGAACAGCGGGGTAGTCTTCGTGCTGGCGTGTGATTTCGCCGCCATGCCCAATGAAGATGGTACTTTGGTTGACATCGTCTTTTGGGATGAAGTTGACCGAAGGGCCGTTGGTGGCGGTGCGCTCAGGCGGCTCAGGCGTAACGGTGTCGTCGCCGGGGGTCCAGTCGGCAAATGCGTTCTCAAGACGCGAGCGCATGGATTCGGAATCAAAGTTGCCCCACACACTCAGGATGATGTTTTCGGGATGCACGTACTGCTCGTGAAACTGCACGAGGTCGGCCCGTTCGATGGCGTTGATGGTGTAGTACTCGCTGGTGCGGGCGTAGGGGCTGTCTTCGCCGTAAAGCACCTGCTCGAACTCACGCTGGGCAATCTGCTGCGGGTTATCGTTTCGCCGCGAGATAGCCGATCGCTGCTGGTTTTTAGCAAGGTCGACCTGCTCCTGGTCGAAGCGGGGCGCGCGCAGTACCTCGGCAAAGAGGGGCAATACCTCGTCTACGTTGTCGCTCAGCGTTGACATAAACGCGGAGCCGGAGGTTGCGCCCATGCCGGTTTCAACGCTGGCGCCGAGGCTCTCCAGCCGCTGGTTGAGCTCGTCGGGCGTGAGCGATTCGGTGCCGCCGCTGCGCATCACTTGACCGGCCACGCTGGCCAGGCCTACCTTGTCGGCAGGGTCGTACACACTGCCTCCGGCAATGCGAGCGGTGGCATTAACGAGCGGTAGCTCGTTGTCTTCAAGCAGCAGAATGGTCATCCCGTTATCGAGCTCAACGCGCTCAGGCTCAGGCACCTGAAAGTCGCGCAGCTCGGGATAGGTAAGCTCGGTGGCGTCGTACTCAGACACCGGCACGTCGTCGGGCGCCTGGGCCGCTGTCGGCGCTGCGAGCAGGCCGGTGCAGGCAAGCACCAGGGCGAGCATCCAAAGAGGAAGTCGAAGTTGGGTCATGAGTCGAGGGGAATCGTTAAGACAAGAAGGAGGGTAGCAGGGCAGCAGGGCAGCGTGTCAGCGCAAGCGCATGTTAGTTTGATGCATCGCCGCCAGACGCATCGCCGTTGGTAGTGGAGTCAGAGTCGGTATCGGACTCATCCGCCGACTTGATCATTCCCACGGTGCGATTGCTACGGACGAAGGTTTCTTCGGCAACGCGCTGCACATCCTCGGCAGTAACGGCCTCTACAGCATCTACATCTTCAAAGACAGTGCGCCAGTCGCCGGTCAGGGCTTCCATCGCCGCAAACTGCTGGGCCAGGCCCATATTCGAGTCGAGTTGCCGCACCAGATTAGCGCGCACGCGCGTCTTGGCACGCTCCAGTTCTTCGGCGGTGATGCCTTCATTGATGAGGCGGTCGAGCTCGTCGTAGATCGACTGCTCAATGGCCTCGGGCGACACGTCGCGGTTCGGTACGCCGATGAGTGCAAAGAGCGTAGGATACTTGCTGCCCGGAAAGCTGGGAATGGATTGCACTTGCAGTGCCTCTCCGGTATCCACCATAGACTGGTAGAGGCGGCTGGTACGTCCCTGCGTAAGCACGTCTTGCAGCACGCGATACACCGGGGCATCGGGGCTACGCATGCTGTCGCGATGGTAGCCGATGAGCACAATCGGCTGCGAGTTTTCAACAAGCGTAACGCGGCGTTCGCCGGGCTGCTCGGGTTCTTCGGTCATTACAGGAAGAGGCGGCTCCCCGGTAGGCAGACGCGAAAAGTACTGCTCGGCGAGGTCGCGGGCTTCGTCGGGATCGACGTCGCCAGCCATTGCAATGGTCAGGTTATTCGCCTGATAGTATTCTTCGAAGAACGTCTCGGCCTCTGTAATAGAGAGCGTCTCCAGATCAGACATATGCCCAATGACCGGGTTGCCGTACGGGTGAGCCTTGAACGCGGCAGCGATAAACTCCTCGAGCAGTCGCCCAGTCGGGTTCGACTCGGTGCGCTGGCGGCGCTCCTCCATGACCACGTCGCGTTCAGTGTAGAACTCGCGGAAGACTGGATAGAGGAAGCGCTCCGACTCCGTGGCAAAGAAGAGCTCAATTTTGTTGGCAGGCAGGCTGTACAGATAGCCTGTTGCGTCGGCACTGGTGAACGCGTTGAGTCCGCTTGCGCCTTGGCGTTCCAGCAGTCCGTCGAAAGCGCCCGCATCGATGTACGACTCAGCTTCTTGCTGGGCGGTCTCAAACTCGGATTGCAGCGAAGCGATGCGCGTCGAATCGGCCTGCGGAGGCGCTTGAGCGCGAAGTAGTTCCTGGTAGGTGGCTTCCATTGCATCGATAGCAGCCACCTCCTGCTCAATATTCTGCGTGCCGATGCGTGTGGTGCCCTTAAACGCCATGTGCTCAAACATGTGAGCAATGCCGGTTTGCCCTGACGGTTCATCAACCGAGCCTACATCAGCGTAGGTATGGAACGACACTACCGGTGCTTCGGGGCGCTCAATGACGACAAACGTGAGTCCGTTGTCGAGCGTAAACGTGGTGACTTGGTCTTCAAACTGCTGCTGTAGGTCCTGCGATGTGCTTACCTGTGGGCCCATGCTGGCCCATGTGCCAATGGCAATGAGCAGCACTGCCCACAGCATGCGCAAGGGGGGCGGAGAAAAGGTTGAGGAAGTCATGAAGAAGAGGGCCTCGTGGGAGAATCAGCAGTGGCGATGAGGAAGATGACACGTTAAAGCGTACATCGTCGTCATTACGAAACGCTGTCGGAGATTGTTACAGCCTGTAGAAACGACAATATTAATCTGTAAGGCATGGATGAGCTTAGAGCGTGTGGAATAATTCCAGGGTACCGGCTTAACGCTACGTGATGGACGGTTCTTCTGCGACAAGTGAACGTTGGGGGCCTCACGCAGGGCGCTGGCAGTGCTGGCTAAAAAACGAGCGGGGCATGCGCGCCGAACGCCTCCGGGGCCTCCTCCAATCTGGGCATATTGAACAGAGGCTATCACATGCATCAACTGTGAGACATCCCTCGACGTCGGAGACATATACTTTGATGCAAGACCCACGATGGCACAGACCCACGATGTCGCAGACCACTCACCGAGTAGCTTCTCACGCCATCAGATATGTTGCAAACAGATACGTGCGACAGTCGTTACTAAAAAGCTAATAGCTGCTTTTGTAAATTAGCTACAGCAACTGGGAGAGGTGGCGTAGATCTTGTTCTTTAGTTCTTGCTTGTGTCAATGTCTGGTTTGCCATTTAAGCGCTAATCGCGGCAAGGTGAGCGCAGCACATATAGGGCGATCGGCATCCAGCGGAGCAGACGCCTATATGCTTTTGCCATTGGCAACGGCCTACACGAAGCATCCCCCAATACCAGTAAGCGTACCTTCCCGAATAAGCACAACAATCTGTTTATGAGCCTACTATCGATGGGAAACGGAGCCCTCTCAGACCCCCCCGACGGCGATGGATCATGGGGGCGATTTAAAACGCTGCTTGATGAACAGAATGAGTGGCCTACGCGCTACACGTTCAAGTTTATCGTGCCAGCCAAGCAAATCGACGAAGTGAAAGCCGTGTTCGGCGGCCATCCGGTGCGGGTTCGCGAATCAAGCAAGGGCACATATAAAAGCGTGACGGCCCGCGTCCAGATGACATCCAGCGATGCTGTTGTAGATGTATATAAGGAGGCGTCCTCCATCGAGGGGATTATTCCATTGTAGGTCATTGCGTGTGTATCGCAATTTAGCATGGCGCGTCCCAAACGTGGTTTACTTTTTGCCTTAGGTACAATACCGTGGAACTACCTAACAGCTAAACTACCCACTGACGGGAAGAAAAGGGTTACTGCCAAGGAAAGAGATACTGGCTCGCTGCCAGGATGCCTCTGTGTCTCAATTAATTAGACGTGAGAGTCCTCAGACCCTTCCCACCACGTTGCCAACGTTTTTTTGCTGATGCGGCGCAATGCTCTTTACACCGTTAGCTATGTGACTGCCTACGTAGCACTATTCGTGCTCGTTGAGCACGGAGGGTATGTGCCGAATGCGGTATCAGCGATTCCGACATGGCGTGCCGCTTCAGGGCTCCACCTGGCGCTGGCCTTGCTTGTCCCGGCATGGGTTGCAGGCGGAGCCATTGCTATAGCCACCGGCTTCGAACTTGCATTCATGTCGGCAGCACTACCCATCGGGGGCATTCTGGGGATGGCTGCTGCTTACGGAGGGGCGTACGTGGCAGCCGCACGAAGCATGCAGCGCTACTTTGTCCCTCCACTGGCGTCGTTGCAAACAGCCCACACATTCTTGATCGGGGCGCTGGTATTCCCGGTGCTGTTGGCTGCCTTTAGTATCAGCGCCTTCAGTGCAATGGGGATACCCGGGTTCGAGTGGGAAATGTGGGGGACGCTTGCTACGCGATGGGCACTGGCAGACAGTGCAGGCATCTTGACAGTGGCTCCGCTGGGGGCGCTATTAGGCTGGTCGATGCACCCAGCATACGAAAAACGGGGCATTGACTGGATTGAATGGGTGCCTTCTACATCCGTAGATCGTCTGATATATGGACTGGAGTGGGGCATTGTACTCCTTGCGCTGTATGGGGCGTTCTTTGTCCCGTCCTTGCATCCTCCACAGTACTACATCTGCTTCCTTCCGGTGCTGTGGATTGCACTGCGGCATGGGCTTCCCGCTACGTCGGCAGCAGTATTTGTGATCACGCTGGGGATCTCGCTGCTACAAGCTACAGGGGGATACCCAACCAGTGCAGTAGGCGAGCAGCTGTTTCTAATCGTGTTGGCTGCTGCCGGGCTGCTGGTTGGCATGCTCATCTCAGAGCGCAACCGCGCCCAGTCGGTGCTTGCCGAAGCCGGAAAGCGCTTGCGGGGGTATCTGCCTCCAGAGGCGGTACCGCCGGTGCCGCGTACACACCGGCCGTCGGCCTCGTCGGCTCATGTGCTGGAGCAGAACACCGACCTGCTTGCTACGACAGCCGACCAGATCGCGGCGCTTAATCACGAGCTTCAAGCGTCTCAAGAGCGGCTGCGAAATACGCTCGCGGCTACCAACCGCATGATGTCGATTCTCTCGCACGATCTTAAGAATCCACTGGTCGGCATCCGTGGGCTGGCCGAGGTGCTTACCGAGCGCGACGGCCGGTCTGAGCGTGAAACACGCATGTTGCGCCTCATCCAGCAGTCGTCTCAGCAGGCGCTCGACATGGTCGAGAACCTGTTGATGTGGAGTCGCCTCGACACTAACAAAATGGATGTTGACCCGCACCGCGTTGGGCTGCACATGATGGTTGAGGAGTGCTTTACATTGCTGGGGGGCGCAGCCCAGCACAAGAGCATCGAATTGGCAAACGAGGTGCCCACGACCCTACAGGTGTATGTTGACCCGCGCATGATAACCATTGCGCTGCGTAACTTCCTGTCGAATGCGATCAAGTTCACCGGCTCTGGAGGCCGGGTTGCCGTTTCAGCGGAGCCGGTTAGCAAAAACTGGGTGCTTGTCGCCGTATCCGACACAGGCGTTGGGCTCAGCAAAGAAGCCCAACAGAAGCTGTTTTCTTCTTCAGCCGGAATGCGCTCGGTCCCCGGCACCGATGGCGAACTGGGCACCGGGCTCGGGCTGCAGCTGTGCGAAGAGATGGTCCATCGTCATCATGGCGCGGTATGGGTAGAAAGTACACTTGATAAGGGAACGATATTCTATTTTACCATTCCACGCAAGCCAGACGCGTCGGAATCGCCAGATGCCAGAACCCTGCAGGTTGATATGCCAGATCGACTCGCTGCACTGCGAGTCTAACGCCCGCTCTAATTGGCAGCGGTAGCCCGATCTTGCGTCGAGTTCGCATCAATTCTGTGAAGTGCGGCTGGTTGCGCATGTCTTGGCATGTTGTGGCGTGCTTGTTGTCGCATACACAAGCATGCACACGCCGCAGTGACTTGAGCACCCCACATGCTCCGCGAGGCGGTGCGCTCTCTAACACACGCTCTCCTTATTTGTCAACCAGTCCCCCAATTGCATGACAAGTCGACTATCCTTATTTGCTGTTGCTGCTGCTCTGTTATTTACCGGATGCGCCAGTGCAGGTGCTGTCGAGTCGCCCTCGGCACCTTCTGAAGCGCAAGCCGAGGACCCTGAGCCGCCTGTTGTTATGGCAACAGAAGCAGCAACACTCGACGATGCCCTTGCTACAGCAGAGGCTCTTGCGAGTGACCTGAATAGCTACGAAGATCAACGTGCACAGACAACCAGCCAGGTAGAAGAGGCTATGAGTCAGGCATTGAACGCACTTGAAAATGCGCCTTCGACCGGAGCCGTGCGCGAGGCGACACGTGCCTGGCGCGAAGACTGGGATGCGGTGCGTGAAGAGGTCGACCTGCTGGCTACGCAATACGCTGAGGTTGCAGCCCGTACCGTGGGCTACTTCCACCACCTCGATGCGCAAACCGCGAACATCTCCAACGCCGACCTCCGTGCTGAGGAGCAAGAACGCAACGATGAGATTCATGCGTCGTGGCACAACACAGCAGGCGATGCCACACAGGCGCTGCGCACTCTGCGGGCTAATCTGAACAATGGCGACGATCTGTACGTGACGATGCTGAATGCGTCGCTGCGCTCTGGCTTTGATACCCACGTAGAGCGCCTGCGTGCACTGGGCGAAGAGATGCAATCTGCACTGGCGTCGCTGGAAGCCATTACGTCGGAAGGCGAAGCCTTGGTTGGATCGCTCGACGAGTCCTCGTCGGAGGCTTCTGCATCGAACGACACGACAGCGTCTAATGAGTAACCTTGACGCTGTTTAGGTGCTTCACGGGAGCGCGTCACGTTTGCCTCCTACCAGATCTGTAACCGATAGATAGGCATCTTGCACATCACGGATGCGCCCTGGGTCTGTAAAAGGACCGGGGCGCTTTTGTTGTAGGATGCCGGAGGCGATGCCTCGCGATGAGGCTACAGGAGCGGACGAGCATAGTTAACGGCATGTGCAGGTTTCCTTCCTACTTTGCTGGCCGTCCTGTAGCAGCATACGCAATCCTAATATCCCCCCATTCCCTCACGCTATTCGGGCGTTTCCCCTTCGCGAAGCGGAGTACATGTCGCGTCGCGACAAAGGGAGATGCCTGCCCCGAAAAGACAATGGGAAGAACCCGCCCCCTGCGTTAGTTAGGCATGCGCAATGCGGTTGAGCGCATGCCGCACCTGCTGAGCATAGGGGCTGCCAAAGTGGTTCAGATGGTTGATAAGGTGGTACAGATTGTACACTGTAGCGCGAAGCGCAGCGCCCGGCTCCAGGGGCCACGTCGCGTGGTAGGCATCTCGAAACGCATCGTCAAAACCGCCGAAGAGCGTGGTCATGGCCAGATCTACCTCGCGGTGTCCGTAGTACACAGCCGGGTCGATGAGGGCGGGGCTGCCCGAGGTTGCGGCCATGACGTTGCCGCGCCACAAATCGCCATGCACAAGCGAAACAGGAGGGTCGTGGGGGAGAAGCGTAGAGAGCCGTTCCATAACACGGTCGAATAGCGCATCCCAATTGGCAGACCAGCGGTCGCGGGCACGCGCGTGCTCAACCTGCGGCTGTAGACGCTGTGTGCGGAAGAACGCAGCCCAATTGGACGCGCGCGGATTGGCTTGTGGCAGCCGCCCAATGTGGTTGTCCACCCGAAAGCCGTATTGCGAACCGGTATGGCGGTGCAGCACTGCAAGGGCTGTCCCCAAATCGGCATCGAAGGTGGGCGGGGGCGGCTCGGTCTCGATCCACTCCATGAGCAGGAAGCCAGGGCGCTCATCGGTCTCTGGCTGGGTCGCCACGACCTCGGGAATCCGAAATGGGGTGTCGGGGGTGGCCAGCGCATGAAGGCCGGCAGCCTCACCGGCAAAGGTGCGTGCCACGGGGCCGCGCCCCCACTTCAGGAAAAACAGCCCGGCGGTCGTATCCAGTTGGGAGGCATGGGCAATGCATCCGCCCGACACTGGGGTGGCCGTGCGTAGGTCGGCGCCAAGGGCGTCAGCGAGCGCCTGGCGCAGCGCCGGTTCATCGGCAAAAGGAGCGCTGTTAGACGGCGACGGTTCTGCGCTGCTCATGCGGCCTGGGGCGTAAGGTCGTATTCGTCGATAAGGCGATTGAGCAGGACCTCGGCGGTGCGGTTCACAATCTGGTAGACGTGCTCAAATCCTTCTTTGCCGCCCTGGTACGGGTCGGGCACCTGATAATTGCCGGGCTTGGGGTCGAGCTCGCGAAAGAGGCGTACCTTGCCGCCATAGGCGTCGTTTTCGTCGAGGTAAATGACGTCGTTGAGGTTGCTCTTGTCCATCACGAAGATGTGGTCGTACGCCTCCAGGTCGGCCGGTTGAAACTGCGAGGCGCGGTGGTCTTCGATGGAGAGCCCGTGCTTGCGGGCCGTTTCGCGCATGCGTCCATCGGCCTTGCTGCCCACGTGCCAGTCGCCCGTGCCCGAGGAGTCGATCTCGAATGCGTTGCCCAGACCATGAGCCTC
This sequence comes from uncultured Rhodothermales bacterium, assembly GCA_964494425.1. GTDB lineage: Bacteria > Bacteroidota > Rhodothermia > Rhodothermales > Salinibacteraceae > Longimonas. The sequence goes on along the minus strand of CAZBTM010000053.1, from coordinate 206 downwards.
TACCTTCTCGCGAAACAGCCCCTCAGCAAGCGGACTGCGGCAGATATTACCCAGGCAGACGAATTGGATGCGAATGGGAGTGTCCATATCACACAGCAAACGGTTGATGCGAAAAGAAGAAGCCTGCCTAACGGCAGAGTGTGCGTAACGGAAACACCGCTGCACACGCGATGCTTTACGATACGCCGTCCCGCATTGTGCCCACC
>CAZBTM010000052.1:12809-14804 GCA_964494425.1 uncultured Rhodothermales bacterium | reverse complement strand
GATGGAAAGAATGGGCCTGTAGCCGGAGACTGGGAGCGTCACCCGGCGCGGACGTCTCCGGCGGAGGTGAACGGTGAGAACCATCCAGTCGTCTCCCGTCTCTCCAATCCGGAGACCTCTGGGTGTACGGGGGAGGCAGAGCCTCCTGATTAGGGCGTCACGAGGCGGAGCTCCGTGACGAGTGGCAACGAGTGGTGTGTGCGACAACTACGCAGGTCTACCGTCATGTTGCAACCCGCCGTGATAAGCCAACCAAAAAGCGCGGCGCCCCCCCACAGGGAGGCGCCGCGCTTTCGTGTACAGGAGCAGTAGGCGGTGACAGCGTCACATGCTACTCAATCGTCGAGAGCGACGTGCCGTACTCGGCATTGATTGCTTCGATGGTTGTGTTCGCCACAACCTGGTGCGTAGCGCTGTTCGGGTGGATGCCATCGAGCGAAAAGGCCGTGCCGAAGAAATCACCAGTGGGATCCGAAAAGTTCGGAAACGGCGGGATGGCGCCGCTTTCACGGAGCTCATTCAGCGTCGGGTTGATCGGCTGATAGACCCAGCCGCGCTCATTGGCCTCGCTCTGGATGAAGCTGTTGTAGGCGTCTACGCGGCTTTGTACCAGGGCCACCTCTTCCCCAGAAAGCACGCGTTCGTCGGTAGCGCAGTTCAGCGTCACATCCGCGCCTTCAAGCGCACGGGCCAGCAGTTCAGAAAGTCCGTAGTTAGCAGGCACTAACGTGGTCGTGCCCAGCTGGCTCGGGGCACAGCTGGCATCAACACTGAATGAGCCCCAGGCCGGACTCTGACTGTTCCCAACGGCGTTTATCTGGTTTTCGGCAGCTGCGTACGCCGCACCGGCAGAGAAGTGCGGAATCAGCGTGATGTCGCTCACGCCAAAGAGCACACCGCCTTGCGCGCCAGCCGCTTCGAGTTCATTCAGCGCTTCGGTATAGCGTGCCTCAAAGTTGCTCACAGGGGTGACCGTTTCAGGGGTAACGACACCTGCAAAGGCTGCGTTGAGCACATCGTTGTTGCCGGTCCAGATGGTCACGAACGTGGGTTCGGCTTCGACCGCGGCTTCCACCTGCGTGCGTCCGCCCAGGAACAGTTGGGTTAGCACGTTAGCATTGTTTCTCGGGGCGCTATTGTCGAGAAGGTCAACGACGGCGGAGCCCGGTACAGCGACATTGTTCAGGCGCACGGGAGGAGCTTGGCGCAGTCCACACGGCGTGCTACCTGCCCGTTCACCGGTTATAGCATTGGTAAGAGGGGGCGGGCAGCCATCGCCTGCCAGCAGGGGGCTGTTGAAGGGCGTGCCCATCTGTTCGGCCAGCAACACCGGATAGGCATCTTGCTGTGTGGCAGCGTTGATGCCGCTGGACTGTAAGCCCGCGGTAATGCTGTTGCCCAGTGATACGTAGCGCGCGAACAGATCATCTTCAACAGGCGCTGGAGTAAGCGAGTCATCATCGCATCCAGTAAATAAAAAGAGACTTGCAATCAGGAGCGCAGACAGCAGCGCAGAAAGTCGGGTTCGGAACATATACATAAAGCGTTAGCGGGAAAGAGACGGCAGGATACGAGAGCACGGTAGACTACAGCGAGAAGGTCGCTGTGAGACCAAACAGGTGAGCGTCGAAGCTGTAGAGCCCGTTGGTGTCGGGTCGACTTTCAGAGAGGCCGCGCGTGCGTCCGCGCCGGTCGTTTTGCCCCAGGTACTGGTACGACGCGTTGACGCGCAGCAGGTCGCTTGCTTGCCAGCCTGCCCCAATCGTCAAGTGGTTGCGGTCATTCTCTGGGAGCAGCGGCGTAACGACTTCGTCGGGAGCAGCCGCTTGGTTGAAGAGGTAGCCGCCTCGTACGGACCACGTGTCGGTAAGCTGGTACTCGGCACCTGGCAAGGAGTCTATTTTTGTGAGTTCGACGGTCCCCGCTCGCGGAGAGTGCAGGTACAGTTGCTTCCCGGGCATTGATACCGACGACGAATTCCCCTTTCCACTTCCG
>CAZBTM010000052.1:0-12799 GCA_964494425.1 uncultured Rhodothermales bacterium | reverse complement strand
CTCGGCCCCGACACGAATGGCGTTGGTATCGCCGTAGTTTTCGTTGCGGACTACAGGATCCTCCTGATTCTCAAACTCAATCACGATCTGATCGAAGCTCGACCACTGCGTCCACTGATAGTCGACCATAAGCGTGAGGCGGTCGGTGGCCTCTACGCTCGTTCCCAGCACGACCTGCATCGGCATCGTGAGTGAGGTTTCGATTTCTTGTGTGCTCAACGCGTTTCCATCGTCGAACTGACCGCGGAGCAGAGCATCTAAGTCCGGAAAGACGGTGACAGGTTGCCCCAGAATTTCGGATAGCTGTGGGGTGGTAGGCAGACCCGTGCTGATTTGGCTGAAGGTGGCCGTTCCGGTATAATTGAGTTCAACAGGAGCCATCACCCGTGCGCCAAACCGAACGCGGTCTGTGGCTTCTACCTGGATCCCGACATGCGCGCCGACTCCAAAGGCCCAGTCTCCGTCCAGTTTTGAGTCAGCAAATGCGGTATGGAAGGGAACCCCGACTGATCCGAAAGTGAGGGCGCTGCCAGGAAGGGTCTGAGATGAAAGGTCAACCACTTGGTTTAGCTCGACCGTTCCCATGACTATATTAGGTCCGCCCCCCACTGAAATGCGATCGGTAAGCTGATAGGCTACCGTGGGCTGAATGTAGATGGATTCGACGCTATTATCGTAGCCCTCAAAGGCGCCGTCGAAACTACGGTCCCACTCGGTCGCCAGTCCGTACGGGACAAACACGCCGAGACCGAGCGCCAGGTCGGGCGAGAAGCGATGTGAGGCGTAGAGATGCGGAGCTGGAATAGGGCTGTTCTGCAGGTCAGTGGTCTGTTGCGTGTAGTCATCGGTAAAAGAGCCGCCTGCTGCAATGATGGTGGTCCCCAGGCTCACGGTAGTACCCTGCGTGCTTAAGAGGCCAGCGGGATTGAAGAAGATGTCAGAGGCATCGCCGCACGAGGTAGCCACTCCGGCCCCGGCGCGTCCCATAACGCAGGTGCCTTGCTCATAGACGCCAAACCCCTGCGCTGAACTGGAGGTGGGGGCCAGTCCCCAGAGCAAAAGCACGGTGGTAACGGCAACAAGCACGCCATAAGGCGCAGCATTAACAAAGCGCTTCCGAGTGAAGCATAGCAAGTAAGAGATCATAATCGATCAAGATGATAGTGAACAGGACGGGTAGGCGCTGGGCCGTGAGCATAGCCACCCCCACGTGTTAATAGCGGTTGGGCGAATGCATGTGGCACTTAACAGTGTTTAGTCATTAAGAGATCGGTAACAATGGTACCATCTGATCGGGGCAAAAGCAACATGCGCTACAAGACACATTCAGAAATAGACCACGAGCGTATGAGGACGGTCGTGACGTTAGGCCGCGCCATTCGAGGGGTATTAGAATGGAACTGGGCTGGAAACGACGAAGCGACAAAGTAGAGCCCCTGCTGCGCGGTGAGTTCTTACGTGGCGGGTCTTTCAGAGGCTACATCGATGTCGGGGTCGCCGGGATCCGCGTTAGGACTCGCCCCGTCCCCCTCTACAGGCGACTCAACCTCAGGCATGATGTCGTCTTCCGCGGGTTGCGCTTGCCGTTCGGCTACGGGCATGGCTTGTGCATCCGCCGAGCGCTGCTGCTCGATAACTATAAGGGCCACGGTCTCGGTTGCATGGCCGCCCCCCAGTGGGGTCGTTTTGACCACGCGCCACCCATTCGACAGATGTTCGTTAAGTGTCGTAAGGCCGTGGACAGAATCGCCTGCTACGCGGACGAGAAGGGCTTTCTGGTTAGGACGCTCCATGGCAATAGCAAAAGTCGATGATGGAAAGATGAGACGTTGCAACTCCGTATACATCCAGCAATATCACCACGCAGCCACCCGGATTGAGGTTGCATTAACGTGTTTACATTAAATTAGTTGGTTCTACATGGCTACCCCGCCACGTGTTGGTTTGATCTACGATGTGTTTTCCGACTATACCTGGAGCAATGAGGATCCGCCCGATGCGGATGCCGAGTTCGAGCCAATCGAAACCGTCGATGTACTCGCAGAAGCGCTGCGCCAGTGTGGGGCCGAACCCGTGCGCGTGGGACCGGCCCGCGCATTACAGGACCAGCTGTGCACTGGGCTCGCTCTCGATGCGGCCCTGACTATTGCCGAGGGACAGGGCACGCGCAACCGGGAAGCGCACGCTCCCATCTTATTGGAACTCGCGGGTATTCCACAGTGGGGCTCCGACGCGCTCACGCTTTCGCTTACGCTGGACAAAGCCACGACCAAAGACCTGGCGGTCCGTGCAGGCATCAAAACGCCGCCGTGGACGGTGTTTGCTGAGGCGGATGCGGTGAGCAAAGACGCTCTTCCTGCGTCGTTTCCACTCTTCGTGAAACCGCGCTACGAAGGCACCTCGAAAGGGATTATACCGGCCAGCAAGGTGCACACCCTTGATGCGCTACGCGACGAAGTAGATCGGCAAACCGCATTGTATCAGCAAGACGTGATTGTGGAGTCGTTTGTCGAAGGCGGGGGCGAGTTTACCGTTGCTGTGGTCGGCAACAATCCGCCCCGTGCGCTGCCCGTATTGCAACGGGCGGTAGAGCCTACCACAGGTATTGGAGTGCATGCACTGGAACGGCGCGGCGCTCCAGACCGTGAATGGGATTACACGATTGCCGGTACGCTCTCTGCATCCCTTGAAACCCGCCTGCGCCGCGATGCACTGCTCCTCTACCAGAAGCTGGAATGCCGTGACGTGGCGCGCATTGACTTTCGGGTGGATGCAGAAGGCATCCCGTACCTTCTGGAGATCAACCCGCTCCCCACGTTTGCGCCCGATGGCACCTTTGCAATCATCGCTGAACTGATGAACCGCCCGTACCCCGATCTCCTGGCAGATGTCATTGCCGTAGGGCTGAAGCGGCTGGGCGTCGGTCCACTCGCAAACAGAGCGCCGCTCACCAATGGGATCTCCCTGGCCGAACTATAAGCACACAAGACGCAGCGCTCGCTACGCCGTGCTCGGCTATCTGCTTTGATGCTAACCTTTTGTTCTGATTCTGCATGACGTGTTCTTCCTCGCGTCCTCATATTGCTGCCGATCGGCCCGACGAATGGACCGACTGGCGGTGGCAGATGCGTCATCGCATCCACACGCTCGACGACCTTTCGGAGTGGATTCGGCCCACCGATGCCGAGCGCCAGGGCATTGCGGAGACGGAGCCGGTCTTTCGGTGGAACATCACGCCGTACTATGCTGCACTGATGGACCCGGACGACCCGGCCTGCCCCGTGCGGCAGCAGGTGGTGCCGCACATCAACGAGATGCAGGATGACCTGGTCGACGAGCTTGACCCGCTGCAGGAAGTGGCGCACTCGCCGGTCAAGAATCTGGTGCACAACTACCCCGACCGCGTGGCGTTTTGTGTGACAGCCGAATGCGCGGTATACTGCCGCTTCTGCCTGCGCAAGCGCATGGTGGGCGATGCCGATTTCTTCTTGCGCACGGGCGAACTGCAAAAGGCCATTGACTACATTGCCGACACCCCCGCTATCCGCGATGTACTGCTCACCGGGGGCGACCCGCTCACATTCAACAATGCGCATCTGGAGTGGCTACTGACGCGGCTCACGGCCATCGAACATGTCGAGATGGTTCGCTTTGGTACGCGCATGCCCGTGAAGCTGCCATACCGCATTACCGATGAGCTGTGCGACCTGCTGGCTCAGTACACTCCGCTATGGATCAACACACATTTTAATCACCCCAACGAACTTACCGCGGATGCGGCTGCGGCAATAGACCGGTTGCTGCAAGCTGGTATTCCTGTAGGCAACCAAACCGTGCTGATGCGCGGAATCAACGACGATGTGGAGACCATGAAAGCACTCTGTGAGGGGCTTGTGGCCATGCGGGTTCGTCCGTACTACCTGTATCAGGCACAGGTCATCGGGGGCACCGGGCACTTGCGCACACCCATTGAAACGGGCATGCATCTGATGCAGGCGCTGCGGGGACATACCACCGGATTTGCGATTCCAACGTATGTGCTCGACACGCCTTATGGCAAAGTGCCGCTGAACCAGTCGTGGGTGCACGGCCGAGCCGGTGATTACGTGATCATGGAGACATATGACGGCCCAATCTGGGCCGAACCAAATCCGCTGCCTGCATCGTATACACACGCCAATCTGTTATCTCGTATCCCGTATCCCAACGCTGCAAAGACCGTTTCTTCTACCGCTCAGCGCCCTACCACTGCATAGTCAGGATATCGGAGGGCACTTCCGCATAGTGTGCCTCGTACAGTCTCATCCGATGTCCAATGTATATAATACAAAGTACCACGTACAGGCTGTCATATTGAACGGTCCGTTCATTAGGTTCATTACGTAAAGCGATATGAGCGTACCGACCACGTGTTGGCATAGCCAACGGGTGAAAAAGAGCATGTTGCCCTACTGCGACTGCCGTACGCTAAAGAGAGCGCAACGCTTGTATTGGTAGAGCTTACGTGGGCCACATACCCTGAAAACCCAAACAGGTGCTAAGTATTTGTGAAAGAAAGGAGTGTATAGCAGTGCACGCCTGGGGGCAGGCCGTGCTGGTTGCGTAACCGCTGTTCATCGTGTATCATAAGCCGGATTCTTGGTCCGCAACTCGCGTTTATATGATTCGACTCATTCTTGCTGGACTGGCCGTGCTTATGGCCGCACTGGCGTTTGTCACTGGGCAGTCGTGGTTGTATGCCACGGCTGGCGGTACAGGCGGCGTGGCGTTAGGCCTTGCCGTGTACCAGCTATGGCTGCGTCACGGGCCGAAGACGGCATCGCAGGCCGCCCGAAACGACGACCGAGATGCGCTGGGCCTGTCGTCGGTACGTCCCATGACGGAGAGTTCCGGCGCGAAGAGCTCCGGCGCAAAGAGTTCAGAGTCCGTGTCTAACAGTGCGACCTCGAATGGCATTGAGCGCGCGCGCTCGACTACCGACGAGGGCAACGACGCCCGTTCCGCTGGGAAAAAATCGTCTTCAGATCAGACCCTTTCGCAGGCACGTGGCGCATCACAGGGTAGATCGGACAAGACCGCACAAGGAGGAGAAGGCTCGTCTGGTTCGGCGGCACGAACGGCTAAGGAGGCTGTCGAGGCCGATGAAGCAAAGGAGGCCGCAGGCGATCCGCGTGTAGAGGCGTTTGTGCAGGCCTTGCGCCATAGCCTGCAAGCTCATACGGTGGTGCTGCTCGTTCAGGAAGAGATGGCGTTGGAGTATCGCATTGCCGGAATCGACAGTGCGGCGACTTCGGTGCAACGTAGCGGCAGTTTTTCGGCCTCGGTGCCGCTGGTTACAGCTCGAATGTCGCACGCTGATGTTACCGTGCGTAGCCTCAGCGATGAGCCCCGCCTGCGTGAGGCACTCAACTACTACTCTGACGGCGTGCCTTCCTTGCAGCATGTAGCTGTTGCGCCCATCCAGCACGCTCAGCAGTCGGCTACCTACTTCTTGCTCGCCGATGGAGATGCCGATGTGCCGCTTCCGCATCAGCATACGAAGCGGCTGATTGCGCAAGGCGCAACGATGCTGGGGCATCTGCTGGGATACGATCCGACATCGCTTGGGCCATCGATCCCCTCAACCGAAAGAGACAGCGCACGCACTGATACCACATCGGACGAGACGAAAGGAGACGCGTCTTCGGAGCATACCGCAGCAGAGGGGGAAATGGTAGACATGACCACGCCCTCCCCAGAGGTGGAACGCCAAGGGCCACGCCCGCGCATCGAAATTGTGGCGGAGGAGATGGAAGCAGCCTATGCGGCCGAGGCCCCGCTTGCTCTTGCGCTGGTCCATCTCAATCGGGCCGACATGATTGCAGAACAAGGTCAGGACACGGTTGAGCGTGCGGAGCAGTTGCTGTATGAGACGTTACAGGAAGCGGCTCCCAATCAGCGGGTGGAGCGCTTCGGCGAACTCACCTATGGCGTCTTTCACCGCGCGGGGCTGCAAGATGTTGAGGAATGGACGCTTACGGTGCACCGGGGGATGCTTCGGGCAACAGGGCTGCTAAAGGGCGGCGTAAGCATTGGTGTTACCGTGATGGGACCGCGCCATGAAACCGCCAGCGATTTCCGGAGCGAGGGGATGGAGGCCCTCCACGAAGCATACAAGTCAGGAGCGCCTATCATTATTGATTGAGAGATGCTCGGTTCGAGATCTCCTGCGGATACGTCTGCTGTGCTACGCCTGGCAGAGCCGTACGGGCAAGCATAACGACCGGCATCTCCCCCGAAAACAGCTTCTATCGGACGTTGCGGACGTTGCGGACGTTGCGGGATACGGTCCGTGTCTCTGTCACTGCCAACTTTGTCATCGCCACCCTGAATGATGATGCGCTCCTTTGCTGTTTGGACAGTGGGCCTGGTTGCGATGGGAAGTGTGCTCTTGGGGGGATGTGGAAGCAGTGCTCGGACGCCCGAGCGTGCTGAGCCCGCGGTGATGCCCGCCCCGTCGGCACCAGACGCTGCCAAGGAAGCCGCAGCAGCGCGGCCAACACCAGATGCAGTACAGCGTCTCGTTGAGGCCGCCTTGCAAGGACGACAGCCGACCACGTACGAAGCGGTCGTGCGCCAACTGGGTGCCCCGCAGCGGGTAACGGCCCAGGCGGTCGAGAATGCCTACGCAGCGGGCCAGGTCGACACCGTGCGTACGCTGTACTACCCTGCGCTGCAGGCGCGGGTGTACATCCGAAGTGATGATGCCCACAGCTTCCTTATTCAGCTACAACTCCTGGCATCGTTTTACGCGGATCCCAATGGCCTGCGCGTCGACATGGCCCAGCAGGCGGTGCGTCGGCAACGGGGCGCACCCCAGCGTGTGGAAAACGGGACCTGGGTGTACGAAAACGTGGAGCAGGGCGCTGCTGATCTGCGGCTCAGATGGGACGGTGAGCGCCTGGAGGCTATCACGTACGTATTCCACTTTTCGTGAGATGCGGGTGCTCAGCGATCCACCTTGAGCGCTTTGCGCACCAGCGCATCCGCCGAGTCGAGGTCGGCATTGTCGCGCAGGACCACGCGGATGGCGCGCTCAGCATCGGCACGCGACAGGCCCAGCGACTCGAGGGCCGCGAGAGCGTCGGCGCGGGCGCTGGCCTTCTCATCTGAGGAGCCGGTAGACACGGTGCGTGCGTCGCCCAGATCCATCTCCGAGAGCGGATCGCGCAGCTCTACGATGAGGCGTTCAGCCGTCTTGCGCCCTACGCCCGAGATGTCCTTCAGGCGCGCCGTGTCGCCGTTTAGCACATGGTCGCGCAGCGCACGCGGCGACATCGCCGAGAGCGCCGACAGCGCCAGGCTCGGCCCCACCCGCGACACGCCGCGCATGGTGTTGAACAGCGTGCGCTCGGCCTTAGTGGCGAACCCGTACAGCGAAATGTCGTCTTCGCGCACGTAGTGCACCGTGTACAGATGCACCGACTCGCCCGTGTCGGGCAGCTCCTGAAATGTTGAGGTCGGAATGTCAATGGCATAGCCCAGGCCATCCACATCTACCACTGCCTGCTCGGTTGTTTTTTCGACGAGCGTGCCCGAAACGTACGTAATCATACCATCAGCGTAGAAACCAAACAGAAACGAAGGCGCCCCCAAAGACGCCTGGAGCGCTATGCGGCGGGGCGTGCGGCGGACTGCGCAGCCTCGCGGTCCCAGTTCATCACAATCGGGATGCGCCGCCCCATGCCAAATGCTTTGTCGGTGACGCGGATGCCTGGAGGGGCCTGGCGGCGCTTGTACTCGTTCTGGTCGACCATGCGCAGCACCTGGTGGACCAGCTCGGGGTCGTAGCCGGTCTCGGCAATGATGGTGCCGGCCTCTTGCATCTCTTCGACATAGCGCGCCAGAATCGTGTCGAGCACCGCATACTCGGGCAGCGAGTCGGTATCTTCCTGGTCGGGGCGCAGCTCAGCCGACGGCGGTTTGTCGATCGTGTTCTGGGGGATGCGGTCAGTTCCGGCTTCGCTATTGATGTAGTCGGCAAGCTCATAGACCTTCGTCTTCAAGACATCCGACAGCACCGCGACGCCGCCATTCGTATCCCCATAGAGCGTCACGTAGCCCACGGCCATCTCGCTCTTGTTGCCGGTGGAGAGCAGTAGGTGCCCAAACTTGTTGGAGAGCGCCATGAGGGTGATGCCCCGGCTGCGCGACTGGATGTTCTCCTCGGCCACGCCGGGTTCGGTGCCGCTGAAGGCATCAGCAAGCATGCGATTGAAGGCGTCGACAGCGGGAGCAATCGGGATTTGTTGAAATGCAATGCCCAGGTTACGCGCCAGCTGCTCCGAGTCGGTCACCGAACCCGCCGAGGAGATCTCCGACGGCATGGTCACGCCGAGCACGCGGTCGGGACCAAGCGCTTCGGTGGCCAGCGCACACGTTACCGCCGAGTCGATGCCGCCCGACAGGCCCACGATTGCCTTGTCGAAGATGCCCGTCTTCGTGTAGTAGTCGCGGATGCCCAGCACCAGCGCGTCGTGCAGGTCGGCAATGTCGCTACGAGCAGGAGGCGAAGTAGACGTGAGCGCATCCAGATTCACCACCACGAGATCCTCTTCGAAGGGCGTTGCAGTGGCAGCACACGTGCCCGAGGCGGTGTACACGCGGCTGTCGCCATCGAACACAATTTCGGTGTTGGCCCCCACCTGGTTCACAAACGCAAACGGCACGTTGTGCTGCGAGGCGGCCCCAGACAACAACGCCTGGCGCTCAGCCGATTTCCCCATCGAGAACGGCGAGGCGCTAATGTTGAGCAACAGGTCGGGGTCTTGGGCGGCCAGTTCGGCGACGGGATCGCGCGTGTAGCGCCGGTGAGGCTGGTCGGGCAGGCAGTTCCACATGTCCTCGCACACGTGCAGCCCAATGCGCATTCCACGCCACGACACCACCTGCGCCTTCGGACCCGGCTCAAAGTGGCGGTCTTCGTCGAATACATCGTAGGTGGGCAGCAGCGCCTTGGAGCGCACGGTGGCCTCCGCGGCCCCGCGCTCCAGCAGCAGCGCCGTGTTGTAGAGCGGACGGCCCTCAGGGTCGGGGTTTGGCAGCGGGGCCCCCACGATAACGCCGATGCCTGTGGGAATGGTGCTGGTAAGCTCGGCAATGGCCTCCTGTACCGCCTCAATGAAGAGCGGATTGCTAAGCAAGTCCTGCGGGGGGTAGCCCGTTAGGCATAGTTCCGGAAAGGCGACCAGATCGGCCCCTGCCTTTGCAGCTTGTTCGGCATACGACACAATGCGCTGGCAATTGCCGTCAAGGTCGCCAACGGTCGGGTTGATTTGAGCAAGGGCGAGCGTCATTATGGACAAGAGCTTCGTGAGCAGAAGAGGGCCTGGGTGGAATCATAGGTGCAACGCCATCGCCCGGTTGACACGTTCCGCACTCGAAGCACACACGCCAAGGAAATCGTTGGGGGCGATTGGGCGCTACGGGCGTACAGATTCGGAGCGCGTTGGGGAGCCATTGGTGGCATGCGCGGCCACCCAGCGGCCGATGGGTTTCTGAATACCGTCAACGAGGGCGCTAACAACAAGTCCCCATACGCTCACGCCTGTTAGAAGGATAGGGGCAATGACCAGCAAGACAAAGCGGGCCTCGTTCGGATCGCCCAGTTTGTCGGGCGTAGCTGTCGTCCAGAGTCCCAACTGCACGAACGCCATGTATCCCACAATGCTCCAGAAGAGCCATACAAGACGCTGACGGAGCGAGCGGGAGCGGCGCGCTCCGAAGATCGCGGTCCAGACGGTGTGTACGGCCCACATGCCAAGCGCAGTGAGAAGCCACATGAGCACGGGAGCAGCCTGTGAGAGCAGGGGATAGGTGTCAAGAGTGAATGCGGCCAGGCTATCGACAGCCCACGCAGCTATTTCTCCTTCGGCGGCTTGAAGCACTACAGCGTGAATTGCCGCCATGGGCAAACGCGCAGCGTACAACAGGGCGTCCTGCAGAAAGGCAATCACTCCGCCGTACAGCGTGGGCAGCGTGAACGCAAACGCCAGAAACCACCCGATGAGCATGGGTACAAGCTGCGTCCAGCGCAGGTAGTCCAGTCCCAAGTTCGCAAAAGAGCCTACGAGATAAAGTAGGTCGTCACGATTGAGCATGGCCATCTCCGCATAGTGAACATTGGAGCGCAAGCATACATGCGGAATCTGATGCCTGAAGCGGACGCTACGATGTGTGCTTGCTGGAGGGCATAGATTGGGAAGGCGCCGCTTCGGGGGCAGAGGTATCGTGATCCATCTCAGGCGGCGGCTCCTCCCCAAACCAGCGCGGCGGATCGTAGCCCGAGCCGCCCAGCGGATGGCAGCGCCCAATGCGGTACAGCGTAAGGATCAGCCCCTTCACCGCTCCATACTCACGCAGCGCCTGCTCCGCGTACGACGAACACGTCGGGTGGAAGCGGCAGGTAGGCGGTGTAAACGGCGAGATGGCGTTTCGGTAGACCCACAGCAGGCTCAGAAGCACGTAGCGGGGCAGCCGCCAGAGCCTGCGCGCCCAACGAAAAATAACGGTGCGTATGGTATCCATAGGAGATGCATACGCTTGTCATTTCCACAGAGATTCGACGCATCCGCCATACAATCGAAACTGGCATATCAGTGCCGCCGGAGACGTCCGCGCCATTCGATTACGGGCATAACTTACTACATTCGTTTCCAGCTCTGCGGTGATAGAGCGCCTTACCAGGCGTGAGAATGAGGGCTCGAATAGATCTAACAGGTCTCCAAAGACCTGTCAGATCTTTATCATCAAAAAAGCCCGGCTCCTTCGGAAAGGGCCGGGCTGCTGCGTTTCTTTCTGATGTGTTGGAGCGTGGGGGCTACTCGACGCGCACGCGCTGACGCCCAATCTTGTAGCTACCGCTTTTGGCGCGCACCTGCTGGGCATACTCGCTGGGCACATCCACCATGGTGTGGCGGGCGTGGATGTCGATGCGTCCGATAGCGCTTCCTGGCATCTTGGTGGCACTGGCCAGCGTGCCGACGACCTGTCCCGGACGCGTGTTGTTGCGCGCGCCGGTGTTCAGGCGCAGACGGACCATGCCGTCTTCGTGCGAATCGGCAGGCGGGGCTGTCTGCTTGGATGTATCCGTGCGCTGAGCCGCTTTGCGCCGCGTGCGGGCCTCGTGGAGCGCGGCAGCAGCAATGGCCGCCGGGTCGTGGCCTTCGTCGACGAGGGCATCGATGATGTCGCGCTCGCGGCGGGCGTCGTGGGCAGCCATCCAGGTGGCCACCTCGGCGCGGAGGGTAGCGTCGCGGTGGGCCTGCACCTGGGCCTCGCTTGGCACATCGGTGCGCTCAATGGTGCGTTTGATGTGCCGCTCGGTCTGCTTCAGACGCTTGCGGCGGTTGGGTGTCACGAGGGTAAGCGCGGTGCCCGAGCGTCCGGCGCGTCCGGTACGGCCCACGCGGTGCACGTACACCTGCGGATCGCGCGGCAGGTTGTAGTTAAACACATGCGACACGTGGTCGATGTCGAGTCCGCGCGCAGCCACGTTGGTGCCCACCAGAATGGTGATGTCGCCGTTGCGGAATCGGTCGAGCATATGCTGGCGTTCGGGCTGATCCATCTCGCCGTTGAGCGCACCGGCATTGTATCCCTTCGACTGTAAGGTGTCGGCCAGGCGGAAGGTGTCGATGCGCGTGCGGGCAAACACAATGGCGCTGGTGATGTCTTCGGTCTCCAACAGACGCATGAGTGCCGGCGTGCGGGCGCGCTTGTTGGCGACCGGGTAGTAGCGCTGTTCGATACTGGATACGGTGCGCTCTTCCGGCTCCAGGCGGCACGAAGCCGGATTATCGAGCTGCTGCTTGGCCAGGCGCTGAAAATCGTTCGACATGGTCGCCGAGAAGAACGCCGTCTGGCGCGCATCGGGCGTGGCCGCGAGGATGGCTTTGATATCCTCGATAAAGCCCATGCTGAGCATTTCGTCGGCCTCGTCGAGCACGGCCACTTCGACAGCACTCAGGTCGAGTGCGCCCTTACGAATCAGGTCGAGCATGCGTCCGGGCGTGCCCACAACGACATCGACGCCCTTGTTGAGGCGTCGGGTTTGGCGCTGGTACGGCTGTCCGCCGTAGATGGGAAGCACGCGGATATCCAGGCGATTGCCGTAGGCGTAGACCGCCTCAGCGACTTGTTTGGCGAGTTCACGCGTGGGCGTCACGACAACACCGCGCAGGGTGCCGGTGCCTTCGCCCAGATTGTGAATCATGGGAAGCGCAAAGGTAGCAGTTTTGCCCATACCCGTCTGGGCCTGGCCCACCACGTCGCGTCCGGCGAGCATGGAGGGGATGAGCGCTTCTTGAATGGGGGTGGGTGTGGTGTAGCCACGATCGCGTACGGTATCGGCGAGCGTGGAACTCAGCCCGAGGGCTGCAAAGGGGGTAGACATAAACGGGGAAGCAATACAGAACAAGCGGCCGAGAGATGGGAGCTGGCGGCCAAGAGCAAACATGATCCGCCACTTCGTCCTGTACAAGCAATGAGCCACGGGCCGCACGTAGAGATGTGGGGCGTCGGCTCCTCCAATCGAGTCGGACGACCCAGGTGCGGAAACTACACCTATGTATAAGCGGCGGGCGCGTGGGGGATGTGGAGGGCGCGTCTGCTTCCCGCGAACACTGCGCAGAGTTGAGCGGTGGGGCTGTAGACGGAGATGGGAAGCGTCCCACGGGCTGGGATAACTCCACATGAAGTGCTGCTTCAGATCCACCCCTCAGTCGCTGCGCGACAGCTCCCCTCTCCAGGGGAGCGGCTT
>CAZBTM010000051.1:0-15205 GCA_964494425.1 uncultured Rhodothermales bacterium | reverse complement strand
TTCGGGGGGATGCGCAGGCGGCGATCCATTCGGAGAATGAGTGGCAATCGACATGGGCTTACGAGAGGGATCCGGAGAATGGCGGCGAGGTCTGGAAGGCGGTGGCCGTGTGACGGCGCGGCGCGCGATGCTCGGTCTGCGTGCGCCACGACTGCGCGTAGCGTCCGCCCTGGTCAAGGAGGGACTCGTGCGCGCCCTGCTCCACGATCTGCCCATGCTCCATCACAATGATGTGGTCGGCGCGCATGGCGGTGGTAAAGCGGTGCGTAATGATGAGCGCGGTGCGCCCATCGACAAGGGTGCGGAAGCGATCGAGCCAGGCGGCCTCGGCCCATGAATCCATAAAGCTGGTGGGCTCGTCAAGGATGACGATGGGCGCCTCGCGGTAGAAGGCCCGCGCCAGCGAGATGCGCTGCCACTGCCCGCCGCTCAGCTCCACGCCGCCGTCGAACTGCTTACTGAGCAGCGTGTCGTAGCCGTGGGGCAGCTCCTGGATGAACGCATCGGCTCCGGCGCCCTGAGCGGCACGCTGCACAGCGCTGCGGACCTTCGCGTCGGAGCGATCGGCATGCACATCGCCCAGCGCAATGTTGTTGGCGGCGGTGGCGATGTAGTGCACCGGATACTGAAACATAACCGCAATCCGGCGGCGCAGCCGGGCCGGGTCGAAGGCGCGCAGGTCGGTGCCATCAAGCAGGATGCGCCCCTCTTGCGGATCGTAGAAGCGGCACATCAGCTTCAGGAGCGTGCTTTTGCCTGCGCCGTTCGCGCCTACCACCGCGACCGTCGCCCCGGCAGGCAGGTGCAGGCTGAAGTCGCGCAGCACCCAGGCGTCGCTGCCCGGATACCGAAAGCCGACGCCCTCGAACGTGATGCCGTGCTGCACGGTCTGCGGTACGGGGGCCGGTGTCTTGTGGGCGGTTTCGGTGGCCGATTCGATGTCGAGAAACGTGAACAGGTGCTCCAGAAAGAGCGCATCGGCATAGAGCGTACCCAGGCTGCTGAGCACGGTGCGCATGAGGCTCTGCCCCTGGTCGAACGCGCGGTAGAAGAGCGCCAGATCGCCGAGTTGGGCTTGCCCCTGCAGCGCACGCGCGCCAATCCACAGCAAGGCGCCGCCGGTGATGACAAGCGCCGTGAGCCCCGCCCCAAACGTGGCCAGGCTCTGATCGCGCATCAGACGCAGGCGGTCGGTGCGCAGCGTCTCGCGCACGGCAGTGTACGCCGCCCGAAAGCGCTCGCCAAGTCCGAAGAGGCGGACCTCCGCCGCCGGAATGGGGTGCGTAACGACGCGGTCGAAGTAGTGCGCCCACCGCCGCTGGTCGGTGGTATCCTCCCACCAGCTATGGTGGCGCTGCTTGTGGCGCACCACCACCCAGAGCGCCGGGAGCGTGCTAACGAGGAGCACCCCCGGCAGCCACACGCTGTACGGAATAAGCAGCGCGGCCACGCCGACCAGCGTAATGGTGTGCTGCGCAATGGTCCCGATGCCCTGCAGCAGCGAGAGCGTGCGCGAGGCGGCCTCGCTGTTGGCGCGGTCCATGGTGTCGTAGTAGGCGGGCGACTCGTAGAACGCATACGCCACCTCGGCGGCTTTCTCGTGGATGGCCGCTTTGATGTGATCGTGCAGCAGCTCCGCCTGCGCCGTCTGCACCCACGCGCCCACAGCCTTCAGCACCTCCAGCGTCACCATAATGCCCGCCATGAGCGCCGCAGGCGTGAGCACCGGCGCCGCCGTCTCCCACGATAGCCCCATATTGAGGGCCTCCGCAATGCGGTCTACGAGCACCTTGGTCAGGTAGACGGATGCGGTGGGCAAGAGCCCTTGCAGCACCAGCAGCACCGCCCAGGCGAGCGTCCACCCACGCGTGGCGTTCCACGTCATGCGAAGCGCACGCGGCAGATACGTCAGGCGCTCTCGCACATGCTGGGCCTGCTCGGCCACCCGCTCAACAGAAAGGGACATACGAAACGGAAACGGTATAGGAGATACGAAGTCTGACAGGCGGGTACGCACGATCTGCATGGCTTCTCTGCCCATCTGTTTATGTTCCAAGTATCGCCCGACTCGGCGCGCCCTGTATCATCCATTCGTACCCTCGGGCTATGGGGATTCCGCGCATCCTGCCGATTCAACATATCGCTCCTACAAGCGTTGGGGAAGCGCCGCATCCGCACTCACCCTTGCACATCCAACGTCCGCCTCTGCATGACCGTCAACGTCGTCTTGCCGCTGCCACTCGATCAGGTGTTCTCGTACGCCGTGCCGCCTGCGCTGGAGGCCGATGCCCAGCCGGGCTGCCGCGTGCTGGTGCCGTTTCGCGGACGCCGCCTCACGGGCGTCATTACCGGCGAGGGCCCCGATCCCGACGATGTGGACTTCCGGCTCCGCCCCATCGATGATGTGCTCGACGAGCGGCCCACCTGTCCGCCCGAACTCTTGCGGCTAACGCGCTGGATTGCCGACTATTACGTCTGTAGCTGGGGCGAGGCGCTGAAGGCCGCGCTGCCCGCCGGGTTCACCGTGCAGACCGAACGGCGGCTGGCGCTGGGTGAGGCGGAGGCCGCCGCCTGGCCCGACGATGACGACGCGCAATCCGTGCGGCGCGACCTGGCAGCGCACGACTCGACTACGCTGAGCGCTCTGCGGAAACGGCTGGGCATATCGGTTTCGCTACAGCGCATCCGGGACTGGGCCGATGCCGGACTGCTGCGACTGACCACCACCTTGAGCGATCCCTCTGTATCCGCCAAAACCGAAACCCATTTGCAGCTGGCGGGCCCGTTTCAGTCCCGCAGTGCCGCCCGCGATGCGGCTGAATCGCTGCGTGGTGACAAGCAGAAAGCCGTGATGCGCACGCTGGCCACCGCCCACGAACAGCGCCGCGCCCCCGTGCGGCAGGCCGACCTCGTGGATGCGCTCGATGCACCGTACAGCACCATCCACAGCCTCGTGGAGAAGGGGCTGGTCGAGCGCACCGAAGAGCGGGTGCATCGCTCGCCCTTGAGCGATCTGCCGCCGCCCGGCGAGCCGCCCAACCACACGCTGCATGCGGCGCAGCAGGATGCGCTGGATGCCCTCGAAGCGAAGATTGCTGACGCCTCCTACCATACCTTTCTGCTGCACGGCATTACCGGGAGCGGCAAGACGGAGGTGTACATCGCCGCGCTGAAGCAGGTGGTTGAGGCCGGCCGCAGCGCCATTATTCTGGTGCCCGAGATTGCCCTCACGCCGCAGACGGTGCAGCGCTTTCGGGCGCATGTGGGCGATACGGTGGCGGTGCTGCACTCGCAGATGAGCGCAGGCGAGCGCTTCGACACGTGGCAGGCGCTACGCGACGGACGCAAGCAGATCGTGATTGGGCCGCGCTCGGCGGTGCTGGCTCCGCTCAACAACCTGGGCCTCATTGTGGTGGATGAGGAGCACGAAGCCTCGTACAAGCAGTTCGATCCGGCCCCCCGCTACCACGCCCGCGACGTGGCGGTGATGCGCGCCCACATGAATGATGCCGTGTGCGTCTTGGGCTCAGCCACGCCCAGTCTGGAGAGCACCATGAACGCCCGGCGCGGCAAGTACACCCGCCTGTCGATGCCCGAGCGCGTGCCCACGACCGATGGCACGGTGGCGCAACTGCCCAAGGTGGAGATCCTCGACCTCACGAAGCAGCGCAAGAAGCATCAGCTCAACGGTCCACTGTCGGATCCGATGCTGGAGGCCATCCAGGCGCGCATCGACCACGACGAGCAGGTGCTGCTGCTCCAGAACCGGCGGGGCTACGCGCCCGTCATCGAGTGCGCCGACTGCGGCTGGGTGCCGCACTGCACCGACTGCTCCGTATCGCTCACCGAGCACAGCCACGGACGCCAGCTGCGCTGCCACTACTGCGGCTTTACGCGCCGGACGCCCTCGCACTGTCCTGCGTGCGGCTCTGATGCGTTGGAGCGCATCGGCACCGGCACGCAGCGCGTGGAGGAGATGCTGGCGCGCGAACTGCCTCAGGCCACGGTCCTGCGCATGGACCGCGACACGACCCGGCAGAAGGGCGCGCACCATGCGCTGCTGAGCGCGTTTCGGGAGGAGGGCGACATCTTACTCGGCACGCAGATGATCGCGAAGGGCCTCGACTTTGCACGGGTTACGCTGGTCGGCGTGGTGGATGCGGATGTGGGGATGCTCTTCCCGGACTTCCGTGCCGAAGAGCGCACGTTTCAACTGCTCACCCAGGTCGCCGGACGCGCCGGACGCGCTGATCTGGCGGGCACGGTCCTGCTGCAAACCCGCAATCCCGACCACGCCGCGCTGCGCTTTGCCCGCACGCACAACTACGACGCCTTCGCCAAGCATGCGCTGGAGGAGCGCAAGGCGCTGCGGTACCCGCCGTTTGGCAACGTGGCCTCGGTCGAGTTCCGCGCGCCAAAAGAGGAAGATGCCGAGCACCTCGCCACCCAGTGGACGGCGCGCCTGCAGGAGCACAGCGACCGGATCGACATTCTGGGCCCGAACCCGGCATTCATCCAGCGCGTGCAGCGCTACTTCCGATTCCGCACCATCCTGAAAACCACCGAGGGTCCCCGTGTCTTGCAACGCGCCTTGCGCCACGCCCGCGCCGCCTACGGCAGTCCACCGTCCAACCACTATGTGTCGATTGATATGGATGCGCTGGATTTGCTGTGATACCAACTCCGCATGCTCCGTTGGGGATGGAGGTATGGAAGCGTGAATGGGCGGATGAAAACAGCGCACCGCCTTATTCCCATTTTCAGGGTAAAACGAAAATAAGGATGAGTTGCAGTCCGGTTATATCTTCTATTTGAGAATAGCGGGCTCTCGTATTCACATGCAAGGTTTTACTGCAAGCGCCTATACCAGCCAGAGCAGCTTTCAGCCTGCGTCCTCCAAACTTCCACACATCCAAACTTCCATCCCTCCACACGTCCACACTCAATCATCCCACCCAACCACTTCGTACACGCCAATTTTACGCTGGTCGGGCGTGGGGTCGAGCTCAACGTAGATGCGGTTGGCGTCGTCGCGAGCGAGAATCGGGCCGGGTAGCCTCAGGGTTTCTTGCTGGTCGGTATCCAAATGTCCAACAATAGCGAAGTGCTCTTGCTCGCTCTCGTCGCGTTGCCGACCGTAGTACGCTGCAGTACGGTTGTGGAAGGACTGAACGACAGCGCCGTTTTCAAATCCGTAGGTGCGATGTACCCGTGATATGCGCGCCATACGTTCATAGAGGTCGTCGCGATCTCCAGCAAGCTCCATTGTGACTTCCTCTTCTGGATGTTTGAATTCCGGGTGTTCTAATCGAATGATGTCGATCTGTTCATACTCCTCGGTTGAGATATCATAGAGTTGGACATCAGGTGTTAGGTCATATCCCACAACAAGCCGATCATCTCCAACGAAATCTGCGGAACGCTCAGTAGACACGTGCGAAAATCCGTGGTACAACTCTGGAAATATGCCAAACGTGTCGATCACGTTGAGTGTGGCGTCCAAGCGGGCCATTGTCGTGTGCTCCGCGGATCGCTCCAGCCCCTGCTCGCGCGAGTCAACCTGTTCAAGCGGATAGATGTACGTGCTATCAACCGGGAGAAGCGGGGTCGAGCCTGCACTCCACGAGCCTTCGGGAAGCCGGTCCGTGCGGTAGAAGGTGCCTGCTGTGTCAAATACCGCGTAGCCCCGCCCATAGGACTGATTTACAATCACCGTGTCGCCATTCACAGAAACGGTGTGCGGATTTTGCAACTCGCCGGGTCCTTCACCAGGAGCTCCGATGTATGTTTGAATCGCTCCTTCTCGGTTGAGCACCGCAACTCGGTGTCGCTGTATGTCGGCAATGTACATCCGAAACGGGTCGGTTGTCACAAATGCTCCGGTGTAATGACCAATGTAATCCTCATCGGTCTCCTGAATCGCAATGGTGTCAACAGGTACCAGTTGCTCGCTTGCTGATAACGTGCGGACTTCGGAGTCTGATGAGAAATCTCCCGTGCAGGCCGAAAGCACGACAAGGATGCAAGCAATTACGACGAAAGCCCGAATATAATGCATATTTCAGCCTATCTTGAGGGAAAAGTGCAGCCCTTGCTGAACTGCAAGGGCTGCACATGACGGTCAGTATGTACCGATCAGTATGTAGTGTGAGGAAGAATAGGTTCTGTATCAATTGGGGCGGGTGCGATAATAATGACTTCGCAAAGGCAATCGAGAGGTTGTCCTTCACAAAGATTGTCACCAACGGTGTTAGAGCATGGCTCTGCACTCGTTGTAATGGAGGAAGTTGTGGCACTGACACTGTTGATGCTCGTGCTGTGAACAGCAAATCCAGCAGCAACGAGCAATGCAAGGGCCAAAAATGCCGAGCTCAGGAAGTTGGCCAGTCGGCCCGATAAGGAGGAATCA
Organism: uncultured Rhodothermales bacterium; assembly: GCA_964494425.1. GTDB lineage: Bacteria > Bacteroidota > Rhodothermia > Rhodothermales > Salinibacteraceae > Longimonas. The sequence continues at coordinate 8,796 of CAZBTM010000051.1, read as the reverse complement.
GTCATCGGTTTGTTGGTATCTATCAGAAAGAGTGAAGAGCGGGGAATCGGATACGTCGTCGGCACCACAAAGGCAGAACCGCTGCCCCAATGGCTCCCCGTGCCGATGGGTGTAACATCTAAATGGGAAAGAGATCGTGGTCGTAGAGCGCATACCAAACCGTCCCGTTAACAGTACGTTACAAGACATCGAGCAGGCGGCGACGGTCGGTGTCAGAACGCTGCTCCGAGGGCGATACAACACGCGGCGTCTCATCTTCCGAAACCAGCACGACCGCCGGGGTACGATCCACTCCGAGCGTGTGGTTGAACCACTCGGCGGTGTCGAGACGCGTTGGATACGGCGTAGCAAACTCGGAGAGGTAGCGCCGGGCAGATGTCACGCCACGCTCCTTGAGCACATTGATCGCCTGCACCTGCTCATGCGAAGCCGCCAGTTCATGCCAGCGGTCCATCGCCTCCCGATTGGTGTAGCAGTCATGCGGGCGATATACAAAAAAGACAATCTGATTAGCGCGCGGCGACCCTGTGTTTCCAGCAGACGAGATAGCGGCAGGCGACTTCACGGTTTTGTCTTCCATAATGATTGGAAGTGCTGCCCAAGATATATCGTCAACATGTATGGCGGGTGGTGCATCCCAGGTTGAGCCATCCGCGGAGTACCACCAGGCCAAAGCGGTTAAGGCCAGTACCGCACACCCGATGCCGACTTTGTGTAAGGGGCGAAGCATAACGTGACTTGATTGTCGTGCCTTGATGCGCTTTTAACGTGAAAAAAAACGAGCGCCATGCAAGCCCGAAATGTTATCAAAATGTGAACGGAGGACTACCGCTCATTCCATCCTTCTGTTGTTCTGTCACGTGTGATTGTTTGGGGCAAGCCGAGATCGCTACGCGTGCCGTGCCGTCCCGAACAGTTTCCGCTAAACGCCGAGGAGATGGTTCCTCCAACAGTGGTCGGGGCTCCTCCGTCGGCCTTCGCTCACCATGACAAGTGGTTAGTGGAAGGGAAGCGTTGAGATTCTTCCGCATAGCGGCCTCAAAGTGACACGAGGTAGGGAATCCTGCTTCCGTGGCAGGGGATTATCGCGGGGAGCATGAGGAATGCTCGTGTGGCAAAGATCGCTGACGTGTCGCGCAGGCTGTTCGGTGATCACGCACAATGCGTTTCTGCTATTCGGAATTGCCAGGTTCCTCTACAAGGCGCCCGAATGCGCCCGTTTGCTCGAACAACTGAATTACGGACTCGTCGGTTGGGGTGCGGGCCAGAATGGGATTGTTGCGCCAGAATGCAGGATCGTACTCCGCTTCGTCAATCGCTGCATAGTCGTTCTCGATATCTGACGTGCCAAACGTATCCGTTGGATTGTGGTCGTAGACAAAGAACGTGGAACTGGTATTATAACGCCGCCGGTACTCTGCAACAGCGTGCTCATATGACAGGTCAAACCGGACCTGGTCTAAGACCGTGGCCGACAGGTCGTCAAGTTGCCGAAAGACCGCAGCCACTCGAAGGGTCGTGTTTTCCATTTCACCCCCCACGTTCCAGAAGAAGGAGCTGGAGCTCTGCACTACGCCTTCGTATCTGTAGAGATCATAGGTGTCTGCGTCGATGAACAACATGCCCGCAAACGCCGGGGTGTCCAGGTCGGATCGGGGCTCGTATTCTATTTTTACGATGTCGCGCTCCTCTTGCGTAAGACGACCCACAACCTCAAACGAAAATAGGGTTTCCGCGTCTGGATGAAACGGCTGCACCATGTAAGTCTCCTCAAACGGCAGAGAAGGGGGCACTTGCAGCCACTTTCGCGTCATGACTGAAAAGTCTTCCTATTTGAGTCGGTAGTTAGGTCCCTCAGATTGCGCATAACGGGCCTGGTCGATACTCACTCCCTGAATTCCGGAGGGCGAGGTGAACGTGTTATAAAATACTTCCATGTACTCGGTATACACCGTATCGGAATTTGCATGGGTAAGTTGGCCTTCTTGCGTTTCTGCGTAGAACCCCGTTTTCTGGCGATAGAATCCTTTGACACCCTTTGTATACTTCGATGTCTCTTGCGAGAAGCGCTCAATTCTCTCCAGCGCGTTTTGCACATAAGACGCGGCGGTCGTTCCCGTAGCTACGGCTTCACCCAGGGCAATTGTGGTCGGCTCCATCTGGACCTCTACAGCACTGGCATCAGCTTCAGTCACCTCTCGCGTCACGCGTTCGTATCCGATATGACTGACCGTTAACCGGACCGGCAGCGAATCGACGGTAAGGACGAACTCGCCATTGTCGTTGGCCGCGGTGCCGCGCGATGTCCCCCCAATGCTGATGTTAGTAGACGGAAGCGGCGCGCCGGTAGACGCATCAACAACGCGCCCTTCAATCTGAAGGGGTTGTGCCTGCCCACGGGTAGCCAATGGGAGCAGCACAAGTCCAGAGAGCAAAAGCGCCAAATATACTCGGTGTGGCATGTCTGAAAACGATTTGTCTGACGAGTAGTGGAGCATGGGAGGAGAAGGCGGCCTGTACTGTACATCCGGTACCGGCCTCATGAAATTGACGAAGCATAATGCGTCCTAACTGCTTTCCGCTGCAACACATTAACATGAAGTGAAGTGTTATACAACCCCTAAGGTACCATCAAATACGTGAACGGAGATCTACCACTCATTCCATCCTCCTATCTTCCACCTGTCCATTCTCTGTCTCTCTCGCTCTACATAACGCACATGTATTCTATGAGGTGGAAGTCCGCCCTCCAACCACTACGTCTCAATCGATACGGATGCGCTGGATTTGCTGTGAAGCGGGACCGAGACGTACGCTACAAGGGTTTTGTATTTGGGAACAGGCTTACTCTTCAACTCTGACGGATTCTCGTCCGTGCCGCCGCGTTGGTGCATCAAGATTAAAGGAATACCTTTCCACCCTCAAAACTTGCACCTTCCTCCGATCGTGCACATACGCCTGTAGTGTGAACGCAATACTTTTTTGCAGCATCCTGGGTTTACGGCGTGTCACAGCCTCTGTGCATCGCGTCGCTCCAGCGCTTCGCCTGGCCTGCCGCCCGAGTTCGCCTGAAGGGCGTGCTCGACAGATGGCAGCGCGCCTCCATCATGATGATGCGGGCGCGGGCCCTCTTCTGTGCGGATCTTGCATCGTTGCAAGCGCCGGTGCTGCAGCCTACCGCCGGCCCCGCCTTCGCATGCGCTGCGCAACACACATTGGGCCCTGTTGTCGCACATGCCGAAGCGGATCCCCTCGTAGCGTTCCAACGCAGGCCACACTCGCGCCTGCTGGGTAGAGGCGGCCCGCTTCACACTTTCGGATCCGAGCGTTTTGCAGACGGACTATACCTATGAATACACAAAGCTTTAAGACGTACAGCGCCAAACCGCGCGACATTGAGCGCGACTGGCATATCGTGGATGCCGCAGACATGGTCGTGGGGCGCTTAGCCTCGCGCATTGCCCATGTGCTGCGCGGAAAACACAAGCCGATGTACACCCCGCATATGGACACCGGCGACTTTGTCGTGGTGGTGAATGCGGATAAGGTGCGCTTTACCGGTCAGAAAGAGACCGACAAAACGTATCGCAGCTACAGCGGTTATCCTGGCGGCGAGAAAGAGCTTTCGCCCGCCGAAGTGCGCGATAAACATCCTGAGCGCCTCATCACGATGGCCGTGAAGGGCATGCTCCCCAAAAACAAGCTGGGGCGCCGCATGCTTACCAAGCTGAAAGTGCATACCGGCCCCGAACATCCCCACGAGGCTCAGCAGCCTACTCCGCTTGAATGGTAAAGACGAGCGGGTTTTCGTTTGTGCGTTACCACCAACCCTCCCTCCATTATGGCTTCTATTAAGCAATTTAACGCCGTTGGGCGACGCAAGACGTCGACGGCCCGCGTGTATCTGCGTCCGGGCGACGGCACCTCGTTCACGGTAAACGGCAAAGATGCGTCCGAATACTTCCCGGTCGCATGGCGCCGCCGCGAGCTCGACCAGCCCTTCGTCGTAACCGACACTGTCGGCAACTTCGATGTGCTCGTCAATGCATCGGGCGGTGGCCTCACCGGCCAGGCCGAAGCAGCACGCCTCGGCATTGCCCGCGCCCTCGTCGAGTTCGACGAAGAGCTGCGCCCGGCCCTGCGCAACGCTGGCTACCTGACCCGCGATGACCGCATGGTCGAACGCAAAAAGTACGGCCAGCCCAAAGCCCGGAAAAAGAGCCAGTACTCCAAGCGTTAATCCGCTCCGGACTCTGGTCTTTCCAAGCGAATCAATCATACGGCCCGATGCCACGTGGGTTGACGACCCCAGAGGATCGGTGCGCACCCATGCGCTCCGCCCCTCGCGTCGTTTCGCGTGCCAGACGACGGTCGTAGTCGCCTAAACCCGTTTTTTCACGCTTACCACCCAACCTATGGCTACCGACGAAACCCCGAAGGCCGACGAGGCCGCTTCCACCGATGCCACCGAGGCTCCGCCCGAAGAGGCGTCCGCTGAATCCGACACTGCCGAGGCCCAGGCCGACGCGTCTGCTGATACCAGCGACGACGCGGAAGCGGAGCAGGACGAGGCGCAAGACGCCGAAGCCTCAGACGCCGAAGCGCAAGAAGACGCCGAGGCCGCCGCTGACGAGGACACCGAAGACGAGGACGACGATAGTTCTGTGGCCGAGGCCGGCGGCAAGCCTGAACACCGCGTTACGATCGAGCAGCTGCTGAAGGCCGGTTCACACTTCGGCCACCTTACCAGCCGGTGGAATCCGCGCATGAAGCCGTACATCTTCATGGAGCGGAACAACATCCACATTATCGACCTGATGCAAACGCAGTCGATGCTCGACGACGCGGCCGATGCGGCCCGTCGTTTTGCGCGGGGCGGACGCAACATCCTCTTCGCGGGCACCAAGAAGCAGGCGCAAGACATTGTGCGCGAGCACGCCGAGTCGGTGGACATGCCGCACATGGTAAACCGCTGGTTGGGCGGCACCATGACCAACTTCGAGACCATCCGGAAGAGCATCTTCCGCATGGAAGAGATCGAAAAGATGGAGCGCGACGGCACGCTCGACAAACTCAAGAAGAAAGAGAAGCTGACGCGCCTGCGCGAGCATGAGAAGCTTGAGAACGTGCTGGGCGGCATCCGCGATCTGCCCGATACGCCGGGCGCCATCTTCATCGTTGACGTGAAGCGCGAAGACATCGCCGTGAATGAGGCGGTGAAGCTCGGCATTCCCATCATTGCGATGGTGGACACCAACGGCGAGCCGTCGAACATCGACTATCCCATCCCCGCGAACGACGATGCGCTCAGTTCGATCGAGCTCATCACCTCCACGATCACCGAAGCCATTCAGGAGGGCTTGGAGGAGCGTGAGATGAAGAAGAAAGCCAGCGCGAAACGAAACGCGTAGTGTGTTTGCCGGGTCGGGTCGCACTGCGATTCGGCCCGCTTGCATGTTTTCTCTGTCTGCTTTTAGATGACTCTGAATTTCAACCAATCCCATGAGTATTTCCGCCCAAGACGTAAAAGAGCTCCGCGATGCCACCGGTGTGGGCATGATGGACTGCAAGAAAGCCCTTGAAGAAGCCGACGGCGACTTCGACGAAGCCATTGAGCTGCTTCGGAAGAAGGGCGAGGAAGTCGTCGATAAGCGCTCCGACCGCAAAGCCGAAGAAGGGCTCGTTGTTACGTCGATCGCTGCCGATCAGCGCCTCGGTGCTATTGCAGAGGTAAACTGCGAAACCGACTTCGTGGCCCGCAACGACGACTTTTCGTCGTTTGCCGACCGCGTGGCCGAGCTCGTGCTGCAGGAGCGTCCCGACGACCTCGATGCGCTACATGCCCTCGATTACAACGGCGAGCACACCGTGGAGGAAGAACTGGTTCGCATGACCGGTCGCATTGGCGAGAAGCTCGCTATCCGTCGCTTCGAGATCCTCGAAGCCAGCGACGACGGCCACATCGTCTCGTACATCCACCCCGGCTCAAAGCTCGGCGTCCTTGTAGACGTAACTGGCGACGATGAGCAGGCCCCGCTCGACGTGGCTATGCAGATTGCGGCGCTGAATCCGGTGGCCGTATCGCGCGACGAAGTCCCGGAATCCGTACAGGAAAAGGAGAAGGAGATTGCCCGCGAATCCGCCATTAGCGATGGCAAGCCCGAGCACGTGATCGAGAACATCGTGAACGGGAAGCTGAACCGCTACTTCCAGGACAATGTGCTCTTGGAGCAGGACTTCGTAAAAGACGCGTCGACCTCGGTGCAAGACATGCTCGACGAGGCGGACGTGTCGGTGCACGGCTTCGTACGCTACGCACTGGGAAACTAACCCGTACCGCAGCAGCAGGGGCTCCACCGCCGAGTGCCTGCTGCTGGGTACAGCCCGTACGTCACGCCATTCTCTCGAACCCCGATTACTTTTCGGCTCCTGCTATGTCTACCGGCTCGTCTGCGCACACTCGCATCCTGCTTAAGCTGAGCGGTGAGGCGCTCTTAGGCCCCGACCGCGACTTTGGAATTGACGAAACGGTGATTCGCAACTACGCACAAGAGATCAAGCGCGCGGTGGACCTGGGCGCTGAGCTTGCTATCGTAATTGGGGGCGGCAATATCTTCCGCGGCGTGCAGAACGCTATGAAAGGAATGACGCGCGCCCACGCCGACTACATGGGCATGCTGGCGACCATGATTAACGGCATGGCCCTGCAAGACGCGCTGGAGCAGGTGGGGCTGCAGACTCGGTTGCAGTCGAGCATCAAGATGGAGGAGATTGCTGAACCGTTCATTCGGCGGCGGGCCATTCGGCATCTGGAGAAAGGACGCGTTGTCATTTTCGGGTCGGGCACCGGCAATCCGTATTTCACGACCGACACCGCCGCTGCGCTTCGTGGCCTCGAAATCGATGCCGAAATGATTTTGAAAGGCACGCGCGTGAACGGTGTGTTTACCGCCGATCCCGAAGAAGACAACTCTGCAGAACGCTTTGTAGAGATCCATGGCGATGAGATGATTCGCCGTAACCTGCAAGTCATGGATATGACGGCGCTCACGTTGTGTCGCGAATCATCGATGCCGCTGCGCATCTTCGACATGGGGATCGAGAGCAACCTGACTCGCATTGTGCAGGGCGAAGACATAGGCACACGCGTTCACTGGAACGAAGAGGCCGATGCACCTTACGTCACTGCAGCCCTGTAATTGCGTCAACGTGTACCGACGCCCTACACTGCACCGCCACTGGCTTTTTCACGGATCCGGTTGAACCGGCTTTTCGCTATGTCTGACACGCCTATTCAGGACCAACTTGACAGCGCCGACGAGCAGATGCAAGAAACGGCATCGTACCTACGCAGCGAGCTCAACACTATTCGCGCTGGGCGCGCCCGTCCCGCCATGCTTGACAACGTCAAAGTGGACTACTACGGCAGCAAAACGCCGCTCAACCAAGTGGCCAGCGTAAGCGCGCCCCAGGCCGACCTACTCATCGTGCAGCCATTCGACCAAAACGCCCTGAACGATATTGAGCGCGGCATCATGATGGCCAATCTGGGCCTGAATCCCTCGAACGACGGCTCCGTCATTCGCGTCCCCGTGCCGCCGCTTTCTGAGGAGCGCCGCCGCGAACTGGCTGGCACCGCCCGCGAACGCGCCGAAGAAGCCAAGATCTCCATCCGCAACATCCGACGCGAGATCAAAGACACCATTCAGCGCATCGTGAAGGAGCAGAACGTGTCCGAAGATGTGCGCTACGGGGCTGAAGAAGATCTACAGGACCTTACCGACAAGTACGTGAAACGCATCGACACCATGACGGAACGGAAAGCAGATGAAATCATGGAAGTGTGAGTAACATAACGATGCACGTAGGCTTACAGATACGTGTATATGGGAGCTGAAGCGCATATCGCACCGCACGATATCTCTGCAGCGCCTGTTAGCACCAGCGATATTATCATGAACGGAGGGGTGCCCGAGCGGTCGAAGGGGCTCGCCTGGAAAGCGAGTGTACCGTTTACGCGGTACCGGGGGTTCGAATCCCTCCCTCTCCGCATCAACTCTCTGCCAAGCCGGGCTGCTCTACAGGCAGTCCGGTTTTGCCGTATCCAGCGCGCTCCTCTGCGGATCATTGCCCACCGACCTGACTTTCCCCTTCGCATGATTCATAGCATGACTGGATTCGGACGCGGCCAAGCGACCCACGAGGCCGCTACCGTCACCGTAGAAGTACGCTCGGTCAACAAGCGTCATCTCGACGTATCGGTGCGCGGACCGCGTGGGCTGGGCGAGCGCGAACTGGCGATCAAGCAGGCCATCAAGGATCGGTTTGATCGTGGTCAGTTTCGCGTGTCGGTCGACCTGGAAGCGCAGTCCACCTCCATCTTGCCGCTTGGCCCCGAGCGCGCCCAGGCGGTGGCCAACACGCTTCGTGCTCTGCGCGACGCCGCCGGCATCGACGCCCCCGTGACGCTCGACCATGTGCTCGACGTAGCCCACCGCTTCTTGGACGACACGGAAGCCCCCGCCGCCCGCTCGCTGCCCGATGCAACCTGGCATGCTGTGGAGCACGCCCTTGCCGACGCGCTCGATGGGCTCCACGCCATGCGTACTGACGAAGGCACCGCGCTCTTTGACGATCTGACCGGCCAACTCGATACGCTGAGCGAGCATCTTGGCGTAGTAGGGGGAGAGGAACTCGTCCATGATCTGTCGGGAGATCATGGGGCCGTTGTTGTAGGACATGTCCTCCGCGATGGTGACCGCGCTCAAATCAAAGCGGTTGGTCAGTAGCTCCATG
>CAZBTM010000050.1:14681-15389 GCA_964494425.1 uncultured Rhodothermales bacterium | reverse complement strand
TAATCGCACAAATGCGATGAACGACTCATGAATGCGTGTGCAGCGGGAAACAACGGCCCATGCATCGCAATATCGTACATCGACGATAAACGAAACTAACGCTACCCAGCGATGCCTCCTTCTTCTGAGCACGACGCCCTCCGCGACACTGTGCGTTCTACCTATGCAGCGATTGCCCGTAGCGATGCAGCAGGCTGCGGCCCCTCGTGCTGCGGATCCGCGGGCGACGTCACCAACATGATCGGCGATGCCTACGACACCGTCGACGGCTACGTGTCCGACCGTTCCGACCGCTACTCGTATGACGTGGTCGCCGAACGCGATCCCGCTGACGGCACTTTCGATGACCCGTCGGATCCGGGCCATGCCGGAAGCGAGGTCGGCGAGACCAACACCTTCGTTGCCCGCGCCGCTCACACGCTGACCCACTCCGATACCGCGTCCACTGAGATCGGGTTCTCTACCCTCTACGGCGCGCTGCACGATGACGTGGATGATGTCGGCCTGCATGGCCGTGGTGAAACGGTGGGTAATGATCAGCGATGTGCGCCCGTCCACGAGTTCGCGGAAACGCCCCAACGGCGAGCCGGAACTAGTCGGCACGTACTTCGTTCCCACCTTCGAGGGCTTCCGTGTGAAGGACTGGAGCAAGTTCAAGGATACCATCCCGGAGGATATCCAACCCTATATCGCTTTCAACGCGGATGA
>CAZBTM010000050.1:10564-14671 GCA_964494425.1 uncultured Rhodothermales bacterium | reverse complement strand
GCGGCATGGTGGGCGTTATCGGCGTGGACTTTGCGCCAGAGATGGTCGCCAAAGCCACGACGAATGCCGAGCAGCTTGGCTTCGACAACGTCTCGTTCATCGAAGGCGACATCGAGGCCATCCCGCTGGAAGCGGGCACCGCCGATGTGGTGCTCTCGAACTGCGTGCTCAACCTGGTGCCCGACAAGGCCCGCGCCTTTGCCGAGATCCACCGCATCCTACAGCCCAGCGGTCACTTCACGGTGTCTGATATCGTATCGCAGGGCCCATTGCCCGACGCGATTCGCCGGTCCGCCGAACTGCATGCCGGATGCGTAGCGGGCGCGCTCAACGAAGCCGACTACCTCGCCCACATCACCGCAGCCGGATTCGACGACGTGGACATCCACACGCGGCGCCGCATCGAGATTCCCGATGAAGCGCTCCCCAACGATCTCTCGAAGACCGACCGGGCAACGTTTGCCGAGAGCGGACTCTTCAGCATCACCGTGCAGGGGACCAAACCAGCAGCTATCTCCTCAGCAGCTACCTTCTCAGCATCATCGAACCGAACCAAAGCGACTATGCCGACCATCGACGTGTTCGACCCGCCCATGTGCTGCTCCACCGGCGTCTGCGGTCCCGAGGCCGACGACACGCTTGTGGCGTTCTCTGGCGCCCTGCGCAAGCTGCGGCGACGTGGCGCTGAGGTCACGCGCTACAACCCGAGCACCACCCCCGAAGCATTTATGGATACAGAGGTCGTCTACGACGCGCTGATGAATGACGGGCACGACATGCTGCCGCTGATCCTCGTGGATGGCGCGATCGTCCATACCGGCGACTATCCCTCGCGCGACGAACTGGCCCAACTCGTGGGCCTCGAACCCGCGTAGCGCGGTACGCCTGCCTGATGGAGGAAGGGGGCCTTCGCATCCTCCTGTACTTACCTGCAACCACGGGTGCACCACCAGAGAAGCAATTTTAGGTGGGCCTCAGATCCACCCCTCAGTCGCATTCGCGACAGCTCCCCTCTCCAGGGGAGCGGGTAGAAGCTGGCACCTCGCCTCCCTCCAATGAAGCTACAGAGGTGCCGGACTGCGTCTCTTTTGATCCTTTAACCCATACCACAGCGATGCTTTCGTACCTGAACAGCCCCACGCGCCATCTCTTTTTTACCGGCAAAGGCGGGGTGGGCAAAACGTCGCTTGCGTGCGCCTCGGCGGTGAAGCTGGCCGACGCCGGCCATAACGTGCTGCTCATCAGCACCGACCCCGCGTCGAACCTCGAACAGGTGCTCGAAGCGCCGGTGGGACCCGAGGTGGCATCGGTGGAGACGGTGCCGCATCTGTCGGCGATCAACATCGATCCCGAACAGGCCGCCGATGCCTACCGCGAGCGGGTTGTTGAGCCGATGATGGGCGTGCTGCCCGAGGACACCGTCGCGCAGGTTGAGGAGCAGCTCTCTGGGGCCTGCACCACCGAGATTGCGGCGTTCGACAAGTTCACGCAGTTCCTGGCGGATTCGGAGGCGACGGCTCCGTACGATCATATCGTGTTCGACACCGCGCCCACCGGCCACACGCTGCGCCTGCTGGAGCTGCCCGCGGCGTGGAGCGACTTCATCGAGGACAACCCCGAGGGCGCGTCGTGCCTGGGTCCGGTGTCGGGGCTGGAGGCGCAGCAGGAGCGCTACACCGAAGCGGTGGAGGCGCTCAACGATGGCGACCGCACCACCCTGGTGCTCGTGGCGCGTCCCGAGCGCTCGGCGCTCCACGAGGCGGCCCGCTCCAGTGGCGAGTTGCGCGACCTGGGCATTGCCAACCAGCAGCTTGTGGTGAATGGTGTCTTTCAGGCGCAGGACCCCGGCGATCCGCTGGCGGCCGCCATGCAGCAACGCGCCGACGCTGCCGTTGCGCAGATCCCTGATGAGATCTCCGATCTGCCGCGCGACGTCGTGCCGCTGAAGGGCCACAACCTGGTTGGCCTCCACGCGCTACGCACGCTGCTCGATGACGATGCAACGCCCGCCTCAACGACCGCAGGCCCCAAGCGCGCGCCGCACGTTGACCTGCCGACCGTACAGGATCTCGTGCGCGGACTGGCCGACGACGGGCATGGGCTCATCATGACCATGGGCAAGGGCGGGGTTGGGAAGACCACGATTGCCGCTGCGGTCGCCGTTGAACTGGCCGAGCGGGGCGAAGACGTACTGCTCACCACGACCGACCCGGCCGCGCACATCCACGACACCATTGGCGACAGCCTGCCGAACCTGACGGTCGAGGCGATCGACCCGAACGCGGCCACCGAGCAGTACCGCGAGCGCGTGCTGAAGACCAAAGGCCAGACCTTGGATCCAGAAGAGCGTGAGCTGCTCGAAGAAGATCTACGTTCGCCGTGCACGCAAGAAGTGGCGGTCTTCCGCGCCTTCTCGCGGGTGGTGGGCCAGGCGCGTCGGCAGTTTGTGGTGGTGGATACAGCGCCCACCGGCCATACACTGCTGCTTCTGGATACCACGGGCTCCTATCACCGCGAAGTGCTGCGCACCTCGGATGTCGACGAACAGCGCATCACCACGCCGCTGATGCAGCTGCAGGACCCGGAGTACACGAAGATGCTGCTCGTAACGCTGCCCGAAACCACGCCGGTGCTCGAAGCCAAACAGTTGCAGGACGACCTGGAGCGGGCGGGGATTACGCCCTACGCGTGGATCGTAAACCAGAGCCTGGCCGCTGCCGGTCCTACAGATCCACTGCTTGTGGAGCGCGCCCATTCGGAGATGCCGCAGATCGAGGCGGTGCAGAACGAGCACGCTGAGCGCATTGCCCTGGCGCCGTGGATGTCCAACGAGCCGACGGGGCCGGAGCGCCTGCGCGACCTGGCGGCCGGACGTATGGGCGTAGAGCAGGCGCATGCCTGATCTGCTCGAATCGACGCAGCATACGAATCACGTAGGGACACGGCGCGCCGTGTCCCTATTTTTGTGAGGGGAGCACTACACAAGGACCCGCCACACTCCACGGATCTCCCTGCAAACCGCTTTCGTTCGGGCACATGTCTTCGTATCCCACCGAACTCAACCTGCTTCTACCATGCCCACATCCTTCACGTCGATCAACCCCGCTACGAATACGCCGATTCGCACGTACGACGTGCACACCGACGCCGAAGTGGATGCGCGTTTGCAGCGGGCGCACGAGGCAGCACGCATTCAGAAATCGCGTCCGCTTACCGAGCGTGCGGCGCGGCTGCACGCCCTGGCCGATGCGCTGGAGTCGCGATCGGACGAGTGGGCTGCGCTCATGACGCGTGAGATGGGCAAGCCACTCAGTCAGGCGAAGGGCGAAGCCGAAAAGTGCGCGTGGGTCTGCCGGCACTATGCCGATCACGGCGCCGACATGCTATCGCACAAGACGGTAGAGACCGATGCCCAGCGCTCCTACGTACGCTACGAGCCGCTGGGGACGGTGCTGGCGATTATGCCGTGGAATTATCCGTTCTGGCAGTGCATCCGCTTTGGCGCGCCCGCGCTCATGGCGGGCAACACCATGCTCTTAAAGCACGCCCCCAACACGATGGGCTGTGCGGAAGCTATTGAGCAGCTCTGTGTGGAGGCGGGGTTCGACAGCGGCGAGGTGCAGACGCTTCGCATCGACGAGGACACCGTAAGCTCGTGCATTGCCGATCGGCGCGTGCAGGCCGTTACGCTCACCGGCAGCGTCGGCGCAGGCAAAGCCGTAGCCCAGCAGGCGGCCGCGCAGGTTAAGCCTACCGTGCTCGAACTCGGCGGCTCCGACCCCTTCATCGTGCTGGCGGATGCGGATCTGGATGCTGCGGTGAAGACGGCGGTGCAGGCGCGCATGCAGAACAACGGGCAGAGCTGCATCGCGGCGAAACGGTTCATCGTGGAAGCCCCCATTGCGGATGCGTTCACCGAGCGCGTCGCAGCCACAGTGGACGCCCTCACCGTGGGCGACCCAACCGACCCCGCCACTGACATCGGTCCGATGGCCCGCGCGGACCTGCGCGACACGGTCCGCCGCCAGGTCGACCGCGCGGTGAACGACGGCGCCACCATCGCCGCTGAAGCAGCGGTGCCTGCCGATAGCGACGGCTTCTACATGC
>CAZBTM010000050.1:2824-10544 GCA_964494425.1 uncultured Rhodothermales bacterium | reverse complement strand
TAGCAGCCGATGCCGATGATGCCGTCGATCTGGCCAACGACACCCGGTTTGGACTGGGCGGGGCGGTCTTTACGCAAGACGTAGCGCGCGGCGAGCAGATTGCGCAGCAGCTGGAGGTGGGCTGCGCCTTCGTGAACAGCATGGTGAAGAGCGATCCGCGCCTGCCGTTTGGCGGGATCAAAGACAGCGGCTACGGACGCGAACTCGGCGCGCACGGCATCCGCGAGTTTGTAAATGTGAAGACCGTTTGGGTCGCATAGCCGATCGCTCTCCTGCCAGAGGCCATCAGTTGCGCGGCGGTTTGCCCTGGCGCAGGCGGCCCAGCTCCGAGAGCGTGGGATGCGTAAATGCGGCATGCAGCGTGCTGGCCACCCACATCCACTGACAGCGCTGATGCAGCGTGTTTAAGAGCACAGGTCCCTTGGGGATGCGCGCCGCTTGGTCTTGCAGAAAATGAAGCAGCGCATCCACCTTTGGCGCCACCGAAGACGGAACGGGTGCAGGGGAGCCCGCCCTCGAAGGTGGAGCAGCATGCTGAGCTGCAAGCTGCCGATACCGCACGCGCAACTGCTGCACCGAACGGGCTTCCGAGAGCGTCATCCACACGGGCGGATCCAGGGCTGTATCCAGATGCATGACATGGTCTAACACTTGATGCACGCCGGGATGCGTAGTGGGACGTAGTTGGGTCGGGATTAGACGCTGCCAGCGTGCAGCATGCACAGAAGAGGCATTGGCCAGAAGCCGTTCTTCGACAGTAGAAGCCATAACACAGCAGGAAGCATGTGCGCGTAATCGAGGGCGGGGAGTAGGTGCTCCCAACGTACCCGTACGGACGGACGAATGCTTTTCTGAGCGTGTCAAATGTTTTACTATATGTGTCAAAACAGACTCAAAGCATGGAATGACGGTGTGTAGGTATGAGGGATCCGGGTAATGGACGCGTTGTGCGCACCCGGCATCTGTGCAAAACCGATCCGTTGAAACCGCGTGCGGAACGTATGGCCTTGCATCGAAGACCGGCTCTGCAAGAGGTGTTTGTAGGACCTTGCAGAAGGCGCAACGTATGTCGGTCTGCATCGAACAAAAAAGGAGACGGCGGGTACCGGTTAAACGTGGCATTGCCATGAACCGCTCTCTCCATTACGTCCTGGATTTCCGAGGTGAACCGCCTATGCGTGCTTTCTTTTCGTTGCTCTGCTTAGTGATCATGCTTAGCGTGATGCAGCCTGCCCAGGCGCAGCTACGCGACACGGACAGCCGTCCGGCTCCGGCGGCGCTCTACGACGACGGTTCTACCGCAGGAAGCCTGCTGAACACGCTGTTTAGTGACGAGCACTTCCGGATGTCGCACGCATATGAGATGTCCATGTCGAGCTTTGGCGGCAATTCCGCATCGCTTGGCATGTACACCAACTCCATGATGTGGCAGTTCAACGAGCAGTGGGCTGCACGCGTGGACGTGAGCCTGTCGCACTCGCCCTTTGGCGGAAGCAACGCCTTTGCCAATGAGCAAGACGCCCGCGTCTTCTTGCGGAACGCTGAGGTGGCCTATCGCCCCTCCGAAAACATGGAGTTTCGCTTTCAGATGCGCCAGAGTCCATACGGCTCGTACATGAGTCCCTACGGCGCAGCGTACAGCCCGTACGGCCCCCGCAGCCACGTAGGTATGAGAGCGCACACTGGCACCAGCAACCTGTTCTGGCGCAACTAATGGGGACCACCAAGCCGCTACGCGTGTCCTGCGTAGCGCCACCTGCCCTGCGTACGAGATGGCCCTGCGTATGAGTTGGTCTGCCGCGCGTGCTAAAGACATAACGCTCAACGTGGCGCTGGCCATGCTTGGCCTCATGTGTGCGGCCCTCGTCTATGGACTCGTGGCGCAGCCCGGGCGCACCCCGCCAACCAACCCCGATCGCGCCGCCACATCGGGCGATCTGGTGGGCACCGTCATCCAGGTGGAGGTGCGCAACGCCGCCGGGGCCGACGGGCTGGCTGCCACCGTGATGTCCTATCTGCGCGACAAGGGCTTCGACGTAGTTGATGTGGGCAACCACACCAGCTTCGATGTTGAGCACACCCAGGTAATTGACCGCATCGGCGACCCCGAATCGGCCCGCCGCGTGGCGCAAGCCCTGGGCGTCGATGATGAGCATGTGCACCAAAACGTAAACCCGGATCTGTATCTTGACGCGTCGGTGCTCATCGGGCACGACTATGATACGCTGCCGCCCTTCCAGACGGCTGAGTAGCTGCCTCCACCAGCACCGCCGTTTCTCGCCTTCCCTACTCCTGTTATCTGCTACTACATGGCTACCTCGAACACGTCTTCCTCACCCGATGCGCCCACGCGGCGCCCGCCTCAAAACCCCGCCTATGCGCTCACCGCCCACGCCGTTGACGCTATGGCCGAGAAGAAAGCCACAGACATTGTGGTGCTTGACCTGCGTTCTATTGCTGCTATGGCCGACTTCTTTGTGCTCGGCACCGGCGGCTCAGACGTGCAGATCCGCGCTATTGCAAATGGGGTGATGGATCATATCGAGGAGACGTGTGGCGAGCGCCCCTGGAAGCGCGAAGGCACCGAGGCGCTGGAGTGGGTCGTGCTCGACTATGTGGATGTGGTGGTTCATGTCTTTAGCGAAGAAAAACGCGCGCACTATAACATCGAACGTCTCTGGGGCGATGCCGACCGCGCCGATGTGCCCGACGACGGGGATGCCTCGGACGTTGCACTGCTGCAGGCGCTCGCTTCGGCGGCATCGGGCAATGCGTAGATCGCCGTCCGCCGTTTGTTGCACCAACTGCTGCTCTGCATCATGACGATTCGCTTCTTTCTTGGCGTGGGCGCGGTGCTGGCGGGGCTGGCCGTGGCGCTGGGCGCGTTTGGCGCGCACGGACTCGAAACCCGCGTCTCGCCCGATCGCATCGACACGTTCAACACGGGGGTGCAGTATCAGATGTACCATGCCCTTGCCCTCGTAGCAGCGGGCGGACTGCTGGCGCTGGGCGCTCCGCCTACAACGGTCTTCTGGGCCGGGGTCAGCTTTTTAGTAGGTATTGTGTTCTTCTCGGGCAGCCTGTACACCCTCGTGCTCACTGACACACCGATACTCGGGGCCGTAGCGCCCATCGGGGGCGTGGCATTCATCGTAGGCTGGGGCTTGCTGGCCTGGTCCGTATTCACGTGGTCGCCGCAGAGCGTGCCGATGCCATGAGTGCATGCGTCTCACTACATCGCTGCCCCTGCAGGGCCCTCGGTCGTGCATTCGGGTGGATGCTCGGGCTTCTCGCGCTGAGTCTGCTCGGAAGCAGCCCCGCAGCCGCCCAGTCGGACCGTTCCCGTGACGCCGGAACGGCCTACTTCCATCGTGCTGCCCAGCACTACCTGGCCGACGATGCCGAGGCCGCACTGCAAGCCGTAGAAGAGGGGCTGCGCGTGGCGCCCGACCATCCCAAGCTGCAGGCGCTCCAGGCCGAAATCGAGCGCCAGCCGCCGCAGCCCGACCCGTCTGAGACGGGCCAGTCGGGCGCCGGAGCAGGCGCTGAAGACGGCGAGGGTGCCGACGCGAACGAGGGCGGAACTCAAGACCCGGACGGGCGCCCAGACGACGCCTCCGATGACGACGGAACCACCGGCGGCCAACAACCCGATGAGTCGCCTTCATCCAACTCTGAGGAGGGCGGTTCTTCGCGTTCTGACCATGCGCCGTCGGATGGAGACGCGGGGCAGGCGGGTACGCCGGGCACTGCATCGCAACAGCCGGGCTCGAACGGAGACCCCTCGCCCCGTGCGACCGTGCCCGAAGCAGCACGCGAGCCCACGGAGGTCCGGAACCCACCGTCGGCCTCATCGCCCAGTGTGGCCTCCCCCCAACCTGTTACCTCCCTAACGAAGGCACAGGCCGAGGCGCTCCTGCAGCTGGTAGAGGCCCAGGGGCAGCCGCTGATGCGAGCGATGCGTTCGTTTGGTGCTCCTCCCGAAACGGGGCGCGATTGGTAGCGCAGCGGGTGTAACTCCGTTGCAAGCGCATCGTAGAAGTGCTGTCGCTGGCTTGTATTCACTACCTTGCATTGCCATGCCTGTGCGCGTTCTACTTGGGATTGTGGTGCTGGCATTGTGGAGTGCTGTGCCGGCGCAGGGGCAGTCGGCCGTGCAGGTGGAGGCCCAGGTCGATGCGTACACGATTGGCTCGGAAGAGCGGCTCACGTACTCGCTGCAGATACAGGGGGCGCCGCTCGCATCCATTCGCACCCCCGAGCCACCGCCAACATCGAACCTGGTGTTGCTGAATGCAACCCCGGCTACGGAGCAGCATGCCCACGAGCGTAACGGGCGCTCTGAGCGGGTGGTCACGTTTTCGTGGCGGTATCGGCCCATGCGGCTGGGTACGGCGACGTTCGATCCGGTGACGGTGCAGATTGGCACGCAAACAGTGGCGACGGGGGCCATTGACGTGGAGGTGGTGCCGCAGTCCACCCGCGCTGGAATGCCGCCTGCAGGACATGGATCGGGAAGTGCCTCTGGGACCGCACGCGGGCCTCGCCGCGGAACCGACACTGCCACGGATCCGCTCATTAGCGACGACGACCTCTTCATTGACGTGACGCCTGCTGACACGGCGGTGTTCGTGGGGGAGCAGGTGCCCATTGAGTACCGGCTCTACTTTCGGCCCGGCATTCGCTTGCGCCAGAGCCGCCTGGCCGAGGCGTGGGAAGCACCGGGCTTTTGGCGCGAGGAACTGGAGGTGAACGGCCAGCCACAGCCCGATACGCCCAATGCTACGTATCGGTACATCGTGATTAAGCGTGTCGCTACGTTTCCCACACGGGCTGGATCGCTGCGTGTGCCTCCGCTGCGCGTCGAAACCGAGGCCACGCCCGGTCTGGGCATGACTTCAGCCGACCAGATTATGCCCATGCAGCGCACGTTTGAAGAGCTCATGCTGGCCTCGCCGCCCGTGCAGGTGGCTGCGCGCGCCGTCCCCGAAGACAACGCTCCCGCGTCGTTTCGTGGTGCGGTGGGGACATTTCAGTGGGAGCGCCGCCCGGTGCCCAGCAACGTCGCCGTTGGCGAGGGGCTTTCGGTTACGCTCACCGTAGAAGGCACGGGCAACCTCTATGCTGTTGAGGCGCCACCGCTGCGTCTGCCGCAGCATGTAGATGTGATGGGGCCGCGCACCGAAACAACGTTCGAGCGGACGCAGGGCTATCTGCACGGCACGCGCACGTTTACCTACACGCTGGTGCCGCGCACGGCGGAGCCCTTCGTTGTGCCCGCGCTATCGTGGAGCCACTTCGACCCGGAGACCGAGTCGTTTGTCACTCACAATGCCGAGGCGGTGTTGGTGCGCGTGCAGCCCCGCGACAACGCCCCCAGCGTAGCATCGGCC
The DNA here is from genome assembly GCA_964494425.1 of uncultured Rhodothermales bacterium. Classification (GTDB taxonomy): domain Bacteria; phylum Bacteroidota; class Rhodothermia; order Rhodothermales; family Salinibacteraceae; genus Longimonas. The sequence goes on along the minus strand of CAZBTM010000050.1, from coordinate 5,151 downwards.
GAGCCAGGGCCGCCTGCGCAGTCGTCCTCGAACACGGGCGGATGGCTACCGTGGGCCCTCGTGTTTGGGGGAACGCTTGCTCTTGGAGCCGCCGGGGCGTGGGCCTACTGGAAGTGGGGCGCTGCGCTTCTGACCCGGCTACGCCAAGACTCCACTGAGGGCCAGCGTACGTCTGGGTCACAGGACTCTGTTCAGGGGGATGCAGAGGCATCGCAGTCGTCCGAAGAAATTGATGCAGCTTCTGCTGATCCTGCTATAAAGCAGGCCCAGACCCATCTTGATGCCGCTCAGCATGCGTTGCGGGCCGGTGCCACGGCGGCGTTCTACCGCGCGCTGGAGCGGGCCGTTGTGGAACTGGTGGCACAACGCCTTAACCGCTCGCCCAACGGACTCGCCCGAAACGAGTTGTTTGCCGTGCTGGACGCGCATGGCATCGACCACTCCGTGCGCGAGACCGCCGAAGAACTGCTGCACGCCTGCGACCAGGCGCGCTTCAGCCCTGCCCACCCGTCGCACGACTCGCGGCTGGCGGCCCTCGACGCCGCCCACACGCTCGTGCTGCACCTGGACGCGGCGCTTCCGGGGGGACATCCCACTGTAGCCGACTGAGCCCAAGCACTGGGCTTTTCGTCGGAATGTGACGATTGGGCGTGGCATCTGCAGTAGCCATATGCTACCCTGTACACAGCAGGCAGCCTATGCTGTCTGGCCCCGTATATTTTGTTGGAGGAAAATGCGTTTCATGGAGCCTCATATCGTAGACCGAACCCGCAACGCCGGATGGATTGAAGTCGTGTGCGGGTCGATGTTCAGTGGCAAAACCGAAGAGCTCATTCGGCGCCTGCGCCGTGCGCGCATTGCACGGCAAGAGACCATTGCGTTCAAGCCCGCGCTCGACACGCGCTACAGCGACGACGAAGTGGTCTCACACGACGAAACGGCCCTGCCCACGGTGCCCGTAGAGTCGGCTGCGTCGATGATTCGCCAGGCCGATGGCGCCGACGTTGTCGGCATCGACGAAGCCCAGTTCTTTGGCAATGACCTGGTCGAGGCGTGCCAGACGCTGGCGGCACGTGGTGTGCGCGTGGTCGTGGCCGGGCTCGACCAGGACTACAAGGGGCAGCCCTTCGAGCCGATTCCGCAGCTCATGGCGATTGCCGAACACGTCACCAAACTGCACGCCATCTGTGTACAGTGCGGCGCCCCGGCGAACCACTCGCAGCGCATTGTGCCAGGCAACGACCGCGTGCTCCTGGGGGCGACCGAGGCGTATGAGCCTCGCTGCCGCGACTGCTTTCAGCCGGGCGAGGTGCCCGAGTCAACGGCTTCGGCCCCGGCAGCGCCCGTTACCTCATCGGCCTCGCCCGAGGGGGGCGAGTAGCATTCACGCAGGCCGCTGCACCCGCCACAGCAGCCACAGCCCCAGCAGTACCGCAGGGATGCTCAAGAGCTGCCCCATGTCGATGGGGAGGACCTGCACCAGATCCGATACCGGCGCTTTGAAGAACTCCAGTCCGAAGCGGGCGGTGAATACGAGAATGAGAAAAAGCCCCGATAGCAGGCCGTGCTGTGCCTCCCCCTGCTGCATGCGCGGATAGACTCGCCATCGGTACACCAGAAACAGCACCACGAAGATCAGCCCGTAGGCGAGTGCCTCGTACAACTGAACGGGGTGACGCGGCACCGCATCCACCCGCTCGAAGACGAACGCCCACGGCACATCAGCGGGCAGCCCGTAGAGCTCTGAGTTGAATACATTTCCGATGCGGATGAACATGCCGGCCAGCGCGGTAGGCACCACCACCCGGTCGGTAACCCACAGGTACGGCTGATCGCGACGCGATCGTGCGTACAGATACAACGCGATGATAATGCCAATGCCGCCCCCATGGCTGGCGAGTCCGCCCTGGTGGATGTAGAAGACTTCGATGGGATTGAGCACGTAGTACGTCAGGTTGTAGAACACGATATGCCCGAGTCGCGCCCCAATGACCGCGCCGCCAATCACGTAAAAGAAGAGCGGCTCCAGATCGCGCAGCGGTTTCTCCTCCCACACAAACATGCGCTGCACCACAAGATAGCCCAGGAAGAAGCCGGTGGCAAAGAGCACGCCGTACCAGTGAATCTGAGCAATTCCCAGGTCGACCAGCACCGGGTCTACGTTCCAGTCGATGTGCAGGGATGGCATCATGAGGCACGGCGGAATAAGCAGAGTATAGCAACCGCTTTAGCAACGGATGCCATGGGCGCGGACGTTCCCACACAGCACACGCATGCGGAAACCATAACACGAAATCGCAGGGTGATGTCAACGCCCGGCTATACTT
>CAZBTM010000050.1:0-2814 GCA_964494425.1 uncultured Rhodothermales bacterium | reverse complement strand
TGTTGGTGCTCGGCCGAGTGATTTCTAATGAGTTTGCAGAGCAACTATGCACGGGCATGCACTTGCAGCACAAAGCGACCACATCCGGTTACATCATTGTAACGTTATGATAACAGCACCATAATGACTCTACGTTTTTTTTTGGATATGCTTGAAATAAGTATTGTGTTAAGTTCAAATAATTATCCAAAAGTCAAAATGAATAAGCTAATCCAGTATCTAATTGTCGGTCTTCTGATCATACCTCTGATCGGCTGTGATGAATCTTCCCCAACGGAGCAAGGCCTTGAGTCTCCGAGTATAATTGCTAACCCATCTGGATCAATCGATCTTTCGGACCGGCAACTCAGCTTTTTTGACGCTGAACTTGTCCGCCTAAACGAAATGATTCCTGGATTTGGTGGGATGTTTCTAAATGAGGAAGGCGTATTGGTGATTTGGATCACCAGTGAGTTCTTTCCAGATGTAACGATTGAATCAATTCTTCCCATGGTTCAAGAGACGCCTCTTTACCCTGAGGAATCCATTCAGGCAGAGAATATAAGCATTCAGGAAGGGAAGTACACTTTCAAGCAACTTGTCAAGTGGAAGTTGTTGGTCCGCGAGCGACTTGCCGATTCAGATGTTCATGGAGTGGGAGCAGGCGAAAGGGAGAACCGTGTCGTTTTAGCCATAAAGCCTGATGCGAACGAAGAGTCCGTACTGGGCACAGTGGAAATGTTAGGCATTCCACCTGAGGCTGTTGAACTATGGCGACAGCCTCCCATCATGCAGATGAAGGGAAATCGATCGCCCCTGAACGCTCCTGCAGTCACATCCTCGGTTCCCCAGGGTGATCTTGACGATTACATTCGCCCTATAAGGGGCGGCCTCGAAATCGGGTTTTCACAATCGTTGTGCACAATGGCTGTGGTATCTAAGTACAAAGATGGACCATACACTAAATACGGCTTTCTAACGAACTCACACTGCACTAACACCCAGGGAGGAACGGAGTCTACACAATACACGCAAGACGCTCAGTCAGGCACGACGATTGCGGAGGAGCTTTACGATCCTCAGTACTTCTCATGTCAGGGTAACCGCCTGTGTCGATACAGCGACGCAGCGTTTGCCACGTTCGATGGTTTTCCCTATCAACAGTTCGACTTTGGAGCAGTCTATCTTCCTGCCAATCCCGGTCAAAACCAAAGCAGTCTTGCTATTGACAGCGAAGCTGACACAGATGATTGGGGATCCTATGGAACAGGCTACCTCACAAACAAAGTGGGGCGAACTACAGGATGGACGCAGGGTCCCGTCGTAATAACAGGTATGGATTATGACCAGTACGAGGAGGGGCCCTTTGGAAATCCTGTCGATACGGGAATTACTCTCTTGGATAATAACGTAGTAGAGGCCGGTTCTGGATCAGGCGATAGTGGATCTGCCGTTTTCCAGATCAACAGCAGTAACAGCGTCCTGAGACTATCGGGCATCTTATGGGGAGGCGGCAGTAATCAGGAAGGGGATTTAGTTTTTGTTTACAGCACAGGAGATAACATCGTAAGTGAGTTGCCTGATGGGACAGACGTCCAAGACTGAAGGATGTTATTACAAACTGCACATTCAACGGATTTGATGCCAGAATAGTGGAAAGAAAGTCCACTGACGCAAGCGATCCGAGTTGACAGATCATCTCGTATTATCAAGCTCAAATGCATCAACCAATCATGAGCCGTTTTGCGATTGTACTAACCCCCATGTTTGCTCTGCTCGTCTTCGCAGGATGCGGGGTATTTTCCGCCTCACCAGATGCGTCCGACGGAATGGCAACCCTTACAGTTGAGGGCGATGCGTATCATCAGGGCGATACAACGCGGATTATTCTCTCAAACCAAACGGACCATCCTGTTATATATAACCTGTGTTTTAGTGGCCTTGAGCGGAGCGTTGATGACGGCTGGTCATACGTAATCGGACCCACTCCCCCGATTGATGGGGAAACAGATCGCTCGGCTGTCTGCCAGGCCATAGCCAGAACGCTTGCTCCTGATCGTACCGCTCGCCTGCAGTTCCCGCTCCCTGATACGCTCTCGGAGGGGACATACCGAATCACGACAGACGTTGAGGTAACCGCAGATGGAGAAAATCTATCTCGCGAAAACGACGGACGGCGTACGTTAGCTACTGAGCCATTCATCGTGGAAATGCGCTAACTGTATCGGTTTCTTCATGCGGTCACTCTCATTCACCTAACCGCTCCACCACCTCGCCACACCGCAGCATATTTTCGGGCAGGTAGGGGTTGCGGATCTCCTCCTCATCGCTAATCCAGTACGCCCCGTCACCGTCGAAGGCCATCGGACAGTACTGGCGGTAGACTGGCGTATCCACCCCAAACCGCTGGATGCTGTAGGCAAGCACGAGCGAGATTGTGTTGAACTCGGCCCGGAGCCCCTGCAGTCCGTCGGCGGCCCCAATGTGCGACAGGTGCGACTCCATAGCGCGCAGGTCCTGCATCCAGGCGTCGTGGGGCTCGGTATTGAGTTGCATCATGTCAACGGCGTCCAGACGGTCCTGCATGTCCTGGAGATGCGAACGAGCGGCGGCTTCGTCGGAGGCGATGAGCGCATCCCGCACCTCCAGATACGCGTCGACCACGCGGGTCAACTGGGCGCGGAAGGCATCGGGCACAGCATCGCGAAAGGTCGTCTCGGGCGTGGCAAGGTCGTCGTGCGCCCCATCGTCGGACACGTGGGTCGGATGCGCAGTGTCGTCTGCTTCGTCATGGTCCATCGCACGATGATCCATCGCTCCATCCTCCATCTCGCC
>CAZBTM010000049.1:14733-15480 GCA_964494425.1 uncultured Rhodothermales bacterium | reverse complement strand
ATGCACAATCAAAAACCCGTCGTAGTCGTCATAGTGATCGCGGATCGTCGTTGCCATCGCCAACCAGTCCTGGGGCGTCATGTTGGCGCTGTCGAGCAGCGGATCAAACTCATAGATGTCGTACGCGGGCACATGCTCCCCCCGAAACGCCCCGCGCGCCTCAATCTGCGCCTCCAGGTGGCCCGGCTGCGTATCGTACTCGCCCGACGGCTGCCGCGCCATGCCAATGGTTCCTCCAGTATGCGCCACAAAAATGCGAGGCGAGTCAGCCATCCGGTTGGCAGGGGTTGGTGCATGCAAGCTACGGATCGCACTGTACGGCACCCATCACAGGGCGATCCGCATTCGCATTGGCTTCGCACAGGACGGTTTCAGGGGGAAGCGAAGGGGTGCGCTCTGTAGCCCCATCTCAACCGCGCTCCGCAGGCTCCAGCGATGCGTGCATCTGCCAACGGCCCGCGCGCTGGTTGGATCGTCGTACCGGCACCTGCCGCGCGCGGTGCAGGATCGCTGGAAACGAACAGTCCTCCTGCGCCCGACCCTCCCCCATCAGACACGCATGGAAGCGCCTTCTCACAGAAGCCCTCTCCACCGGTGCGTTAGTCGGACGAAGCATTCGTGTTGATGTACTGCAGGGCGGTTTCGAGATACCGGTCACGTCCCTCGGCAACGCTCTGACGCGTAGGCTGCACCGGAATCGTCGGCTGGATGCCGATACGATGATGCTGCGATCTGTCGTGCTTCAGA
>CAZBTM010000049.1:13936-14723 GCA_964494425.1 uncultured Rhodothermales bacterium | reverse complement strand
TAACACGGTAATTGCCCGGAAGCGAAAACGGGTTCACGTTGCCGTTAGCGCCTGCCGTGGGACCGCCAATGATCGCGCCCAGCTCATAGTGCTCCACAATGCTCATAATGCTCTCGGCGTAGCTGATAGCCTCGGCATCCGTAAGAAAGGCCACGGCACCGCCAATGGTGGGCGTCTGGGGCGTAAGCTGCCAGCGCCCGCTCGTGTCGTAGCCGACGCGCCGTTCCTGGTCGGGGTAGATGAGTTGGGGCACCTGCCACCGTGGCGACTGCAGGGTGTCGGACGTCAGGTGCCGCAGCACCTGCTGGTTACCGGTTTCCGGATAGCCGCGCATGTCAAACACCACACCGCGCGCTGCAGCCAGCTGGTCCACCTGCTGCTGAACGGCTGAAGGCCCTACGCGGGTCAAGTCAACGTAGTACACGCCCGGATCGATTTCTTCGATGCCATCAGGGCGAGGCCGCTGCACCGGACGGTCGGTGTCGCGCGGGACGGTGCACGTGGTGGTGCTTCCGTCGTCAATGCGCTGCACCGAAAGGGTGGCCTCGGTGCCGCGGGGGCCGCGTGCAAATCCACTCAGCGCCCGGTGCTCGGTCCACTGCGGCGAGCCTGAGATGTATGTCTTAGACGTGCGCAGAATGTCGGCACTCGGCGTGCCATCTACGGCGGTGATGGCATCGCCCGGACGGATGCAGGGCGTCTCGGCCTCCTGCAACGAATCGCTCACAGCGGTGACCACGGCCTGCTCATCGATCCAGTCTACGCGAAGCGGCAGCCCAGCGCGGTT
>CAZBTM010000049.1:13451-13876 GCA_964494425.1 uncultured Rhodothermales bacterium | reverse complement strand
CGACCAAGCGGAGTGTCGGCTTCCTGCATGGCGCGCAGCGTGCGCGGAAGCACGCGCTCCCAGTCCGTATCCGCAACGTCGAAGTAGGGGTAGAAGTGCTGAAGCATGTTCCACGCCATCACAACAGCGGCCATGTGTGGGGCCCGGTCGCTGCTTAAGGCGGCGTCAGAGGCGCCGTTGGCAAGGAGCGTGTCGAGACGTGCGGGCGCTGGAGCATCGCCTGGGCGCAGCGTTTGCTCGTTGCGGCTGTAGAGCGCAAGGGGCATCTGCACCGCAAGCCCGCGCCCAATGGGCTTGTTGATGACCGCTCCGGCATCAGGGCGTGCGTCGAAGAGGGGTTCTGCGACGGAAGCTGGCGGCGGCGAGGCGATGTGCATAGCCTGGTCGCCCTGCACTGAACGTTCGTCAACGGTAGTCACTTCGTA
>CAZBTM010000049.1:3303-13441 GCA_964494425.1 uncultured Rhodothermales bacterium | reverse complement strand
TGATGAAGGGATCGAACAGATGCGGGCGCAGATCGTCGGGAATGCCGGGCCCGTTGTCGCGCACGGTGACACTGAGCGGCAGGTGCATGCGCGTCTCCAATCCCGGCACCGCCAGGCGCACGCCATGGCGGTAGGCGGTGGAGACGACGATCTCCGGCTCTCCGGTATCGCCGGCTTCAAACCCGGCATTGAGAAGCGGAACCGGTGTCCAGGCGGAATCGGGGTGCGAGCGCACGTGCAGTTGTACGTTGTCGAACCAGGCTTTCCCCTCCCCGACCAGTATGCCTCCTATCGTAATATGCGTGGCATCGTCGGCGACCGGGCCGGTAATCGTATAAGTATTCCAGCTGGACGCAGTGATGGGGCGATCTCCCATATTGTCAAAGAAGCCGCGCTGTTGGTTGCGGCGATCTACGCCAAGCAAGAGCCGCGCCTGGTTGGCGCTCCCATCAACATCGGCTCGCACATCGGCCTGGAGACGAATTTGCTTGCCCCGATGCGTCGTAGCACCGATGCTCCGCATCCCTATTCCAAACTGGGGGCCGTCGTCGCTCTCCAACGCGCGGTTGAGCCGAATGCTCTTGTATGATCCTGGGTTGCCGAGCCCAATGCCTCGATGCTGCCACGCTACGAGGCGGAGGCCGGCGGTGTCGGGCGGCGTAAGCATGTCGGGCGGATTCGGAGGCGCTGCGTCAGCGCTGTACAGCTGGACGGTGGGCGCAATTGGCGCAAACAGCGTGTGTAGGCGCTCGCGCAGCACATCGGGAGTGGGCGCGTCGTACACCTGGCGCACGCCCTGTACGACAAAGCGATCCCAGTTCAACTCGGCAGCGGCATCGCTCGGGTGGAAGAAACGGACGTATCCATACAGCCGCGCAAATGCTTCTACGTTGGCTATAGAATCGGAGGAATCGGCCAACGCAGGCGGTGCATCGGAGGCCGTTTCGGGCGGCGACTGCATTCCCAGCAGGGCAAGGCTGCCTGCAAGAAGCGCGCATGTGCAAATGAACGTGAGGAAGCGCGTGGAGGTGGAACGTTCAATCATGGGATACAGAAAACGTAGTAGAGAATTGAACACGATATATAGTAAACGTAGGCAACATGTGCACTGTTCTGACGCCCGTTCGCGTCTCTCGTACGATTGGCTTAGCACCGCTACGCCACTCTGTTTCCTGCGCAACGCCCGCTCGTGGAGTACGTTACGACAGACAATGCTACAGAATATAAATGTTCGCTCCCCCCACGTTTCCGAAGTGCCCCATGAGTCAAAAGGATGATTCCCCCCATACTCCGCCTTCCTCCGAATCCAACCGCACCCCGGTGCGGGGAAAACAATTTACCAGCAGGCAGCTCGCAGTGGATGGCAAACACTTTGAAGACTGCGAATTCGATGCCTGCACCTTTGTCTACAGCGGGGGCGTTCCGCCCAACTTCGTGCGCTGTGAGTTTGCCGCACCGCATTTCGTATTCAAAGGAGCTGCGCAGCGCACCATTCAACTGATGAGCGCTATCTACAATGGCATCGACCCACGCATCATTGAGATGACATTCGATGAGATCCGCAAGGAGCCGCGCTCCACGTAGTAGACCGTAGTGGATAGACGATAAGGCATGGCTCCGCTGTGCGACGTATGCCATACAGGGAGGGGGCTGACCTGCGCCTCCCCCCTCTTGCTCAGGATCTCACTAAGCCGCCTCTTTCACAGTAATCACACACAAAAGTCCCTGCTAAAGCGTGACAGTCTGGAATGTGAGCTTGGTTGCGATCGTCTAATACAAAAATGCATGGGCTTGGACCTGTGCCATCTTGCGGATTAACTTGCGGATCGCCGCCAGCGCCTCAATATTCTCCACCACAGCATTCCCTGACCCTGTGCCGCCGGATGTCTCGCCCGATGCGACCGATGAGACGCTCATTGCTGCCGTGCAGGCGGGCGACACCGGTGCCTTTCGGTATCTGGTGGAGCGCTACGAGCCCGTGGTTGCTGCTACCGTGATTGGTATGCTGGGACCGGGTCCGCAGGCAGATGACGTGGGGCAAGAAACGATGATTCGTCTCTATCGCTCGCTCGACCAGTTCGAGGGAGCCGCTCGCCTCAAAACGTACGTCACGCGCATTGCTATCAATGCGTCAATCGATGCATTGCGCGCCCGCAAACGCCACCAGAACCGCTTGCGAAGTCGCGATGCTGATCATCCCCCCGATGAGCCGTTTGAGCACGCCATCCGCACCATAGAACGCCAGGAGCAGAAGCGTTTGGTGCAGCAGGCGGTGCGCCAGTTGGATGCGCCGTACCGCGCAGTGATGGTGCTACGGCTGCTTCAGGGCTACTCCACGCAAGAGACCGCAGACCTGCTGGACATCCCCTACGGGACGGTGCTCTCACGCTTGCATCGCGCCAAGAAGCGCCTCGCTGACCGGCTGCGCCCGCTCTTAGATGCGGACTCTTAGGAATCAATCCTGTGTCCGCACAACACCTGAATGTATCTTTACGATCTTCGGCCTCCCATACCGCAATGAAGAATCGGCATCGCTATCTCATTGAACAGGCGCTGGACGGCGATTTGTCGCCCAGTGAACGCGACGAACTCGACCGGCTGCTGCGTGACCATCCGCATCTGCAACGCCACCTGCATGAAGAGCAGGCGGTGCACACGCTCATGCGCCCGTCTGCACCAGCCGCGTTCGAGGACGGATTTGCCGAACGCACCATGAGCCGCCTGAATCGTGAGCTCATGACAGCGGAAGAGCACGCTCCGGCTTCGGACCCCGCTCCGGCTACGGTCTGGGATGAGCTTACCGCGGGCATGGAGCTTCTGCTTCGCCGGTTCGGGGCCGTACCTGCATCCGCAGTGCTGGCGTTGGCCATTTATAACGCCTACGCCGGACCTCCGCTTGATGCGACAAGCAGCACGCTTGTAGAGCGTCTTTTCGGCCTGCCTCCCATTGCCGTTGAACTCCTGTTGGCGCTCTAATCTCTCCTCTGAATATCCCTTGCACGGTTTGTTGCTATGTCTTCTTTGTTGTCTGGACTCCGTTCGCTCTGGAAGCCCGCCCTTCTTCTACTGGGCACGTTCGTCCTGGGCGGACTCGTGGGGGGACTGCTCGTGGGGACCATCGTAAAGAATCGGGTGGACACCATTCGCAGCCTGCGCACGGCTGATGGATTTACCGAGCGCATGCTTAGCGCCATCGAGCCCACCCCGGCACAGCGCGACACGCTGCGTCCACTACTGCGCGAGGCCGGTAGCGATATTGAACAGATGACCCGCCAGACGCGCGCCCAGATGCGTGCTCGTGTCGATACGCTCTGGCACGACATACGCCCGCACCTCACGCCCGAACAGCGCAGAAAACTACGCCGCATGCGCCAGCGGTTCCAAGACCGACGATCCGACCTTTCATCCGATAGGACCATCCATAGGGAAGACCACAGATTCATGGTTTCATCACAAAACAATGAAATGCAGACGCCTAACGCCTCGTCCAATCCATGAATCGCGTCTAATCCATTCAATCCCTGTTTGTCATGCATACCCAACCCGCTATGCACACGCCACCTGCTGTGTCTCGTTACTCGTCTCTCTTCCGTGCGTGGCCGCCCCTCGTAGCAGTGGGGATGGCGATCCTTCTGCTTGTAGGATGCGACACCGTCGCCTCAGAGCAAGCGGACCCCGAGCCTCCTGCGTCGAATCCGCTCGTTGAGATGCTGAACGCCGAGCTTGACCTGACTGCCGAGCAACAGCGTTCGTTGCATGACCGCACTGAAGCGGTTTCATTACCTGCATTCGGCAGTTCCACCCGCGACACAGCCGCCTCCCCCGCGCCGGGCCTGCTGTGGACGGTAGCGGCTGACTTGCACGAGACGCTTACCGATGCCCAGAAAGAGCGGCTCTTCGAAAGGAGTCGCGTTCTGCGTCGCGAACTGCGCTCTGAGATGCGCGACAGCCCACGCGGTGCAGCCTGGAACCGCCTGCCTCGGGGCGTACGCCAGGTCCTGCGCGAGTCGCTCACCGATGCTCAGCAGGACGAACTGCGCGTGCTACGCCGCGAGTTTCGCACTGCCATCCGTGATGCGCGCACCCAACTGCAGGACGGCGCCCTCACTCCTGAGCAATTCCGCACCAACGTGCAGGAGCTGCGTACCGATTTCCGTGAGGACGCGCGTGCCGTGCTCACCGCTGCACAGCGTGAGCGCCTTCAAGCGCTTCGAGAGGCCGCTGCCGAACGACGGGCCGAGCGAAAGGCGGCTCGCGCCGAGGTGCTTGGCTTAACCGACGCCCAGCAAGAAACAATCAGCACAGCGCGTCAGGAGACCCGTGAGCGCATTCGCACCATTCGTATTGAGCAGATCAGCGGCGCACGCGACCGGGACGATGCCCGGCAGGCCATTCGCGACACGCGCGCTGCAATGCACGCAACGCTGCGCGAGACGCTTACCGATGTCCAGTACGAGACTATTCGCCTTCACCGTAGCCTTGTACTTCGGGTGCGGGCCCGCCTTGTCGATGAACGTCGTGGGTAGGCGGGCAGGTCGGCACGCCCCTTATGCATACTCGCTTCAAGATTCCCGATGCCTATGTTTGCACCACGGTTTCACGTTCACAAAAGCAGCCTCTCGGGCGTTGTTATTGCCCTCTGCATAGGAGTCGTGGTAGGATGCGCAGGACCGGGTCCAGCCAGTACGCAGCCGCCCGACGACGAGCCCTCTGATGAAACCGGTCCGTTCGAGATGGCCCAATCCTACGCGGAAGCGAAAGCCGGTGACGCCCTTCTGATCTGGGAACGCGGTGAGCTTGTGGTCGAGGACTACACAAACGGGTATCGGGCCGACGATCCTCACATGCTGGCCAGCGGCACCAAAACGTTTACGGGGCTGATGGCCCTGGCCGCGGCAGAGGATGAACTGCTTTCACTGGATGAACCCGTTGCGGCTTCGGTGCCGTCGTGGGCCGCAGATCCCCAGAAGTCGCAGGTTACCATTCGGCAGCTGCTCCAGCTTACAAGTGGGTTGGAAACAGGCATCGGACGCGCCCCGAGCTTTCAGGAGGCGCTGCAAACGCCGCTCGTACATGCCCCCGGCGCATCTTTCTGCTACGGTCCGACCGCTTTTCAAGTGTTTGGTGCGGTCTTGGCAGAGAAGCTGGACGGTCAGTCACCCGAGACGTATCTCAACCGGCGGCTGTTGGAGCCGATCGGTGCCGCGGCTCCGACTTGGGGACGCACGGACGGCGACATCAACTTGGGCGGCGGGGCACGTACCACCGCGCGCAACTGGCTGCGCTTTGGGCGGCTGCTCCTGGGCAATGGAACGTTCGAGGGCGAAACTGTAATCGCACGCGACGTTCTCACACCCCTTATAACACCGACGGACGCCGGCCCCGGATACGGACTGTCGGTCTGGCTCAATGCCCCGGTAGATCCCGACGATTCCTTCTTCGAGTACGCGCCGCCTGATGTGGCCGCCGATGGACCTGAGGGTATGATTTATGCTGACGGACCCAACGACCTCTTCATGGCTGCCGGCCTCTTCAACCAACGTCTGTTCGTTATCCCCTCGCGCGAGATGGTGGTGGTGCGGTTCGGGCGCCGCGACCGCTCGTGGCATGACGGCGAGTTTCTGGCTCGACTGCTTGACGACAAGGCATACGAGGCGGCGCATGAAGTGGCCAGCAACAGACAAGACCCGCAGCAACGTGATCGGGCGGTAGCCTTCGTCGTTCGCCGCCAAATGACGGCACTCGACTCCACGCTCTCTCTCACAGATGCGCAGGTCGAGTCCATCCGCCCGATCGTTCAACGGCGGACCCAGGAGTTGTTCGAACTACGACAGCGGCGTGCATCGATGGAGCCCCTGAACCGACGCGATAAGCGCCGACTCGGGCGCGCCCTCCGACAGCTCATGCGCGAAACCGATGCAGCGATCCGCTCGCACCTAACGTCGGAGCAGCAAGCGGCCTACGCGGCTTTTCGGGAAGAGCAGCGCGAGACGTTGCTTCAACACCGCAACGAGTGACGAACGCAGTGACGCCTCAGAGAGCCCGCTTGGGGTGGAAAATGGTATTATATCCCGCAACTTGCGTTAGATAGAATAGGAAACCCGAACCGGCTCTCAGGAGAGACCGCGTGCTTGGTTTCATGCGCACGGCGCACGCCTGTGATCGGAGTGCGGCGGAGAACGCGCTATACAGAGAATGTGCTGCACGTGTGGGCGTTTGGGAAAGCCCTTACGCAATCAGAATGTCGTCGTGAACGGTATCGTCGCGTACCGTACCGGGCTCTTCGGCTTCGACCTGCTCCTTCGGATCGTTATTTTCGCCGACGAGCACCACATTGGGGGTGTGATCTTCTGCCTCCTCGGGCGTCATTTCGGCGTAGGCGATGACGATCACCTGGTCGCCTTTCGCAGCAAGACGGGCCGCGGGACCGTTCAGGCATACCGTGCGTGAGCCCGGCTCGTCGGCAATGGTGTAGGTTTCGAGGCGCGCGCCGTTGTTCACGTTGACCACCTGCACCTTCTCGTGCGGCAAGATGCCCGCCGCATCCAGCAGCTCCCGGTCGATCGTAATTGACCCTTCGTAGTAAAGATCAGCTTCGGTAACGCGGAGCCGGTGCAGTTTCGACTTGAACATCGTGACGGTCATACAGGGGGCGCGGGGTGGGTCAGCGTAGAACGAGGACGAATCCTGTCAGGCAGATGCAATCAGGCAGACGATGGAACGTGCACAAACGCATTATCAATGAGCCGCGTATCGCCAAAAAAGACGGCGACAGCGATGAGCACGTCGTCACCTGGATGTAAATGGGTAACGGGCTGGAGCGACGACGCATCGACCACCGATGCGTATTGGACGCGGGCGTGATCCGCCTGGTCGAGTGGTTTTTGCATCGCTCGAACCACCGCTTCGGCATGCTGTTCCCCGCTGGCGATGGCTTGCTCACCGGCCTGAATGGCAGCGTACACTTGCGGGGCTTCGTCGCGCTCGTCGTCGCTCAGGTAGGCGTTGCGCGAGGAGCAGGCCAGCCCGTCGTCTTCGCGTACGGTGGGCACCCCTACGATCTCGACATCGAACAGAAGGGATCGGGCAAGATGTTTTAAAATAACGAGTTGCTGCGCATCCTTCCGCCCAAATACCGCCACATCGGGCTTGCAGGCGTTCAGGAGTTTGGTTACGACCGTGACGACGCCCTCAAAGTGGCCCGGACGATGCGCACCGCAGAGATGATCGTTTAACGTGTGCACATCAACCGAAACATACGGCTCTTCGGTAGTCGAGGCGCCGAACGGGTACATCGCCTCTACCGTTGGTGCAAAAACCGCATCCACATCTCGGGCGGCGAGTATCTCGCGGTCGGTATCGAGGGGGCGCGGGTAGGCGTCGTAGTCCTCATCGGGGGCGAACTGGGTCGGATTCACGAAAATGGAGGTAACCACCGCATCCGCCCGGCGCTTCGCTTCGTCCACGAGGGCCAGATGACCGCTGTGCAGCGCCCCCATGGTGGGTACCAGCGCAATGGTGGTGCCACGCTGGTGCTGGGCATCGGCCCACTCGTGCATTGCGGTAACGTCGGTGAGGGTGGTCATAAAAGGGGCGGGGTTGGCGATCGATAACAAACCGATAATAAGGCGCATCGCAACGTAATGGACGCAGATGTAACGCGCAACACGAACCCAAATGGACCCGCTTGCACGCCGGCGGCAGTGTGGGGGAGGCGCAGCTCTTGCCTGTATAAATGACTAAATCTTGTTCTTGACAGATGGGCGACGGCGGCGGCTATCGGCTATCTTTCAAAGTGGATTATCAAAGCTCAACCTTTTTTCCTCGTTTCCCGCATCTGCTATGGCTGATGACTTCCGAACTGAACGCGACTCCCTGGGCCCGATCGACGTGCCTGCCTCGGCGCTATACGGCGCGCAGACGCAGCGTGCGCTCGACAACTTTCCCGTGAGCGACCTGCGCTTTCCGCGAGCGTTCATCCGCGCGCTGGGCATCGTGAAGGTGGCCGCGGCCCGTGCCAATAACGAACTGGAGCTGCTTGACGACGACAAGGCCGCTGCTATCGAGCAGGCCGGACATGACGTAATTTCAGGGCTGCTCGATGACGAGTTTGTGCTTGACATCTTTCAGACGGGCAGCGGTACCTCGACGAATATGAACGCCAACGAGGTGATTGCCAACCAGGCGTCGGAGATGCTGGGGGCTGATCGTGGAAGCAAAGCTGTGCATCCCAACGACGACGTAAACATGTCGCAGTCGTCGAACGATGTCATTCCCACGACCATGCACGTGGCTGCCCGCACGGCGCTGCTGAACGACCTGGTTCCGGCGATGGAGGCGCTGCACACGGCGCTCGTCGCGAAGGCCGAGGCGTTCGACGATGTGATGAAGAGCGGGCGCACGCACCTGATGGATGCCACGCCCATCCGTCTGGGCCAAGAGTTTGGGGGATACGCGGCACAGGTCCAAAAATGCATTGCGCGCATCCAGCACGGCGCGGATGAGCTCACGGAGGTGGCGCTGGGCGGCACCGCCACAGGCACCGGACTCAACCGGCATACGGAGTTTCCCGAACGCGCTATCGAGCACATCAGCGGACTGGCAGGCGTGCCGTTTGAGGAAACAAGCAACCACTTCGCCGAGCAGGCCGGCAAAGAGGCGTATGTGCAGGCACACAGCACATTGAACACGACTGCCACCGCGCTGCTCAAAATTGCGAACGACCTGCGGCTGCTGTCGAGCGGTCCCACAAGCGGAATTGGCGAGATTACACTGCCCACGATTCAGCCCGGCTCCTCCATTATGCCCGGCAAGGTCAACCCGGTGCAGAGCGAACAGGTGATGATGGTGGCCGCCCGCGTGATGGGCAACCACACGACGATCACTGTGGGCGGGCAGCACGGCAACTTTGAGCTGAATGTGATGATGCCGGTCATGGCCCACGCCATGCTTGAAAGCATCTCCATTCTAACGGGCAGCGTAACGGCCTTTACGGAGAAGTGCATCGAAGGTATCGAAGCGAACCGTGACCGGTGCCAGGAGCTGCTGGAGCTAAATCCTTCTATTGCCACAGCGCTCAACAGTGCCATTGGCTACGACAAAGCCTCGACCGTAGCGAAAACCGCTGTCAAAGAAGGCAAAACGGTGCGCGAGGTGGTGCGCGAGATGGATCTGCTGACCGACGCGGAGCTCGACGACTACCTCGATGTGCGCGCGATGACCGAGCCCGGCGTGCCAGGTGAGTAGCGTTCACGGGCGAGTCGCGCTCAATTACCCGGTACGACTGTCGAGATGCGCAAGGCCACCCCGCAAACGTAAGAACCCCCAAACGATTGCGGGGCGGTCTCGCCATATACGAAACAGCGGCTCCACACGTTATTTTCGGGAAAGCGCCTTTGGGATATTCAACACACCGCCCTAAAGCGCTTTGCGTTCGCCGCAATCACGATCTGCTCATCTTACCGACATTCGTTCATGAGTGTGAAAGGAAAAGCATCAGTGGCGGTACTGCTCGCTGCTGCATTTATCGCAGGCATTCTCTTTACCACGGCCGGCGCCAATCTCTTTGGATGGGGCGACTCGGTGGGGACCGAGAGCCGCGCCTCAGGCCCGGGCGGTACCACGGCTATCAGCGCGACGGATTCGGGAGGCTTCCAGCGCGCTGTATCGCTCGAAGACGCCTTTATGGAAGTGGCCGAATCCGTGAATCCGGCAGTCGTTCAGATTCGCTCTGAGACCATCCAGGAGCGGCGTAGTCCGTTTCAGGGCACTCCGTTCGAAGAATTCTTTGGACGTCCGCCTGGTGGACAAGGCGGGCAGGGCGGCAATGTGCGCCAGGGGCTCGGCTCCGGTGTTGTTGTGCGCTCCGATGGCCACATCATTACGAACAACCATGTGGTTGAGGGCGCAGACGACCTGAATGTGCGCCTTTTCGACGGCGAAGTCTACGATGCCGAGGTTGTAGGCACCGATCCGTTTAGTGACCTTGCGGTCATTAAAATTGATGCTGAGGATCTGCGTGTGGTCAGCTTTGGGGATTCGGAGCAGATTCGCCCTGGCCAGTGGGTCATGGCATTCGGATCGCCGCTGGACCAGCGCCTGAGCAACTCGGTAACCGCCGGCATTGTTAGCGCCAAGG
>CAZBTM010000049.1:2671-3293 GCA_964494425.1 uncultured Rhodothermales bacterium | reverse complement strand
GCAGCCGTCGGGGCAGCAAGATTACGGCGTGCAGAACTTCATTCAGACCGATGCCGCGATCAATCCGGGCAACTCGGGTGGTCCCCTGATAAGCCTGGATGGACGCCTTGCAGGCATTAACACTGCTATTGCCTCGCGCACTGGGCAGTTTCAGGGCGTTGGATTTGCGATTCCGTCGAACACGGTGCAGCGCGTAACCGATCAGCTTATTGAAACAGGCCGTGTGGAGCGGGCCCGCTTGGGGGTCGAGTACCGCGCTGCCAGCCGGTCGCTCATTCGGAGCGAAGGCCTGCCCCGTGGCACCGCACAGGTTGGCAATGTGATGGAAGGCACTGCTGCCGAAGAGGCTGGCCTACAACCAGGCGATCTGATCACAGCGATCGATGGCGAAGAGTTGGACGACTCCCTTCAGCTCAGCAATATCATTGGGGCGAAGCAGCCGGGCGATGTCGTGGAGCTGACCATCAACCGTGAGGGCGAAACCATGACCCTCGAAGTGGAGCTGGGCGGAATTGATGAGCCTTCGATGGCCGAGGCCAATAGCGAGTCTGAGTCCGAAGACGGCGCAGCGCTGTCATTGACAGCTGAGGATATCCGCGAGGAACTGGGCCTGGCCCTGACC
>CAZBTM010000049.1:0-2661 GCA_964494425.1 uncultured Rhodothermales bacterium | reverse complement strand
AACGCCCACCCTCCAGGCGCAGGTGGAGCCGGTGGTCGGCATGGTTTTGAACGAACTTGAGCGCCTGGGCATTAATGTGGATGGCGCCGTACTCATTGAGCAGGTGGACGTACGCAACCCGGCCGTGCGCGACTCGGGCTTACAGCCGCGCCAGCTCATTGTGCAGGCAGCAGGCGAACCCACGCCTTCCGTAGAGGCATTCGCCGCGATCTATGATCAGATTGAGCCGGGGCAGAGCTTTCGCGTACGCGTGATGGGTCCGCAAGGCACGCTGTACGTGACGGCCCTCCAAAAGCCTGCGTCCTGATGCATTGTGTACGTTAAAACCACGCCCGCAACGGGATGAACTGAACGCCCCAAGATTCGGCACGCCCCAGTCTGCTCAATGCAGGCTGGGGCGTTTTGCGTTGCGCGCTCTTTAGGACGTACCTGGGCAGGGGCACCAACGCGACCGTATGCCTGCGCTGGGTTACTCTGTTTGCTCAGGACGGTGCTTGGGAGGCAGCCGGTCGACCAAGTCTTCTGGGAAGTACGCCTGCGGAATGCGGCGCAACGTGGGCGGCGGGCCATCAAACGAGATCTTGATGCCTTTTGTCTCACGCCGAAGCAAGTTCAGCGCCAGCGCATAGGCCTCAGCAGCTTCAGTATTCTTTTCATTCATGGCATGATCATACAAGATCATAAGCTGCGCGGCGATGCTCGTTACCATATCGGAAGTCGGTTTTCTGGAAGATGCCATCGGTCTTGATCTGCCGTGAAGAGGCCAAGATGAAGGTATAAAAGCTATCTGTTTGCATCAACCGGGTGAATGGTGGAACGGTTGCACGCGTTCAAATGGATGCTACGTTTTGCTACGCTGACAAGGCGGTGCATCCACCCCGATAAACGTGTGTGACCTGCAACATTGCACATAACGGAGAAACTCTCAAGCGTGCATAGAGTGAGATAGTTCGTAATTATGCGTTCATTACAGCAACAGCACACATGCGGGGCGTAAGCTTTAAACCAAAAGGTGAAGACAACTTCTCCTCGGGCGATATCAAGACCTACGGTGGTATCTACGCAGCCACGGCTGCCGATTTCGCCGCTGAACTGGGGTGCGATCCGCAGGAGTTCATCACAAAGGTTCATGAGTCCAACATCGAACCGCTCACGGCGGTTGGTAACGAAGAGGAGCCGGAGAAGTACAGCCTATCGTTTGAACGCGACAAGTTTGAAGAGATTCGTGCACTCTTCTAACGCATTGTATCCGAGAGCATAAAGGCTGCTGCGTGCTTGCGCACGAAGCGCGCGGCAGACGGCACATTCTCGGAGCAGCTGGCCACACATCGCCCGCGATAGCATCGCACACGAAAAGCGCTGTCACGTACTGTGAGAGCGCTTTTGGTTTTTTGGGGAGCTTATGAGGAAACGACGGGGCTGCACAAACGCCAATTCAGCGTCCTGTGTGTAATTTTCCTGTCTGATTCGTAGGTTGTACCGCATGGTCGCACTGGCCTGCCTCTGTTCACTTTTGCACTAACCCCTACGCTCCTACATGGCTGACGATGCTTCCTCTGTTGATACCGAGACCGATACACCAGCCTCTGATCGTAGCTTATCAAGTCGGTTACTCGCGGCAGTCGAACGAACAGGAAATGCGCTCCCCGAGCCCGTTACGCTCTTCTTTATCTTTATCGGGCTTACGATGCTCATATCGCTCATTGTGAGCGCATTGGGCGTTAGCGTAGAACACCCGCGCACCGGCGAGATGATCGCGGTCGAGAGCCTCTTCTCAGGCGAAAATATCCAGCGGCTCTTTACCGATATGGCGGATACGTTTGCCGACTTCCCCCCGCTTGGTCTGGTACTCGTCGTGATGCTCGGCATTGGCGTCGCTGATAAGTCTGGATTCATCGGGGCAGCGCTCGGGTCGTTCATGCGGGCCGTGCCCAACGCGCTGCTCACCATGGCCATCGTGTTCACCGGCATCATGTCCAACATGGCGGTTGATGCGGGCTACGTTGTCGTCATTCCGCTGGGGGCACTGCTTTTCTATGGCGCAGGACGGCACCCGCTGGCCGGACTTGCTGCCGCTTTTGCTGGGGTCTCTGCCGGGTTTAGCGCGAATCTGCTGCCGTCGGCGCTCGATGTGCTGCTGGCTTCCTTTACCGAGCCTGCCGCGCAGATTATGGCTCCCGACTATGCAGTCACGGCTCTTGCGAACTACTATTTCATTGTCGCACTGGTCCCTGTGTTCGTCATCGCGGGCTGGATCGTCACCGATTACGTCGTGGAGCCCTACCTGGGCGACTACGAGCCGCCAGAGAACCTTGAAGACGACATGGACACGTCGGAGGAGTCGTCGGCCCTTGAAAAGAAAGGGCTGCGCTGGGGCGCCCTGTCCATGCTGGCTATCGTTGCGGCTGCCTCGCTCCTCGTCATTCCTGAAAACGGGGCCCTGCGCGGTCCCGAGGGCGGCTTCGAGCCGGCCTACGAGGCCATCGTGGGACTCATGGTGGTCATCTTCTTCGTCCCCGGACTGGTCTACGGCATCGTGACCAAGCAGATCACGAAAGACAAAGACGTAACTGATATGATGTCGGAGACGATGTCGGATCTGGGCGTCTACATCGTACTTGCGTTTGCCGCCGCCCACTTTGTGGCGATGTTCGGCTGGTC
>CAZBTM010000048.1:14417-16007 GCA_964494425.1 uncultured Rhodothermales bacterium | reverse complement strand
CGCCGACGCGCTCCACCAGCCGCTCGTGCTGCATGCGGTAGGCAATCAGGTCCTGGATTGTGATAATGGGCATGTCCAGTTCCTCGGCCAGCGGCAGAAGCTGGGGCACGCGCGCCATGGTGCCGTCTTCGTTCATGATCTCGACGAGTGCGCCGCAGGGCGGATGCCCGGCCAGGCGGGCCAGGTCGACAGCGGCTTCGGTGTGCCCCGCGCGGCGTAGCACCCCGCCAGTGCGTGCAATGAGCGGAAAGACGTGCCCCGGACGCGCAAAGGCGTGGGCCGGCTCCTCGTCGTTAGACAACGCACGAATCGTGATGGCCCGGTCGCTTGCCGAGATGCCGGTGGTGGTGCCTTCTTTGTAATCGACCGAGACGGTGAACGACGTGTGGTGGATTTCGGAGTTGGACTCCACCATAAGGTTCAGGTCCAAGTCCCCGGCGCGCTCGGGCGTGATGGCGGTGCAGATGAGTCCGCGCCCCCGCGTGGCCATGAAGTTGATCTGCTCAGGCGTAATCTCGCTGGCCACGCCGATAAAGTCGCCCTCGTTCTCGCGGTCCTCGTCGTCGACCACGATGATGAGTTCACCGCGCTGCAAGGCAGCCAGGGCGGTTTCGATGGTGTCGAAGTCGGAGGCATGCGGGTTAGAGGCAGAGGGCGAAGCCATGGCTACGGGTATGCGTGAGGAAACGGTAGATAAAGACAACGAGAGGGAGGAGTAGGCTGTTCAGGAGCGGTGCAACCAAGCTGCAATACTGCAACTGAATGGGCAGCAGGGCAGCGCTTCTGCATCCGAGAACGCTACTCGCTGTCTTTGCCGCCTACGCTGGAGATGGCTTGCTTGTCGATGCGCAGCTTGACGCCGTTGCTATCCACCTGAGCCAAGACGCTGTCGTCATCAACGCGACGTACGGTGCCATGAATCCCGCCGATGGTCACGATCTGGTCGCCTTTCTGGAGGTCGTCGACCATTGCGTTGTGCTCCTGCTCGCGTTTTTGCTGCGGGCGATAGATGAAGAAGTAGAATACGCCGAAGATAAGCACAAACGGCAGCAGCAGTCCAAAGATGCCGCCGCTGCTATCGGTGCTGCCACCAGCGAGCAGGAATGAGGGCAATCCAACGAGCAACGTAGAGAGCATAAAAGGGGGGAGACACAAAGGGAAAACGGTACACAACCACTACTTAAACGAAAGGGCCACATACGGGTTCGCACAAGTGCTGCGAAAATGAGTGCGCGTGCAGGAATCCCTGTGTGCAGGAGATGGGGACGGTGTTCAGCAGAGATCGAGAAGCGGCTGAACAAGAAGGGGCCAACAAAAAAATGGGCAAGCGACCCACATCGCGCCGCTGCGACCTCCTACCGCTGCTGCCTTCCGGCCCTGACGGAGTTCAGAGGGAGCTGGCCGTGTGGGACTTGCCCAACCGTTGCGGGGTGTCCCCGCGCAAAGGTGCCATTCTATATTATTTGGGGATGCGTTGTGTTCCCGTCCCGGTGGGTGGGCCAATCGCACTATGGGGTAAAATCGCGTTAAGTAGATGAAGTGGAGAGGGAATGGAAGGTGGGCGAATGGAAAAAGAACGGCTTGCGGACT
>CAZBTM010000048.1:13739-14406 GCA_964494425.1 uncultured Rhodothermales bacterium | reverse complement strand
ACAGGGAGCTGAAGCCGTACGCGCGCAACCGAACCAGGCGCCCGGAGAACGCATCCGAACATTGGCACCTTCTGCGTTTCCCACTATAGCGCGTAACACCAAGGCCTTAAACAATCTTATGCAAGCGGGGAAGCGCGTTTCTACTCCGCCAGATGGTGCGCCGCAGAATGTGGTGTTGCGGTCTGGGGACAACGATGGACAACGGATCAACCTTTTGATACGTTGTCCGTTGCTCTTTTTGTACGCTGGGCGCCTCCACGTAGGGTTTCTCTTAAGACGGCCTATCAGCGGAATGCTTGACCGAACCAATCTACAGCTGATCACCGAGCGGCTGCCATTCGCCATTGATGATGCAGATGCCGTTAACGAGCTATATGCATCATGTGGCGAAACACCAACGCGGTGCGAAAGGCAACACATTGAGTTGTGGACCTATGGGTACATATATCGCTACATGGCTGCAAAATACGCGGGGGGTAGCATTCGCCAGATGTCAGATATGGAAGAGCTCGTCTCAACAGTTTACGAGAAAGTGCAAGACGGGCGCAGTAGCATTCGGAATCCCGACAAGTATGCGCACTGGGTGAGCGTTGTCGCCAAGAACACGTTTATCAATTACGTGAATCGACATCGTGTAGAAACCACGTCGATTCATGAGCCGCAGCCG
>CAZBTM010000048.1:0-13729 GCA_964494425.1 uncultured Rhodothermales bacterium | reverse complement strand
AGCGCTGTAGAGCACCAGCAGCCCCACGCCCACCACGCTCGCCCAGCCAACCCAGCGATTCATGAGCCGCAGCCGCCTACGTTGAAACAAGCTGGCGCCGTTGAGGAGATTGATGCAAATGTGGGACTAATGCGCACGCAGTTGCAGGCGGCAATTCGGCGTCTACCTCCATACCTGCGCCGCGTGGCTGAACTCTATTACTTTGAAGAATGTACGTTTAAGGAAATCGCAGACCGCATCGACAAAGATGTGCCTGTGGTGCGCACATACAAGTCGCGTGCGCTCAAAGCACTTCGGGAAGACACGCGCCTCCAGGCCGTGCTGGAAGAGCCGTAGGGGGCTTGCACAAAAAGTCGAACACGCCCGCCTGCCACAGAAGGTGATTCCAGAGCCACATGCGTAAGAAAAGTAGTTTTTTGTATTCAGTAAGGTCTATCGTAAAGAATGTGTGTCTTGTAGAGGCAGACGTTATGTTTTTTGGTGAGTTGTGACCTTCAGGTGCGCTTTCAGACGTAATATCTCAGCGCGCAACAGTAAGGTAAAGACCAGCGCCATGTATAAGTAATTTGATTTCGCATTTATGACGGTGCCGGGCGCTCCAATTTTAACGATGGGGGGCAGCGAGTAAAATGAGTAATTGATAATGCGTATCATAACAAAGGGTATTACGGTAGACGTTTGTCGCTTCCGCAATTACGAAATGGGAGCGATGCAAAAGTAGGAGAGGGCCTGCCATTTCAGGCATGACCTTTTCGGACTATTTCATTGGTGCAGCCTGCGGTGCTACCATATGCAATCAACCTACAGTCCCTGCACCATTGGGCCCCATTAGTATCCAGCAGAGAGTTATCCACAGTAACACCTATCGGCCCCAGAACAAAAGCATCCAAAGCGATGAGCAGACGAAAGCGAGCACTGAGTGCGGTACCTCGACTTCCACGCACAAACGGTCAGTTTGGCTGAGCAATCATGAACACGCTTGAGCACGATATTTTTCGGTATGTAGACCTTTCGGATGCAGAGCAACGTGCCGTGGAGAAACGCGTAGCCGAGCGTCCTGAGTACGAGGCGTTACTCGCCGAGGTTAAGCAGTTAGAGACGGAGCTGCGCCGCGTACGTCTTCCTAACGTCTCAGACACGGACGAGACTATGCCAGCGCCTCTACTCGCGCTGTATGCCATTGACCGAGCCCGTTCGGCACAGGCATCGGATCGTGAGGCACTACAGCCGTTTTTTGAAGATGTGGAAGCACGCCTTGCCCACGATACGGACTTGCAGCGTCGAGTAGAGCCGATGATAGACCGCGCAAAAGAGCTCGACGATGCGTTCGATGTGACGGGCCATCTGCAAGCGGTAACCGGCATTGATCTGGAGACGGTGCCCGTTCGCGACAACACTGAACTCGGAAACGAGAACGGTACCCTGTCGTCTGCGGGCGTGCCTATCGAGAACGGGCCCGAGGAAAACAGGCGAAAGAACGCGACTACGACATCATCATCTTTGCATGCCGATCGTGGGGCGGCATCACGAAGCGCCCACACTGAGTCGCCGCGCCGCGTATCTGAGCAGGTGTGGCTTGGCATGCGATATGCAGCAATGACGGCTGCTCTGCTCCTTGTCGTGTACGGTGGTCTGCTCGGCATAAGTATCGCCACACAGGCGCCCGCTGAGCGCATGGCGGTGCTCGACCCCGATGAGATGGAAGTCGAAGGATACCAGGTGCGCACGCGTGGTGTAACTGCTGCACCGCGTAGCAATGACGAACGCTTCTTGCAGGCCCTTGAAGTGCTACAGGCAGCTCATAGCGCGCCACTTGGGCTCTTCCCACGGTTCAACGACGCCGAGGTGCAGGAAGCGCAGGACCTCCTTACGGAAGTTGTAGATAATGAAGAAGCCGGTTCTTTCTTACAACTGGAAGCATCATTCTTTCTTGCCAAGACGCACCTGGCACAGTCAGAAATTGAGCCCGCCCGGCAAGCGCTCAAGCGCGTGGTGATGGGAGAAGGACGGCGCATCAACGAAGCAACACGTA
Source organism: uncultured Rhodothermales bacterium (assembly GCA_964494425.1). Classification (GTDB taxonomy): domain Bacteria; phylum Bacteroidota; class Rhodothermia; order Rhodothermales; family Salinibacteraceae; genus Longimonas. Next base: position 11,697 of record CAZBTM010000048.1, on the reverse strand, counting down.
TGCTTGAATCACTGCAGCGTCATTATCCGATGGAGGCTCCCTCTGCGCTTCCAGAGGGCGCACAGCTGTAGCCACTCGCTGTGATTCGAAAAAGTGGTGGATAGGCGTTAAGAACCTGTTTTGATTTCTTATTTTGGGCTCCGAGCGGCTTCGCTGGGCTGCAAATTGCCCCTAATCTCGGCCCGTAGCCCCGGCTACGAACCTCGATTGGGGTCCAATTTTCGCCTCAGCGTCCCTCGCTCTCGCCGTCAAACCAAAACCCAAACAGGTTCTAAGTAATCACTCTCCTGATCAAACCTTTCTTAAGACGAACGGTCCTCCGTTCGGCCTGCCCCAGAGACGTCTGTGCCAAGTGGCGCTCTCAGTCCCTATCTACTGGCATATGTCCTTCATCACGTAGCGTTGAACTGCAAAAAGAAAACCCAGCGCCTCCAGTCAAGGTGCGCTGGGTTTAACAGATGGTAGTGGTCGGTCCGCATTCGGGGAGTGTAGCGGGGCCCCAGCCCGAATGTTTAGGCGTAGGTGTTCAGCATGACGGGCATGATCAGCATCAAGATGTCGGGGTCGTCGGTATTGTTGGGGACAACAATGCCGGCGCGGTTTGGTGAGCTTAGGCGAAAGAGCACCTCTTCGGTGTCCACATTGCCAAGCACCTCAGTGAGGTACTCCGAGTTGAACCCAATTTCCATGGCTTCGCTGTCGTATTCGCAGCGAATCACCTCTTTGGCCTCGCTGGAACGCTCAATGTCTTCTGCGGATACCGTCATTTCAGACTCAGAGAGCGCCAGGCGAATCTGATTGGTCATGCTGCTGGAGTAGAGTCCAACGCGCTTCACGGCGCTGAGCAGTGCCTCGCGGTTCACAACCAGCTGGCGGTCGTTCTCGTCGGGGATGACCGCGTTATAGTTCGGGTAGGTCTCATCGATGAGCCGGGCGATGATGCGCGCCTCGTCAATCGTGAAGCTGACGTGTCCGTCGCTCACCCCGATGGTGCAGAGCGCATCGTCGTCAAGAATGCGGCTGACGAGCTTGGTCGCCTTCTCGGGAACGATGAAGGAGACGTCGTCGCCATCGGTCTGCAGCGCGGGGCGGTCGAGCTTTACGAGCCGGTGCCCATCGGTGGCGACAATGCGACTGTTTTCGGCATCCAGCTGAAAGTAGATGCCCATCATAGCTGGGCGGAGCGCGTCTTTGCTAACGGCAAAGCTGGTTTTGTCGATCGCGTCGCGTACGAGCGCGCCCTCTGCCGAGAGCGTATGCGCCGCATCTACTTCGGGGAGGTCGGGGAAATCGTCGCCATCGTGGCCCACCATTTTGTAGTGACCCTGATCGGTTTCGAGCTGAATCTCAAAGTCACCGTCGGCGGTGAACGAGATGGGCAAGTCGGGCAGGGCGCGTAGCGTGTCGATAAGGCGCTTCGCGGGCACAGCAATCCGTGTGGGCGTGCTGGTACCGTTGGTGGCGAACTGCACGGGCACGCGCCGCACAATCGAAATCTCCAGATCGGTGGCGCTTAGCAGCAGTGCACTGCCGTCATCGCTCTGCTCAAACAAGATGCATTCTAAGATGGGCAACGTGCTTTTGGATGGCACAGCCCCCTTTACGGTGTTGAGGGCGTCCAAAAGATCGGCGCTGGAGGCAGAAAATTTCATGGCGACGTCGGCGTGAGATCGCAGAAGATTCGGAACAATGTATACCGTAGGGGGGGCGAACAGATCCGTTCGCTAAGACGCAATATCAGTGCAGATTTATCACGGAGGCGTAGGTAGTCAAGGAGTTGCGCACGTGCTTTTGTAGGAGCACAAGGCTGCGCTACGTCAGCACATGAAGCTACCGGGATCGGAGTTCGATTTTGCGCCCGATTTGATCGACCGCATCCCGAAACTGCGTATCGGTATCGACCTGGTCTTCCACTGTTTTTACAGCGTGGATAACCGTGGAGTGGTCGCGTCCGCCAAAGTGCAGCCCAATGGTTTTGAGTGAGTGCTGCGTCATCTCCTTGCAGAAGTACATGGCGATCTGACGGGCTCGCACCACCTCGCGCTTGCGGGTTTTTGCGCGAATGAGATCCTCGTTGATGTCGAAGTACTCGCACACAATGCGCTGAATCTCTTCGATGGTGAGATTTACCTGCACGTCTTGCATGAGGTCGCGCAAGACCTCCTTGGCAAGGTCGAGGTCCAGGTCGCGCTGGTGTAGGCTGGCATGGGCCAGCAGCCGGATGAGCGCGCCTTCGAGTTCACGGATGTTGCTTTTGATATTGTGCGCAATAAACTCGATGACCTCTTGGTCGAGGTCAATCTGGTCGTCTTCGGCTTTACGCTGTAAGATGGCAATTCGTGTTTCAAGGCCGGGGGCCTGCACATCCGCTGAAAGGCCCCACTGAAACCGCGACAGCAGGCGTTCCTCGATGCCATCGATTTCGCGTGGTGGACGATCAGCGGAAAGCACAATCTGTTTGCCGCTCTGATGCAGCGCGTTGAAGATGTGGAAGAACTCCTCTTGGGTCTTCTCCTTACCGCTGAAGAACTGCACATCGTCAACGATGAGCAGGTCGATCTGGCGGTAGAACATCGAGAACTCGCTGATCCGGTTGCGCTGAATCGACTGCACGAACTCGGTGGTAAACCGCTCGCTCGATACGTATAGCACGGTATCTGCGGTGCCGGTCTCTTTGGCCTGGTTGCCAATGGATTGAATGAGGTGTGTTTTGCCCAGACCGACGCCCCCGTACACCAAGAACGGATTGAAGCTGGTGCCCCCGGGCTCCTGAGCAATGGCCCAAGAGGCACTACGCGCCAAGCGGTTGCAGTCGCCCTGAATGAAGCGGTCGAACGTATAGTTGCTGTTGAGCTGGCTGTCTATTGTGGCCTTCTGAATCCCCGGAATCGCAAACGGGTTGCGGACCGTGTCGTCATCCTCGTCGGGGCTGGACTCGGAGGACACATTTTGCCCCGAAAAGTTGGCTGGACCTGTCGAGGCGTTGCTTCCTTGCTGGGGTGTTGAGGAGGCAGTACCAACGGCGCCGGCATTGGGGGCAGCCTCTGCACCATCGCCTCCATTAGGCGCTGCGCTGGTTGAGGAGGCGGCTCCTTTAGAGGCATCGGGCTCGACAACAATGTCGTAGAACAGACGCCCATCTTCACCGAGGACCTGCGTCACCGTTTTGCGGAGAAGCGAATAGTAGTGTTCTTCCAGCCACTCGTAGTAGAATCGACTGGGGAGCTGAATAGTGAGCTTGCACAGGTTCTCCTCTTCTTCAATCGACTGGGCTGAGAGGGGCTCAAACCACGTCTTAAAGCTTTGCCGGTTGACATGCTCCCGGATGTGGTCGAGGCAGGCCTCCCAAACGTCTTCTGCAGATCGCTCCATACCCAGTGGTGTGATTAGCGGCTCGCACCGATGCAACGAGCCAAGTAAAAGGGGGATGCGCGTGGCAGGGCGTATGCATCGGTTTGGCATGACCACGACGGCAGGCGCAAAAGGCGAACTGCGTACGAACGCATCTCCACCAAGTTATCCACATTTTTTACCGCGTTCGCCAGGCTCTGCCGCAACGCCTTTGCGAGAACTGCAAGTTATCCACATTTTTTCCACATGTTATCAACATTTCCCAAGACTTTGATTTGCAAAGACTTGCGGAAAATATGTGGACGAATGACGTATCAGTACATTCTAAGCATGTGGAAAACCAGCGTTATGCACCCCGCGACTTTGTGTGATGCACAAGTTATCCACATTCTATGCACATCGCGCGCGGGCGAGGAGTTAGACTGCACCAACGCGAAAGCAGTTCGGGGCCAAGGCCCTGTGTTAGCGATGAGTCTGCGCTAAACGAGACTGTCGGGAAAAAGTCGCAATGCATGCACGCGTTGTGCTCTCCAGTCTCCACAGCGATGCCATGGGATATCGGGGAGAGGCACCAAAGTGTTGCTCCAATGGTTCGCATTGGAGGTCAAGGTGTGCATTCATACACGTGCATCGGTACAGCAGGAGGCAATCCTGCCGACAGAAGCGCAGAAGGCAATGCGTGCCACCTTGGGCATGTTTCATGTCTATATGTGGCAGCACACGAAATGGCTGCATCGTGTGCCAACGGCACCTGCCCTGTGTATGTACGTAACGCACAAAGAGAAGAGCAGGACACGAGACGGCATGCGTTGTTTATCGTGCCGAATGGGCTGCTCTCTGTAGACAATACGGAATTCAGATTATAACGACTGCACGCAGTAACATCAAGCACAAAATGTGCAAAGCCTGTTGCCGCTTGGCATCCTTGTGTGTGCAATTGGGGGCAATGAGCGCACAGCGCATGCTGGCTGGAGTCAGGTGATTGTGATCGGATCAACACGTATCTGCAGATCAATCAGGACGGAGGGTAGCAGAGGAACATCGCACTTTTAGGAAAGATACCACAGGCTCCCACAGTTACACTCCTTGCGTATACCTTCTCGCCGGCATCGCACTTTGCATGCTTACGCTTGACATCACCCCGTTTCGCTCTGGCGTGCACGAGGCTACGCTGGATCCTGATCCAGATGCAGTAGACCTGGAGCCGGACACGTTCCGCGGCATTCAGGTGCATATGCAGTTGCAGTGCCAGCGCGACCGCATTCTGGCCACCATGACGATGACTGCACAGGCGCATCTCACCTGCGACCGTACGTTGCGCACGTTCTGGGGCGATGTGGAAGGCACCTACGTTGTGCTTTTTGGTCCCGAACATCTGGTCGGCGAAGACGATGATGCCTACGACGAAGTGCGTCCCATGCACCCGACCGATACGGAGGTCGAAATTACCGATATTGTGCACGACACGCTCAAGCTGTCCATTCCACAGCGGGTTGTGGCACCGGGGGCCGAAGACGAAGACATCCCCATGCAGTTTGGTGATTTCGAAGACGAGGCGACGGCGCCGCCAGAAGCCAACGATGACATCGATCCGCGCTGGGAGAAGCTGAAAAAGCTCAAGAACGGCGACGCATAAACGGCTACGCTGCGTGGCATGGCAGTTAATCGACTAACTGCAATGCTAATTCTGGGCAAAATGCACGATGGCATGGAATCTGCAGCCCGCGCCCCCAATTAGTTCAGAGATAGTGCAAGCGTTGCTATGCAGACCTGCTGCATTGCTTTGCTTACAGCATAGCCCAGGCCATTGCCTGATCCGCTGTGGACGCTTGCATTGGCACATTCGCACCTACAAACCCATTACCGTACGCTGACGTCATGGCTGTCCCAAAGCGCCGCCACTCTAAATCGCGCTCGCGCAAGCGCCGCTCCCGCTACTATAACAGTTTGAAGGCTCCACAATTGATGGAGTGCAACAACTGCGGGAACCCCAAAGTGATGCACCGGGCCTGTAAGTTTTGCGGACACTACCGTGGGCGGCAGGTCATTGAACCGACCGAAGAGCTGCTCGGGTAGTCCTGTATAGCGTGGGTCGTGTGCAGGTTGGTCCTACTGCCCAGCATGTTCAGTGCGCTGGCTTCCCCGGAATGTGCTGTTGTACGTCTGCTGTACATCCCCCTTTCTGATGCACGTTTTGTGCTTTACCGTGAATGGTGAAGGGCAAAACGTGCATTTTAATGTGCAGGCTGTTTACTTAAGGCTGCTCACATAAAACCGCTTATGTTGAGAAGGGAAGCACCGAAGTGCAAGCGGGGGCAGGCGTCTGTGTCAGACCTTACCCGCGTGCTCCCCTACATTTTGTCGCGAGCCTCCTGACAAACCCGCCGGTTGTACATGCCTACCCACGTTGCCGTTGATGCTATGGGAGGGGACCACGCTCCCGATGCTGTCGTCGAAGGGGCCCTGCGTGCGCTGCAGCGCCCCGAGTCCGATCTCCAACTCACGCTGTACGGCCCTGAAGCACGGGTGCAAGCAGCATTGCAGGCGCACGACGTGCCTGCCGGTACCCCCCTGTCGGTGCACCATGCCCCGGATGTCATCGCCATGGAAGATGCGCCAGCCGCTGCCGTCAAAACCAAACGGCAGTCGTCGGTGCACCTGGGGCTGCAGGCGCATCGTACCGGCCAGGCCGATGCGTTTATTAGTGCGGGCAATACGGGGGCTGTTATGGCCGCTTCCATGTTTATCTTGGGACGAATCTCAGGGTTGGAGCGACCCTCTATCGTCGGGTTCTTCCCAACCGTACAGGGCGATTTCTCGGTTGTCATCGACATTGGGACCAATGTGGACTGCAAACCAGCGCACTTACATCAATTTGCCCGCATGGGCACGATCTACGCGCGCCATGTTATGCAGATCGAGGAGCCTTCGGTTGCCCTCATTAACATTGGAGAAGAAGCAGGGAAGGGCAATGAGCAGGTGAAAGCAGCTTACCCGCTGCTCGATAACGATGACGGGATCAACTTTATCGGCAACGTGGAAGGCGGCGATCTCTTGGGTTATGCCGCCGATGTGCTCATCTGCGATGGATTCATGGGGAATGTGCTACTCAAATTTGGCGAGTCAATGACCACGGTGCTCTCCACCATGACCAAACAAGAGATGAAGCGCCAACAGCTCTCCAAAGAAGAACAGCAACTGGTCGCTGGGGTGCTGGGGAACGTGCAGAAGGGGTTTGACCACGAAAACCGTGGGGGCGCGCCGCTCATTGGCGTAAACGGGTCGGTATTCATTGGGCACGGGCGCTCGTCGGCACGGGCCGTTGAGCAGGGCATTCACTCTGTGGCCGACCTTGCCACACGCAACCTCGTACCCGTGCTTGAAGACGCTTTCGCTGCTGAGTAGTACGAGACGGCTGCAGATCCCTGTAGCCCGTGCTTGGCCCCTATGCCTGCGGTGGGCGAACGAAGTCTCCGGCGCACCGTAGCCTACCCGATTCCGCTAAACTCTCGTTTTCGGCTCCGCTCCGTATGTCTACATTTTCTTCGACGCAACCGCAGGCAGCCATCACTGCGGTGGGCCACTTCCTCCCCGAGCGCCGCCTCACCAATCCCGACCTGGAGCAGATGGTTGAAACGTCGGACGAGTGGATTCAGTCGCGCACCGGTATCAAAGAGCGTCGTATCCTCGACGACGATGGCAAAGCCACCGCCTACATGGCTACGCAGGCGGCCCAAGAGCTTATCGACACGCACGACATTGACCCGGCCACGATCGACCTCATCATTGTAGCCACGGTAACGCCCGACATGCTCTTTCCGGCGACGGCGTGCCTGGTGCAAGATCAGATTGGAGCCCGTTCGGCCTGGGGATTCGACCTGTCGGCAGCCTGTAGCGGGTTTCTGTTTGCATTGACCAATGGCGCCAGCTTCATCGAGAGCGGGCGCGCCGAGCGCGTGCTTGTCATTGGAGCCGACACCATGAGCTCCATCACCGACTATACCGACCGCAGCACGTGCATCCTGTTTGGCGACGCTGCTGGGGCCGTGCTGCTGGAGCCCAGCGATACCTACGGCCTTCAAGACACGGTGCACCACGCCGATGGCGCCCACGCCGATCTGCTTAAGCTGCCCGCCGGAGGCAGCCGGCGCCCTGCTTCCCATGAAACGGTCGATGCAGGCGACCACTATCTTAAGCAAGACGGACGTCCTGTTTTTCGTCATGCCGTCACGGGCATGTCCGACGTCTGTACCGACATCATGGAGCGCAACGACCTCTCCGGCAGCGATGTGGACTACCTCGTGCCGCATCAGGCGAACCAGCGTATCATCGATGCGACGGCCAACCGCATGGGGCTCTCCTCCGACAAGGTGATGATGAACATCGATCGGTACGGCAACACCACCGCTGCCACTGTGCCGCTCTGCCTCTACGACTGGCAGCACGAGCTGCGCCCCGGCCACAACCTGGTGCTGACTACCTTTGGCGGCGGACTCACGTGGGGCGCGTCGTACCTGACCTGGGCCTATGACGGCTCCGAATACACCGACTAATCGCACACTTCAACCACTGACCACCATATTGGCTATGGCCGCAACCGCCTATCTCTTTCCTGGACAAGGCGCTCAGTACGTGGGCATGGGGCAGTCGCTCTACGATGCTTACGACGAAGCCGCCGCGCGCATTGACACTGCTAACGAGGTGCTGGGCTTCGACCTGCGCGCCCTCATGTTTGGCACCGCCGATGTCGACGATCCCAAAGCGGCCCTCACCGCCACCGAGGTGACGCAGCCCGCCCTCTACACCCACAGCCTGGCCGCAATGGCGGTGCTTGGTGCGCACGGCGCCGCGCCCTCGATGGTGGCCGGGCACAGCCTGGGTGAGTACAGCGCACTGGCGGCTGCGGGCGCGCTTTCGTTCGACGATGGACTGCGCCTGGTACGCCGCCGCGGCGAACTGATGGCCGAAGCCGGAAAGCGGCGTCCAGGCACCATGGCCGCCGTACTTGGGGGAGACGATGAAGACGTAGAAGCGGCGTGCACCGCAGCCACCGACGCCGGCGAAGGCGTAGTGCAGCCCGCTAACTTCAACGCGCCCGGCCAGATTGTTATTTCGGGGGATGTGGAGGCCGTCGAACGGGCCACCGAGCGGCTCGATGCCCGCACCATCCCGCTATCGGTGAGCGGCGCCTTCCATTCGCCCTTGATGGACTACGCCCGCGAGGGCCTTGCCAGCGCACTGGAGGCCGTCACAATCAGCAAACCGGAGTGCCCGGTCTACCTGAACGTAACCGCAAAGCCGACCGCCGACCCCGACGAAATCCGCCAGCGACTGCTCGACCAGTTGCAGTCGCCGGTGCGGTGGGCGCAGCTTCTGCGCGCCATGGATGCCGATGGCGCGACCCGGTTCGTCGAGATTGGCGCGGGCTCGGTGCTGCAAGGCTTGGTGAAACGCACGCTGGGCCGCGATGCCGAACGAAAAGGCGTAGATACTGCCGACGACTGCGCCACCTTCTTAGATGAGATCGCTGCTTCGGCGTAGCGATTCCACTTCGTATCCTCCTACTTTATAATCACGTAGCACGAAACCCACTGTATGGATTTTGACCTGACCGACACCACTGTTCTTGTAACCGGCGGCACCCGAGGCATTGGCCGCGCCATCGTCGAAGCGTTTGCGGATGCGGGGGCCCGTGTGGCCTTTACGTATCGCTCCTCGGCAGAAACGGCTGACGAGATCGTCGCCGAGCTGAGCACGCGCGATGTCGAAGCCATCGCCATCCAGGGTGATGTGGCCAAGCCCGAGGCGGCTGAAGACGCCGTGTCGGCGGTAACCGACGCGTGGGGGCGCCTCGATGTGCTCGTGAACAACGCGGGCATCACGCGCGACGGGCTCATGCTGCGCCTGGATGCCGACGACTGGGACGCGGTGCTCGACACCAATCTGAAAGGCGTGTTCAACTTCTGCAAGGCGGCCTACCGTCCGTTTATGCGGCAGCGCAGCGGGGCGGTCATCAACATCTCGTCGGTCGTAGGCGTGATGGGTAACGCCGGTCAGACCAACTACGCCGCCTCGAAAGCCGGTATCATCGGCTTCACGAAGAGCTTTGCCAAGGAGCTGAGTGGACGCGGCGTTCGCGCCAACGTGGTGGCCCCTGGCTACGTAGCCACCGACATGACCGACGCCATGAACGACGATGCCCGCCAGGCTATGCTCGATGCGGTGCCGCTGGGCCGCCCGGCGGATCCAGACGACATTGCGCAGGCGGTGCTGTTCTTGGCGTCGCCCGCTGCGTCGTACATCACTGGTCAGGTGCTCAAGGTTGATGGTGGCCTGGCTATGTAATCCCCTTTGGAGGCCGCGCAGCCGGGGGGATGTGACAGGGTTTGAACATCCCCCCAACGCGGCTCAACCCGGCGGCTCGGTGTGGATCGTTTACGCGTATGCTTACGTACTGCACCCAACAGCACACCCAGCTGTCTTTTTCGTTTTGCTGATATCATCCCTGGCTGTATAATGGCGGATTCGTCCAGCGCCTCGTTCACTAATGTCATCGACCTGACTTCTAAAGGACAGCGCCAAAAACGACAGGAGGAGGTCGGGGAGCTGCAGGAGCCTGAAAACCCCCTCAACGAGATTACCGCGCCTGAATTGCCCGACCAGGTGGAGCAGGCCATGCGTGCAGCCGGGTGGGACGACCTCATGGAGGTGCAGCGCAGAGCGCTTCCGTATCTCATTGCCGGACGCGACCTTATTGTGCAGTCGCGCACCGGATCAGGGAAGACGGGGGCATTTCTGCTTCCCCTCTTCGACCGCCTCGACTCCTCAAAGAAAGAGGCGCAAGCACTCATTCTTACACCCACGCGCGAGCTGGCGCGTCAGGTGCACGAGGAGTTCGAGCGCATGAAAATTGCCACGCCCGAGACGAACGATCTCGAAGCCGCACTCATCTACGGCGGCGTGGGCTACGGTCCGCAGATCAAAGCGTTAAAGGGCGGCGCGCAAGTCATTATTGGCACGCCCGGGCGTATCCTCGACCACCTGAAGCGGAAGAACTTCAAGGCGAAAACGGTGCGGCTCTTCATTCTGGATGAGGCCGACGAGATGCTCTCGATGGGCTTCTACCCGGATATGAAGGAGATTCGCGACTATCTCAGTCGCGATCGTCAGTCATGCATGTTCAGCGCCACCATGCCGCCCAAGGTGCGCTCGGTAGCGCGCGAGTTCCTGAGTGATCCCGACTTCCTGTCGCTTAGCTCGGGCCACATGAGCGTCGACGAGATCGCGTATCGCTACTACCTTGTGGCGCCGATGGAAAAAGACCGCGCGCTGCGCCAGCTGATCGAGATGGAGGAGCCCGAGTCCGCTCTCATCTTTGCCAACACCAAGCGCGAGGTTACGTACCTGCGCAAGTTCTTGGGCAACGCCGGCTACAGCATCGACGAAATGTCGGGCGACCTGTCGCAGCGCAAGCGCGAAGAGGCTATCGACCGCCTCCGCAGCGGCGAGCTTCGCATGCTCGTAGCTACCGACGTAGCCGCGCGCGGCATCGACGTATCGGCACTCAGTCACGTGTTTATCTACGACGTACCGCAAGACCGCGAGTACCTCATCCACCGCTCCGGACGCACCGCCCGCGCGGGCAAAACCGGCACTACCATCATTCTGGCTACGCACGAAGATGAGTTCGAGCTCATTCGCATGGCCAAAGCATATGGCATCGAAATGAAGCGCGCCGAACTGCCCGTCGATCCGCTCGACGAAGCAGAAAATCAGCTGCGCCTCCACTACAACAACGTCCACGACAACGACGCCGTGCAGCGCTTCCTGCCTCTGGTCGATCGCCTGGCCGACGAACACCCCGAGCTGCTGGCGCACCTCATCGACGAAAACGTAGACCTGAGCGATCTCGACCCCGACGCTGAGGAGGCATAACCTCCCGCCTTGTCATCTTGAGCGGATGCCCAATCCCGTCCTGAAGCGAACGGGCCCCGTTCGCGACAGGCACCGCGACGCACCCCACATCATTGCGCCCAGCCGCCATGCTTCGCCGTGCTGTTCAGCTCCTCGTTTTCGCAGCGCTTCTGCTGCTATCCGCAACAGGGGTAGGGGGATACGACGCCCAGGCGACGTCGAGATCAGCATTCGCAATCTCCACAGTCGCCGACTCGACCTACCAGGTCTACACCGCAGACGGAGAGCGTGCTGCCCTCAGCGACATTGTCGCCAGCCTCGACACCGTTGATGTGGTGCTCCTGGGCGAGGTACACGGCCACGCCCCCATCCACGCCTTGCAAGACACGCTCTGGCAGCGCGCTCTGGCCACCGGTCGGCCCGCGGCGCTCT
>CAZBTM010000047.1:15474-16130 GCA_964494425.1 uncultured Rhodothermales bacterium | reverse complement strand
TGCTTGGTACCGCCTACGATGCACTTGGCCTCTTGCCACCCGTCTGGGCGCTCGCAGAAGCGCGTAAGGCCCACGACTTCGTCATCGAGCCCAAGTCCATGCAGCAGATCCGTTAGGCTGGGCACCAGCGAGATGATGCGGGCGGGCGGCTCCGAAAGGACAATGCGACGACTCAGGGCATCGGTAGTGTCAATAAAGGGCACGGGCATAAGGGCGTAGTCTACTGAAAGAATGTGGCCCCAAACAGTACGATTCCAGTTACGGCGCTGATGATAGCGATGGTGTTGAGCGTAGGAAGAGGCCGCTGCAGCGAATGCTGGATGGGGTTGCGCACCCCCATGAGCAGGCCCGCAATGCCCAGCAAGACGTCGGAGGCCGCGCTCAGTGCGTTGCCTTCCACATAGCTGCCATAGCCCATGTAGATGAGAAAGAGGCCGAACCCAATCAGTAAAAGATCAACGATGGAAATCGGCGTGTCGTCGCGGACCGTGTCGTCGGAGGCATCAGTCATACGGTAGCGGGGGAGGCGCAGTTAGGAGGATGCAGTAAGGGTATCGAGCAGACGCGTGGGCAGCTCGCCGAAGGCGCCGTTGCTCATCGTAATCACCACATCGCCGGGCTGAGCGAGCTGTTGCACACGGTGCAGTGTATCGTCA
>CAZBTM010000047.1:10125-15464 GCA_964494425.1 uncultured Rhodothermales bacterium | reverse complement strand
AAGGTATTTGGAGAAAAAAGGGGCGTTGAAGCGCGCCCAGGTATCGGCGCCGCCCAGGGCCCGGTCCGTCAGGAGCACGACCTGATCGGCCGCGTCGAAGGCTTCGGCATAGGCTGTGGCGAAGCGCGCACGGCGGCTGGTGTTAGAGCGCGGCTCAAAGGCAACGACCAGGCGGCGCTCCGGATAGGCCGTGCGCAGCCCACGCAGCGTGGTTTGCACCGCCGTGGGATGATGCGCGAAGTCGTCGATTACGGTAATGTCGTTCACCACGCCACGCACCTCCTGGCGACGCGCTACCCCCTCGAATGTCTCAAACCCGTGGGCGACCTGCGCACTGTTGCATCCCTCACTAAACGCGATGAGCGCCACCGCCAGTGCATTCTGCAGGTTATGGCGTCCGTGCAGCGGAAGCGTGTAGGAGCCGCGTTCCAGTCCGCCCATAGTAATGGTAAAGCGCTGCCCTTCGGGCCCGGCCTCGTGGTCGGTAACGGTTACGTCGTTGCTGGGATCGAGCCCGTAGGTGCGTACGCGTCCGTCGGTGTGAGCGCCCAGGCGCGCCACAGCGGGATCGTCGCCACAGAGCACGAGCAGTCCGTCGCGCGCGCCGAGCGTGCCCACGAAGGCTTCGAACGCCTCGCGGTAGGCCTCTTCGTCGGCGAATACATCGGCGTGGTCGAACTCCAGCGATGTCACAATGGCCTTGTCGGGCCGGTAGTGCATGAACTTGGGCCGGTCGTCGAAATAGGCGCTGTTGTATTCATCCCCCTCAATGACAAACGGCTGGTCGGTGCCCAGGTGTGCACTCTGTCCGGTGCTCTGGAGCACGCCCCCAATCAGATAGCCGGGATCGGCTTCGGCGGCGCGCAAGGTGTGGGTAAGCAACGAGGTGGTCGTGGTTTTGCCGTGCGTGCCCGTCACGACGATGGAGCGGCGGTCGTCCGTCAGGAACGTGTGGCCAAGCGCTTCTGGAAACGACTGCTGCACCAGACCGTGATCGCGAGCGTACGCGGCTTCAGGATGGGTAGGCGTGCAGGCATTTCCTACAACGACGAGGTCGGGCGCGGGGTCGAGGTGCGCTGCGTCGTATCCCTCAAGCACCTCAATACCCCGCTCCTTCAGCTGTGTGCTCATCGGGGGATACGCTGCTTCGTCGCTGCCCTGTACGTTGTACCCCGCCTCGTCGAAGAGCTGTGCCAGGGAGCCCATGCCCGTACCGCAGATGCCAATCAGGTAGACATCGTTGATGGCTTCGGGCGGCGGCACATCGGGGCGGTTGAATGAGCGCAAATGGGCATCAGACGGCATGGCAGGCGCAGGTAGCAGACGGAGTAGAGGCGAACTGGCTACGTACGTCGTTACTCGGCAGAGGACGACGAAGACACATCGGGCGGGGCCACCGTAGTTGACGTTTCAGAGGATGAAGACGCCTCAGCAGGGGCAATGACATCGGCCTCAGCAGCGGCATCTTCGGAGAGCATGCCCAGCTTTTTGGCACGGCGGAACCACTGTTGCCGGGCCAGCGCCTGCATATCCTCGACCGAGTCGGCCTCGTCAACGATCTCCATGCCCAGAAGCGTTTCGACCACGTCTTCCATCGTCACGATGCCGGCCACGCCGCCATACTCATCCACCACGAGTGCGATGTGCTCCAGACGGTCGAGCAGGCGCTCCAGCAAGTCGGGCAGCGGCAGGGTCGGCTGCACCACGAGCATCTCGCGGGCGAGCTCCGAGAGCGGGACTTCAAGTTCTTCCTGGGCGGCGCGCAGCAGCAGTTCATCTTTGAGCACGTAGCCAGTCACGTCGTCGCGGTTCTCGCCGTACACCGGAATGCGCGAAAAGCGAAAGGCATCGTGCTCATTGACAACATCGCCAATGGTTTCGGTTTCGGGCAGGTCAAAGATGACGGTGCGCGGCGTCATGACGTCTTTCACGCGCAGCGAGTTGAAGCGAAACAGGTTGCGCAGAATATGCGACTCTTTTTCTTCAAAGACGCCCTCTTCTTCGCCCAGCTCAGCCATCGCCGTAAACTCTTCGCGGCTGAAGGAGCTCTGCTCTTCGCCATTGGACAGCACGTACGAAAGACCCTGCGACAGCTTCACGAACGGCCACATAGCCAGAATAGTAGGGCGCAAGATGCGCACCACCGCTGGCGCCAGGCTGCGCCAGTAGCCCGCGCCCAGCGTCTTGGGGATGATCTCCGAAAACACCAGAATCATGAGTGTAAGCACTGCCGAAATGACGCCTACATAGGCATCCCCAAACACGACGGTAGCCTGTGCACCTGCTCCAGCAGCTCCCACCGTGTGCGCCACCGTGTTCAGACTCAAGATGGCTGCCAGCGGACGATCAATGTCTTCTTTGTAGCTCTTGAGCTGCTCACCGAGAGCGGCACTGCCATCGCGCTCCAGCGCAGCCACATACGACGGTGTGATGCTCAGCAGCACCGCCTCCATGATCGAGCATAAAAACGAGACTCCAATGGCCAGCGAAACATATAAGAGTAATAGACCCATGCAGCGAGCGCGGCCTGGCAGATTTCGAACGCATGCGCACTACAGCAGCACGCGTTCGCATCCACAAGCAACGACACACGGTTGTGAAGGAGGTAACGAGGGTGAGTAGCAAGAATGCGCTGCCGTCGATGCAGTTTCTACGCGTCGGTGGATACAACACCTGTTCTTACGAGGCCGCAACGTCTCGCAACTGAGCGAGCACCGTGCGGCACCGGTCGGGAATGCTTTCGTCGAAGTGGTGGCGCAAGTACGCATCGACCAGTTCTTGCACGGTACGATGCACCCCGGGCTCCATGTGCATGCGCAGGACCACGTTAAGGCGGGCCCGTGCAATGACGGCGTAGGCACGGAGCGCCGTGCGCGCGGCCTTTCGGGCAGCGCTGGGGCGTGCGTCAATCGGGTACACCCCGCCGTCGGCCAACGAGAGCCATCCAACCTCGTCAATGGCCTCAACCCGGTCGCGTTGGATGGCTGGAGCCACCCCCAGCGCTTCGGCCAGTCGAAGCTGGAAAAACGGCCATAGAACACGCGGGCGCTCTTCCTCGGCATCCAGCTGGTGCAACACGCCCACAAGCAGCTCGAAGATGGCTGGCTGCGGATCTTCATCGCTGAGCAGCGCATCGGTAAGCTCAACGATGCGCAGCCCCAGCGTAATTTTCAGCAGGTCGTCGCTCAGCGTGCGGTAGGTGGACACATGACTGCTTTCGCTTAGCATCTGCAGACTGCGTGTCGGTTTGTAGTAGAACACCACCTGCGTGTGGGCCATGGGCTGCAAGGTAGCTCCGAATTTGCTCTTCGTACGGCGCGCCCCTTTGGCCAGTACGGCTATCTTTCCGCGCTCACGCGTGAGCAGCGTCACAATGCGGCTGCTTTCGCTGTAGTCGAGCCCCCGCAAGACCACTGCTTCGGTGCGAACAATATCGCGCTGCGCCATAGCTCACGATCGTCAGTATAAACGGAAAACGCGTATAACGTTACGATTTGAGGCCAATTGGGGTCTGCTCAGTCCATGTAGCGTATCCACAATAGCCGTTGTCTTATGCGCTGGCTCTACCGATGGCAACGCCATGTCGCCCTGACCTCGCTCGAAACCACCGTGCTGCTCGGCCTCGTTAGCCTGCTGATGCTGGGCGTTGGGGTTCAGCACTGGCAGATGCACCAGATTCCGCCCCTCTCTGAGCAGTTCCATACGGGCCCCGAGACTCTGCCTGATTCGCTACTCAACACAGCCCAGACCGCGTCTCCGCTTGCCGCCCCTGAGGCGCCCATTAACGTGAATACCGCTGATGCCGAAGCGCTGCAGGATCTCTCAGGCATTGGCCCCGCTCTCTCGCAACGCATCATCGACTATCGAACGACCCACGGCCCGTTTCAGTCGGTTGATGGGCTGCAGGCGGTATCTGGTATTGGCCCCAAAACGGTAGAAGACATCGCAGATCGCGTCGTGCTATCCGATGGCGGGTAGCGCACCTGCGGCCCCCCGTACGCGGCCCCCTGTTGTATCGGCCCATGCCGCAATTAGAGGCTACAGTTCGGAACGAGTCGGCTCGTCTTCAGCAGCCAGCGTCTCATCCGGAGGGGCGTCTTGCTCTTCAATACGCCGGGCCACTGCTTCGGGCGTCCACTGCTTACTGACTTCCTGTTCCCGATCCAGAAATCGCCAGATGGGGACGAGGAGCGCCGCTGCCAACGAAAAGAAGATCAGCAGCGTGGGGATTGTGATAAGCCAGAACTGAGCATCCATAATAGCGACAACGCGCAAAATGAGGAAGGCAACGGGCACCAGTACTCGTTCGTAATAACGCTACAGTCTGCACAGCGTTCAACAGGCTTCACGGTATGGCGCGCGGCTCCCCAAACACGCCGCGAGCATGCTGCGCGAACATGCGCTCGTGCTATTGATTGATACATTCGGTTGCGCGCTCTGGCCCTCGTGCCTCCATACTTTTTTGGATGCCGTATGGCCCGCGCTTCCCCGACCATGTCGTACCCTAACGTTTCAGTCTCATGCTTGACTCGTCTACCCCCTCGGCCACGCGCCTGCTCATTGTCGAAGACGACCCGGAAGTAGGCACGGGCCTCGAAGAGTTTTTCACGCTCAAGGGATACCATGTCTCTCGCGCAGACGACGGCAAACAGGGCCTGCAAGAGATCACCTCGCTGCCGCCCTACGATCTGGTTATCTTGGACGTTATGCTCCCCAACAAGAGCGGGTTCGAGATTCTACGCGAGGCGCGCCAGTCCGGCGTCGACTCGCCCGTCATTATGCTCACGGTAAAGGCCAGCGAAGACGACAAGCTACGCGGCTTTAAGCTCGGCGCCGACGACTACGTCACCAAGCCGTTCGACGCGGAGGAGCTGGCGGCTCGCGTGCAGGCCGTGCTTGAACGCAGCCAGCACGACGACGAGGCCGACGACGGGTTTAGCTTTGGGGATGTGGAGGTCGAGTTTTCCAGTGAAACGGCCCAGCGCGATGGCGAAACCATCGAGTTTACCACGCTGGAGTTTGACATCCTGGAGTATTTCATCGAGCATCGCGGACGGACCGTAAGCCGCAAGCAGCTCCTGCGGGATGTGTGGGGCATTAGCGGCGACATCACCACGCGCACGATTGACCGACACGTAGCATCACTTCGCAAAAAGATCGAGCCCGACCCCACCGCCCCCACCTACATCGAGACGGTGTACGGCATCGGGTACAAGTTCTCGGTGTAGTGTGCAACCGTCGGAACCAACAGTAGGGACACGGCGCGCCGTGGTATCTGTTTAGCGGGCTTCGATGAACGCCCGGGATATCCGCTTCGCTCCTGATCCCGGGCTAAGGCA
>CAZBTM010000047.1:0-10115 GCA_964494425.1 uncultured Rhodothermales bacterium | reverse complement strand
GGCTTCGATGAACGCCCGGGGACCGCTTGCGTCCCCGGCGATCTGTAGGGCGAATGCCATCGGCACTGCACGTCCCCTGGATGGCACGTCGCTAAATACGTACGCGCCGTGTCCCTACGAGCTGAATTAGGTTCTTCAGAACGCCTAACCAGCAGACACCCGGATGCACAGACAGCCTCCATGTAGTAGAGCCGCCCCCGTGGGACGGCTCTACTACGGACCGAGACGCGAACGCTTGCTACCGCCCCATGCCAAAGACGCCTCCCTGAACCATCCAGCTGAACCGGTTACCGGGGCGATCGGGAAGTGCGCCGGGCGTAGCAGCAAAGTCGCCTTCAATCGTCAGCGGCGTTTCCAGCGGAGTGACCGTGTGCGGCGGAAGTTCAGGCAGTTCGCGCGGGTCGTTGCCCGTGGGTGGATTGTTGCGCAGTTCGTCAATGAAGGCTTCGATATCCGCAATCGATACGCTGGCCTCTGTTCCGGCTTCTACCGTGAACGCCCCCACGACGCCCTCCTCACTGGCCTGCTCCACGGTAAGCGTACCGCCCGTTGGCATGTACGAGTACAGCGAATCGTCCGTTGCACGCGTATAGCTGCTCATCAGCCGATCGCCAAAGACCAGGCCCGGTCGGCGGCAGTCCGACGGCGGATCACACAGCGCGTCGAAGCCGAGGTCGTAATCGCCTTCACCGAGCGGCTCCTCACCGATGTAGGTAAACGAAAGCGAGTGAGACGCGCCCGTGTCGTCCTCTCCAAACAGTTGGATGGCGGTCAAGGTAAAGCCTGAATTGCCGATCGGGAAGAAGAACGCGCCTTGCTCAGAAAACGACGTCCCATCGCCCAGCGTGGCCTCCCCCTCGATGGCTGTGTTCAGCGGCGCGCCGATCTCCATCTCAGCGTAGGGATCCGGCATCTCCTCGCCGGACTCGACCGAGTCGCAGCCGACAAGGACGAGAGCAGCTGTCAATAAAACGAGATAACAACATGTTGGAGTAAGATATCGCATGGTTCGATTTCAGATGATTGTCCATTGAGATATGTATATGCTCATCTACCATAGCCCAGACTGATCTATAACAGATGAAACAGAGACTTTTATATACACTCCACATTTTAGGAAACAGTCATCTGTTTTGCAAGAAGGTAGCGTTCGCGTTTCTCCTTGACACACCATCGTAACACCGGCTGCAACGCCGCGCCCGGGGCGTGCGTACAGGGCGTCTGCATCGGATGCACGTTTCGCATCTGTTTTCTTGTTCAACAGCACGCTTTCAGCCTATGGCTTCGGTATCGCACGGCGATCTTCTGACCCTCGACATTGAAAAGTTTGCCGACAAGGGCGCTTCGCTGGCCCGTGTTGACGGCTACGTGATCTTTGTGGAGGATGCAGTGCCAGGCGACCGCGTGAAGGCATATGTCTACCAGGCCAAGTCCAGCTTCGCCAAGGCCAAGCTCGACACGCTGATCGAACCCAGCCCCCTGCGCACCGAGCCGCGATGCCGATACGCCGACACCTGCGGCGGATGCGCGCGCCAGCATGTGAAATACGAGGCGCAGTTGGAGGCCAAGCAGCAGTCCGTACAAGACGCCTTTGCGCATCACAGCGACTTTTCGGATGTCGAGGTACCGCCCGTTATCGGGATGGAGGAGCCGTTTTACTACCGCAACAAAATGGACTTCGACTTCAGCGCCGACCGCTGGCTCACCCGCGACGAAATCGACTCGGGGCAGGACTTCGACACCGATTTTGCACTGGGGATGCATGCGCCCGGTCACTTCGACAAGGTCCTCGACCTGCACGAATGCCACCTGCAATCGGACATGAGCGCGCGCCTGGTGAATGGCGTCCGCGACTTCGTGAAAGAGCAAGACTGGGCGCCGTGGGACATCCGGAAGCAGAAGGGCTACCTGCGGCATCTCGTGATTCGCGAAGGCAAGCGCACGGGCGATCTCATGGTGAACCTTGTGACCTACGGGCGCAATGCCGAGCGCCGCGATGCCTTTGCCGACTTCTTGCAGCGCGAATTTCCGGAGGTTACGACGTTTGTAGATACGGACCACACCGGCAAATCCCATAACGTAGAGGGCGATACGCAGACCGTCTTCGGCCCCGGCACTATCGACGACATCATTGGCAACTACCGCTTCACGATCAGTCCGCAGTCCTTCTTCCAGACCAACACGCAGCAGGCCGAGCGCCTCTACCAGATTGCGAACGACGTTGCTGATCTGCAGCCCACCGACACCGTGTACGATCTGTATTGCGGCGCAGGAACCATCTCGCTCTTCCTGTCGGATGCGGTGGAGCAGGTCGTCGGCGTGGAGCTGATCGAGGAAGCTGTCGACGATGCCCGCGCCAATGCCGCCCAGAACGACGTATCCAACTGTACCTTCGAGGCAGGCGACCTGAAGACAGTTTTCACGGACGACTTCGTGGAGACGCATGGCGCGCCCGATGTCCTCGTTGTGGATCCGCCCCGCAACGGCATGCACAAGAAGGTGACGGCCCAGATCAAGGCGCTGCGCCCCGAACGGTTTGTCTACGTAAGCTGCAACCCGCAGACGCAGGTCCGCGACCTCGACCGCCTGCGCGACACCTACCGCATCGACGCCGTGCAGCCGTTGGATATGTTTCCGCACACGCCGCATATTGAAAACGTGGTATCGCTACGCGCGATCTGATTTTGGACGTTCGATTGGGGATTTGCGATTGGGGATTTTGGATTGCTCTGTTGTGTGGGGTTCTCTTTACTCGGAGGCTTACTGATTCTTACGAAGCGTTTTGATGGAGGCAACGGTCATCGCCACGATTTCGTCGCCCTCTTGCATCAGGTCGGTTATTCGGTGCTCTGGGACCAGCCCTGAATCGATAAGAAGCTCCATCCAATACAGGCACTCATCGGCCTCTTCTTCGACGATGGCGAGCTTTGCAATGACATCGGCACGTGACTTCCCTCTACACGCCGCGCGATAGTTTGCACCAACCGACGTGCCCGAACGTAGCAGTTGGCGCCCGATGACGGATGCGAGTCGCCCCCGTGGAAGTGCTTCTGTTAGCCGAATGATGCGAAGCGCGTACTGCTTCGTACGGTTCTTGAACTCCTGTTCAGTCATCGGTATGAGTATGCATAATTGTGAAGGGAATTGAGCGACCGGCCGTCGAACGATATGCAGAGCCAACCTGCACAATAGACCCGTATCGTCACAGCGCGTAACGTGCATGACGTAGGTTAGTCTGCCCCAATGGAAGATAATCCAAAACCGGCCAATCCAAAATCGATCGTGCGAAGCTATGGAAACACAGGTCTGGCTCGATCATGCCCGTATGTGTGGTTACTTGGCGAAGCCGAATACAAGACGCTCGACACTGCCTGGCAACAAATTGGTGGCATGCTTCAGCGCATGATTCAACGTGCCGATACGTTCTGTTCTTCGTCTGCCGAATAGCCTAACTCCTGCCAGCACTGCCATCCTCTGTCCTCCATCTTCCACCTTTACCCGACACGTCCCTTCCAATCAAGCCAATCCAAAATCAGGAATCGAGAATCGTCCAGTCACCTTCTGCTCCCCGCCTGTCGAGTGACGAAATAGCCGCCACTGCCATCCACCATTCTCCATCTTCTATCCTCCATGCCCCCTAATCCAAAATCGCAAATCCAAAATCGCAAATCCAAAACCGCATTCGTCACCGGGGGCACCGGCTTTGTGGGCAGCCATCTGGTCGAGGCACTGCTGGAGCGCGGGTATGGGGAGGTGCGGTGTCTGGTACGCGACCGCCAAAAGTGGCTGGGGCCGCTCGACATCACGCCGGTACGGGGCGATTTGACCGACGTAGAGGCACTCTGGAAAGGGCTGCAGGGCGTCAATGAGGTCTACCATGTCGCCGGCATCACGCGGGCGCAAGACTGGGATACGTTCTACCAGGCCAACGTCCGCGGCACGCTCAACCTGCTTGGCGCCGTTAAGCAGGTGGCCTCCGACGTGGACCGCGTGCTCATCACCAGCAGTCTGGCGGCGGTGGGACGCGGAGCCGAGGGCGTAGCCACCGAAGACGATCCGCTGCAACCGGTGAGTCGTTACGGGCGCAGCAAAGCCGAGATGGAGGAGGCGCTCCGCAGCACGCATCAGATGCCGATGTCGTACTGGGACGAGTTGCCCATCACCGTGGTGCGTCCGCCCGCGGTGTACGGCCCGCGCGACCGCGACATCCTCACGTTCTTTCAGGCCGTAAACAGCCACGTCTGCCCCGTCGTGGGTGGCGGCAGCGATCCAGCGGTCAGCCTGGTACACGTGCGCGACCTGGCGCAGGGCATGATTCAGTGCGCTACGACACCGCAGGCGCTGCACGAGGTCTTCTTTCTGGGGAGCCCGCGCCCCTACGCCTGGAACGAGGTCAAAGGCGCATCTACCACAGCGCTCGACACATGGGCGATTACCCTTCCGGTGCCCACGTTCATGGTTGGTGCTGTAGGCGCGGCATCCGAGCTGTGGGGGAAAATCTCCGGGGCGTATCCAGCTCTAAACCGCGAGAAAGCGCGCGAAATCCGCCACGCCGCTACCATGTGCAGCAGCGAGAAAGCGATGACCATGGTAGGATACGAACCCGCTATCGCGCTCGACGAAGGGATTGCCGAAACCATCGCCTGGTACAAGGAGCAGGACTGGTTATAGGGGGATGCAGAGGCGCTGCCTCCGCCCGATTCGTGTAAAGGCTGTTACAGGCCCTTCGGACTGGAACGGAGGCCGTGCAGCTACAGTGAGGCTATTATATCCGCTTTAAACCTGTTCTTGCCGCCGTGCCCATACCCGACGTGTCTGATACGCCTCCGCCCAGCGACTTTTCGTCTGCAGATCCTGATGTGCTTCGCGAATCCACCACCACGCGCGCCGAAGTCGCGTTCCTGATGCTCGCTGGGGTCTTCATCGGGGCGCTGGTCATGACCAACGCCATTGCCGGGAAGTTCTTCGTCTTGTTTGGCCAGGAGCTTTCAGCAGGCATCATCGCGTATCCGGTCACGTTCTTGGTGACAGATCTCATCTCGGAGCTCTATGGCCGCAAGCGCGCGAGCACGGTGGTGGGCGTAGGCTTTGTTGTGAGCGTGTTTGTGACGCTCGTGGTGTGGATTGCCGCGCAAGCTCCGGTCTACGACGCTTCGCCCGTATCGCAAGAGGCGTTCGACATGGTCTTTGGCCTGATGCCCGGCATTGTGCTGGGCTCAATGATTGCGTACCTTACTGCGCAGTACATCGATGTGCAGATCTACGAGGGACTGCGCACGCTCACCAGCGGCCGGTACATGTGGATCCGCAACAACGGCTCTACCTTCTTTAGCCAGCTGGTGGATACGACGATGGTCGTAACTATTGCGCTGGTCTGGTGGCCGCAGATCGATGGCAATCCGCAGACCGAAGCGCTCGCGTGGTCGACCTGGCAAGGCATTGTGTTTGGGCAGTACGTATTCAAGCTCGGCATCGCCGCGCTCGACACACCGGTGCTCTACGCCTGTGTGCATGCCCTGCGCCGCTGGATTGCCAATGACCCCCATGCCACTACGTCTCCTACCTCTGCCCCAGAGCATGCCGCCAAACAGTCCGCCGTACACACATAGATGCAACCTATTGCACGCGCTCCAGACGGTTGTTGCGGTACCGATGGATGAACAGCCCCCGGTTGACGGTGCTCTGACTAAAGTCGATGCGGATGCCCAGCCCCTCGTATAGCGCAGCGCTGCGCAGCATATCGGGACGGATACGCGTTGACGACGCGCCCAATCCGTTCAGCAGATAATCGGTCACGTCGTGTCCGGTATAAGCCAAACGACGGATGATGGGGGTATCGGCATCGGGCGAAGTGCCGGTAAGAATTTCGTAGTTGCGCACAAAGTCTTGCACCTCAGGCCGCGTCGTGTTCACGTAGAAGTCGTTCGTGTAGGTGGCCGTGAACTTGCTGGCTTCGTTCTCGATGCCCAGGTTGTGCCATTCGGCGTTGCCCAGCGCCCGTATCCCCAGACGCATGCGCTCCAGTCCCACCAGCGCCTCCTGGATGCGTCCCCCCGCATTGCGTCCGGTAAACGGCAGATATATCGCCTCGGCAGCGGTCATCATCGAGTCGGTGATGGTGCTGTCGGACCGTATGGCGGTGGGCAGACTTGCCCACGCACGGGGCGTTTCGACCTCGTACGTAAAGGGGATGTTCATGCCAATGGAACGCGCCTCTGCGCGAAAGCCGTTGGCCATGCGCTCGCTGAGGCTGCGTCCCCGCTCGTAGACGAGGGCTGTTGACCCGAT
The DNA here is from genome assembly GCA_964494425.1 of uncultured Rhodothermales bacterium. GTDB lineage: Bacteria > Bacteroidota > Rhodothermia > Rhodothermales > Salinibacteraceae > Longimonas. The sequence continues at coordinate 3,827 of CAZBTM010000047.1, read as the reverse complement.
GAGCAGACTCTCGGCGGCATAGCGCGCCATGGCCCGGCCTCGCATTTCAATCGACGGGTTCGCCTGAAAGACGTATGTACGCCCTGCCGATACGCTCGCCTCCGTGGCCAACGGAGCAACGAACACCACCCCGGCTTCCTCAGCCGCTGCTCCAGCAATTTGGGCCTGCCGACTGTAGAACGGCCCTACAATAACGTCGACCTGATCCATACGCACCAACGAGTCGACCGCCGCACGCAGCGACCGCTCGGTGCCCGACTCGCCGGTGTGAAACTGGCGTACATGCATTTTAGCGGCCCGACGTGGCCGCCCAATTTGCTCGGTAACCGCCTGGAGCGAATCGACTACGATGGTGTCGCGTGGCGTGGTGAATACGGCAGCGCCCTCTTGCTCCGCACGGTCGTCGCCGAATAAGTCGGCGGTGTCGTGGACGGTTACCTCGTCGTCCGGGTTGCTCAGTTCAGGCGGCAGCACGTAGCGGCGGCGCACGCCGTTGTGGCGGTCTACCGCCAGGCGCACGCCATTGAAGAAGGCCTGCGAGCGCGCCGCCTCTTCGCCCTCCAGGTTGAGCATAAGGCCAATGCGGAGCGTATCTGGGGCCGACTGACCGTCTTGCAGCCCGTCACGCGCATAGCTGATGATCTGGTTGGCCTGCCCCCGATAGGTGGTGTCGGGATAGCGGTCGAGCAGCGTTTCCAAGATCGAGATAGCATCCTCATAGCGCCCGCCGCGGTAGAGCGCCCGTCCGCCCATAAGCAGCGCTGCCGTCGTCTTTTGGTGCAGCGGATACTCGACGGTGGCCCGAAAACGCCGGTAGGCTTCGGTATAGTCTCCGTCTTCAAAGGCAGCCAGCCCCTCTTCAAAGAGCAGTTCGGCGTCCTCATTTGCAGGAATCTCGTCGCTTTGCTGCGCCATGGCTCCAGGCGCCAGGCCCACCAGCAGCACAAGCAGAATAGAAATCCAACGCCACATAATCGGTCTCGTCTCGATGATCAGCAGTGCGATAGGAGCAGCAGGCGTTGGGCACGCGCCGTACAAAGGATACGCCGGGCGCTACTCCCATTCGATGGTGCCCGGCGGTTTCGAAGTGATGTCGTACGTGGCCCGGTTGATGCCACGCACTTCGTTGACGATGCGGTTGGCCGTATGTCCGAGCATATCGTGCGGCAGGTGCGCCCAGTCGGCGGTCATGCCATCTACACTCGTCACCGCGCGCAGGGCACATACGTGTTCGTACGTGCGTTCGTCGCCCATTACGCCCACCGTTTGCACGGGGAGCAGCACGGCCAGCGCCTGCCACACCTCGTCGTACAGATCGTGGGCACGCAGTTCCTCGATAAAGATCGCATCGGCGGCGCGCACGGTGGCGAGACGCTCGCGCGTCACTTCGCCCATAATACGAATGGCCAGCCCCGGCCCGGGAAACGGATGCCGATTCACAATCGACGACGGCACGTTCAGCAGGTCGCCGATGGCGCGGACCTCGTCTTTAAACAGCTCGCGGAATGGCTCCAGCAGTTCAAAGCCAAGCTCCTCGGGGAGCCCGCCCACGTTGTGGTGCGTCTTGATCGTGGCCGACGGCCCCTTAAAAGAAACACTCTCGATTACGTCAGGATAGAGCGTGCCCTGTGCTAAGAACGCAGGGCGCGCACCCAGGTCCTGGGCCAGCGCATCGGTTTCAGCGGTAAATACGTCGATGAAGGTGTTGCCAATGCGCGTCCGCTTCTCTTCAGGATCGTCGACGCCTTCAAGCGCATCGAGGAAGCGGTCGGTCGCGTCTACCGCACGCAGATCCATGTTGAAATGGCCGCGAAAGGTGTCTTGCACCTGCGTCCACTCACCCTGCCGCAAGAGCCCGTTGTTTACAAAGATGCAGTGGAGCTGGTCGCCAATGGCTTTGTGCAGAAGCGCGGCGGCCACCGACGAGTCGACTCCGCCCGAGAGCCCCAAGATGACGTGCTGATCGCTCACCTGCTCACGGAGCGCCTCTACCTGCGTCTCCACAAACGACGCAGGCGACCATGCCCCTTCGCATCCGCAAATACGCAGCGCAAAGTTTTCGAGCAGCTGCGCGCCGTAGTCTGTATGCACCACCTCGGGGTGAAACTGCACGCCAAAGTGCGGCTTGTCGGTATGGCGCACGGCTGCGATCGGAGCGTTTTCAGTGCGCGCCAGCACGGTGTAGCCGTCAGGGAGTGCCGTGAGGTGGTCGCCGTGACTCATCCACACGGTCGAGCCATCGGGGATGCCTTCGAGCAGAGCGTCGGCGCGGTTCTCGTTGGGGATGCGCAGGGTCGCGCGCCCAAACTCGCGGCGTTCAGCGCCCTCTACGGCTCCGCCTGCGATGTGCGCCATCGACTGCAAGCCGTAGCAGATGCCCAGGACGGGCACCGGGCTGCCATCATTGCGGGTCAGGCGCAAGAGGTCCGGGTCGAGCTCCGGCGCGTAGTCGTCGTAGACTGAGCACGGCCCGCCCGACAAGATGATGCCGTCTGGCTCCAGGGCGGCAAGCTCGTCTGTGGGACGCGTACACGGGTGGATCTCGGAGTAGACTCCGGCCTCGCGGATGCGGCGCGCAATGAGTTGGGTGTACTGCGACCCGTAATCGACGATCAGAATGCGCTCTTCGGTCATGCGGCAAGACATCTATTGAAAGAGGGATGGCAAAACGCCGGTCGGACTACGCCACCTGAGCGTAGTCCTCGGCATCCAGCAAGTCGTCGAGTTCGCTTTCGTCTTCAAGTTCGATGACGACCATCCAGCCGTCGCCATATGGATCTTCATTGACCTGCTCGGGCGCGCCTTCAAGGCTCTCGTTCACCTCGATGATAGTGCCCGACATCGGCATGAAGAGTTCAGAGACGGTTTTCACGGCTTCCACGGTGCCGTACACATCGCCCGCAGAGAGCTCAGTGCCTTCAGGATCCAGTTCAACGAACACAATGTCGCCCAACTCGCCCTCGGCAAAGTCGGTGATACCGACGGTGGCGGTGCCGTCATCGTTCAGGCGCAGCCATTCGTGGTCTTCAGTGTAGTACAGATCGCTGGGATAGCTCATAGCAGAGGCATGGGTTAGAGGGAAACGAAGTATCGGCGCATATTCGCATGTGCCGATGCCAGAAGGTCGTGAGTGTACGTGGTTGGAGCCCGTTAGGCGTCCGGATCGAACGTAAACGTCTCCATAAACTGGGTGTCGAACGTGCCGGCCTTGAAGTCTTCGTTCTCCAGCAGCTGCTGATGGAACGGGATGGTGGTTTTTACACCTTCGATCACAAACTCGTCGAGGGCCCGCTTCATGCGTTTGATGGCACGCTCCCGGGTGTCGGCATGCACGATGAGCTTGGCGATCATCGAGTCGTAGTGCGGCGGAATGCGGTAGCCGGTGTAGGCATGCGTATCCACCCGCACGCCCAGTCCACCTGGCTGGTGGAACGCCGTAATCGTGCCCGGCGAGGGGCTAAACTTGCGCGCGGGGTCCTCCGCGTTGATGCGGCACTCAATGGAGTGCCCCCGCAGTGGACTCTCGGTGCGGGTGACGGTCTCGCCCATCGCCACCTGGATTTGGTGTTCGATGATGTCGCAGTCGGTGACCTCTTCGGTGACGGGGTGCTCGACCTGGATACGCGTGTTCATCTCCATAAAATAGAAGTTCTTCTCGGCATCCACCAGAAACTCGATGGTGCCGGCTCCTGCGTAGTTGATCGCAGCAGCGCCCTGAGTGGCGGCTTCACCCATGCGGGTGCGCAGGTCGTCGTCTACGATGGGCGAGGGGGCTTCTTCGAGCAGCTTCTGGTGGCGGCGCTGAATAGAGCATTCGCGCTCGCCGT
>CAZBTM010000046.1:11277-16236 GCA_964494425.1 uncultured Rhodothermales bacterium | reverse complement strand
CCGCTTCCAACGGCATTCTGCACGTGATCGACGGCCTGCTGCTTCCACCGAGCTTGCAAGAAGGAACAACGATCGCCGATGTCGTTGCCGATAGCAATGACTTCTCGACGCTGCTCGCTGCGCTGCAGGAAGCCAACCTCGTCGATCCGCTCGCGGATGAAGAGGCTACTTTTACCGTCTTCGCACCCAACAATGACGGCTTCGCGCCGATCAATACCGATGTGCTGCTTGGGCAGCCGGATGCGCTCGAAGCGGTGCTCGGCTATCATGTGATCCCTGATGCGGAAATTGCCGCGGCGGATCTGAACGAAGGCGAAAACACCGTCACTACGCTTGCTGGTGACGAGCTGACGGTAGTAGTCAACGACGACGGTGTGTTCATCGAAGGCTCCGAAGTCATCCAGACCGACATCGAAGCCGACAACGGCATCATCCATGTGCTCGACCGCACGCTGCTCGGCAATCAGAACCTGGCCAACACCGCCTGGTTCGTAAGCGAAACCAATGAGCTCTACAACGCGGTTGTGGACTTCGGACTGGCCGATGCGTTTGTGAATGCCGACGGCTGGACGGTCTTTGGGCCGAACAACGCCACGTTCGAAAATGCCGACCTGAGCGGATTCTCCGAAGAAGAAGTTCAGGAAGTCCTTCAGTACCACGTGTTCGCCGACGACGTCGTCGATTCAGGCAGCCTGCTTTCTCTGCTCGACGACAACAACGGCCAGGTCACCATCGAGACGCTGCAAGGCGAGGACCTGACCATTGCGCAAGACGGCGATCAGGTCGTCTTCAACGACGGGCAGGCGACGCTCGACACGGCCAATCTCGATTACACCGCTTCCAACGGCATTCTGCACGTGATCGACGGCCTGCTGCTTCCACCGAGCTTCCAGTAGGAAGTGTAGCAGCGCTGTTCTATCTTGCAGATGACGCATCTGCTTGTGTTTGGCGAACGCTGCAAGTGAGAACGCACCCGCACGGATCCCTGCACATCAGACACATGCATCACATGTACCTGGTGTGCAGGGCCGTGAGGTTGATTGCGCCCCCACCCCGCTGTTGAGCAATGCCCACTCTTGTCGATGGCAGTCCCCTCTTCGGAAGCTCCGGCTCGGCCTCCCGGCAACAACGACCTACCCGACATTAACACGCTGAAGCACCGTGTTAGCGCGTCGGACCGGGCTGCGTTTGAACAACTGTTCCGGCAGCTCTCGCCGCGGATCTTTCGGTTCGTGCGCGGCATGCTTTCGTCTGATGCAGCGGCTTATGACATCACCCAAGACACCTTTGCAAAGCTATGGGACATTCGCACGACCCTCGACGAGGTAGACACGCTCGAACCCTACCTCTTCCAGATGGCGCGTCATCGCGTCTACAACCGAAAGCGCGACGAGCGCACACGGCGCGACAACGAAGCCCTGCTTGCCGATGCCCTCCATCCGGATTCATCGGCCTCTCCCGAATCCGAACTGGATGCCGAATTACTCCGCGACTTGTTCGATCGGTGGATTGGCGAGCTTCCTGCGCGCCAACGCGAGGCGCTCACGCTGCAACGCATGCAGAATATGAGCCATGCAGCGATTGCCGAGGTGATGGACATCGCGCCGAGCACGGTGAACAACCACATTGTGCGCGCGCTTGAACGCTTGCGCAACCGGCTCCGCGAACATCGTCCCGACTTGCTCCCCTGACGACCTTCCGCAATGGTTCGGCGTACCTGCATGTAGCACGTACCCCGTACCTCACTACACTTTTCCCACCGCACACGGCCCTCCCGCTTGTCCAATGGATACGGACGCTCCGCCTCCCCGGAACGATGACAACAGTCTTCCGGAGGATCTTACCGGTCTCGAAGATGTCGACGGCACGCGCGAGGAGTATGCAGCGCTCTGGCAGATGCTTCGTCAGTCCGACGAATCCACCGACGCTGCTTTCTCGCCTGATGATGCGTGGAGCGACTTGAGCGAACGCATTGCCCCAACGCCCCCATCGTCTGCGTCCAGCCGGCGTGCGTCCAACCGGTCGGCCCGGCAGCGTGCCTCTGACTCTACCCCGCGCCGAATGCGCCGCTGGCGTGCCGTAGCAGGCATGGCAGTGCTCATGGCGCTTGCTGTGGGCATCGGGCTGTGGGCGGCCGGCCCCGTGGCTGTAGAGACCGCCCGTGGCGAGCAGCGCACCGTCACGCTGCCCGACGGGTCAGTAGCCGAACTGAACGGAGCGACTACGATTACCTACCCGCGCGGATTTACCTCGCTTCCGTGGATTGGACACGACGCTCGTCAGGTAACCTTACAAGGCGAGGCCTTCTTCTCGGTTGAATCTGCGTCGCGCACCTTTCAGGTTGAAACCGAAAATGCGCGCATCGGCGTGCGCGGCACCGCCTTCAATGTGCGCATGCGCAGCCGCTCCGAGGGCCCGGTTACCGAGGTCACGCTGGCGTCTGGACAGGTACAGGTGCAGGGCGCCCCCCAGAGCAGCAGCATCCGCCTCGACGAAGCCGGAGCGCAAAGCCGCGTTGTCGGACGCCGTGCCCCAACGCCGCCTGAGCCGGTTGAGGTAGACCAGGTTGCAGCATGGCGCCAGGGCGGGTTTTCCGTGCGCAATGCGCCGCTACCCGATGTCCTCCGCGATCTCGAAGCCCAGTTCGGCGTTCCCATCCGTCTCAGCGTACCGGCTGCGCGTACGGACTCAATGACCCTGCACTACCGCCGCGTAGATCGTCTTGAAGCGGTCCTCCGCGATATCGCGCTCGTGCAAGACATGCAGTACCGTAAGCTGAACGACGGATACGAACTCATTCCGCTGGACGACTCCGCCTCCGAATCCCCATGACTGCTCCATTGGCTGTACCGCATCGGTGTGTTCTGGGGGGATGCAGAGCAGCAGCGCACTGCCCTCGTCTGTTCCTGGTACTCACGGTCGTTGCCGCGCTGTGGGTCGGCTGGGGCGCTCTCTGCGCATCTGCCCAACCGCAGCCCGACACGACCGATGCCACCGATCGTTACTCGACAGTCTTGCGCAACGTACCACTCGACGAGGCCCTTCAGCGCTTTGTGACAATCACCGAGGCGGACCTCGGATACTCCAATGCGCTTGTGAGCGGCCAGTACGCATACTGCCGCATCCGCGATGCTACCACCGAGCAGCTACTCCAGTGCATCCTTGAGTCCGCCGATGTCGACTACGTGCGTACCTCCGACGGGTCGTACGTACTGGTCGCCGCTTTTCAGGCGCCCGATGCCACCGGTCGACTCACCGGAACAGTCGTAGATGCGGAAACCGGCATACCGCTTCCCGATGCCAACGTGCTGCTGGCCGATGCCTCCACCGGACGGGCCACGAACGAGACCGGACGGTTCCATTTTGGACCGATCTTAGCGGGCGAGCATCAAGTCGTCGTTACGTATCTGGGGTACGAGTCCAAGGCGCAGCGCGTGTGGGTGCCGCAAGATGGGCAAGAGCATGTGCGCATTGCGCTGACGCCCGTTGCATTGACGACACCCCCCGTCGTTGTTAATGGGCTGGAGCGCCGTCTCCCGTCGTTTCGGCTCGGTACAAACACAGCAGATCATGACGCCTTGCAGCGTCTTGAGGGGCCGGGCACGCCCGACGTGGCACGCGCCATGCGACGCCAGCCTGGCATCGCGCTCGGCTACCCACGGGCCGACCTCCACGTGCAAGGCAGCAGTACCGGAGAGCATGCCACGGTGCTCGACGGCGTACCCGTGCGCGAGCCCACCACGCTTGGCGGACTGGTTTCGGCGTTCAGTCCGCACGCGCTTCGCCGGGTGCAGGTGCACAAGGCCGGGTTTGGTGCAGAACACGGCAGCTATACCGCGGGTGTCGTCGCCGCTGAGCATGACCTGGCACGGCGCCGCACCGAATTTGCACACGTCAGTGCCGATCCGGTCAGCCTGAACGCCCGCGCGCAAACAAACTGGAGGACGGACAGGGACGCGTCGGGCTATGCGATGGGGGCCGTTCGCACCAGCGTGTGGGATGTGTACCGTTCGCCCGCCCTGCACCATCGCCTGGCTACCTGGACGCAACCCGACCCTGCACTGACGATGCTGTGGCTCTCGGATGCGGTGGGCGACCGCGAGACCCTCATGCAACGCTCTGCGGCCGATGCCCAGTTCTCTGATATCCACTTGGCCGCCCAGCAACAGCTTACGCCGTTTCACCAGGTGTACGTGTCCGCATATCGGGGGCACACACGCATGCAAACCAACGTCAACAGCACCGGCATAGCGCCTGTCAACGAGAGCACGGCCTCCAGTGATGATACAAAGCTCTTCGCTACGCAGGGCCGTACGGGGTGGACGAACACCATGGCCCAGGTGCGCCACGAGTGGACGGTCACCGACCGCATGTCGAGCCGTTTACGTCTTCACACCGCGCAGCACGATTCCCACTCGCTCTTTGGGATGCGCGACTCGCTGATCCAGCACGCCCGTGAGTTCCCCGCTCCAGACGCGTCGGCGCCGGTTCGGCTCGATGGGGCGGACCATGCCCTTGAAGAGAATGAACTGAACGAATGGGGCGGCAAAGCAGCCGTTGATGTGAGTCTCTCTCCACGCTACCACCTTAACGCATCGATCGCCCCGCGCTACCTGCAGAGCACTGTGCATGTGCGAAATCGGTTTCTGGGCGCGTTTGAGCATGAAACCCGTGCATGGCACATCGAAAGCTATGCCGAGGGCGAGGCCAGTTTGGGACTGGGTACCACGCTGACGATGGGAACGCGGCTTACATATATTTCAAATCGGCAGACGGTGTACGCCGAGCCGCGCGTAGCGCTACGCTACGACCGATCGGGCATGTTCCTTGGCGATGTCGCTCTCCGCGCAGCCGGCGGACTGTACCGCCAGTACGTGACACAATCTGAATTTAGTAATGACGGCCCCATGGCGGTCGTGCCATCCGTCCGGTTCTGGCTTCCGATTGATGCATCGGTTG
>CAZBTM010000046.1:0-11267 GCA_964494425.1 uncultured Rhodothermales bacterium | reverse complement strand
ATCCCCCCCGCGTTTTCCAGGTCTCCCTGATAGGCCAGCATCAGCGCGTGACTATCGAGGATGCCGCACGCACCAAGGTGCTCGAAAAGGAGGGTGCCGTGGAGGCCCTGGATGCCACGGCCGATGCACTCGTCATGCCTGCTGATGCCTGGTCCCTCCGTCTGGAAACCTACTACAAGGCGCAGCCCCGCACGTTAGAAGTCGATTATGCTCGTTTGGTGCGCAGCACGCCACTCATGGATATGCGGCCCGTTCCCACAACACAAAGAGACCAGCAGGCCAACATCTTCGCGTCTGGGCGCGCACATGCATACGGCACATCATTGCAGCTACAACGCACCGGCACACGGGTGGATGCGAACGTAGTGGCTGAGGTGGAACGGGCACGCCGCCAATATCCAGGGCGGTTCAACGAGCAGTTGGTCCCCGCTCCGTGGGAGCAGCCGGTGCGCATTGATGCCGACATAACCGTAGCTCTGGGTCACGGAGTCGACACCCACATGAGGGGATACGGCGTGTGGGGCCGTTCATGGGCGCTCCGCCGGGCGTACTACGACTATATTGCCCATACCGAAGACGGCACTGCTTTTGAGGGCTTCGACCTGAAACGCCCTGGCCAGCAGCAGCTCGATCCGCTGATGCGTGTCGACGTGGGACTACGAGGCGCGTGGGAGGTGCGAGGCGTAGGGCTACGCGCACAGATCAGCCTCATCAACGCGCTCGACCGTGCCAATCCGTTTGACTGGAGCCTCGACACCAGTGGCACCGCGCCCCGGATCCTTCCCCGATACCTGCCCGGGCGCCGCGCCTTCGTGCTGGTGGGTATCCAGTACTGAATAGATTCCAGTTTACGCGAAGCCCAGCATCACCATGCCCACCATGCAGACGGCGGCCAGGGCCAGGAGCTTGAGCACCAGCGGCATGCAGAACCGAAACCAGCGGTCGTAGGGGATGCCCGCCATGCCCAGAATGCCCATAAGCACCGCGTTGGTAGGCACGATCATGTTGGCGAAGCCGTCGCCGTAGAGAAACGCCTGCACCGCAATCTGGCGCGACATGCCCAGCAGGTCGCTGAGCGGAGCCAGCAGTGGCATCGTAACGAACGCCTGGCCGCTGCCCGAGGGCACGAACAGGTTGATGACGGCCTGCATGCCCATCATGCCCACGCCTGCAACTTCGGGACCAACAGCGTCGAGTGGCACGGAGAGGGCATACACGATGGTATGCAGAATCTCGCCCTCTTCCATGATGAGCGCAATGCCGCGCGCAATGCCCACGAGCAGGGCGGTTTCGGTGAGTTCTTTTGCCCCCACAACAAATTCCTTGGCCATCAGGCTGGGTCCCAGGCGACCAATGGCAGCGGTTACGACCCCCAGAATCAGGAAGGCTGCGCCCAGTTCGGTGAGGTACCAGCCCTGTGTGGCAATGCCCCACACCGCCGTGCCCAGCGCTACAAGAAAGGAAACCATGATCGCAATGTGCGTCCACTGCAGCGCCGGATAGCTGGCAGTGTCGGTGTCCTCTTCCTCAACCGGCATCGCAAGGTCGGATACGAGGCTGGCGGCTGGGTTCGCCTGCACCTGACGTGCGTAGTGGTAGACGTGATGTGTGCCTACGGCCACAAAAGGCAGTAGCAGCGCCATGCGCACAGGCCAGCCCGAGTACGTCTCAAGTCCGGCAATGCCTTGGGCCACAACTACCGTGTACTGATTAAACGCTGCTGCACCGTACCCGATGCCGTATCCGGCGACAATAATGCCGACGGCGGTCATCGTGTCCATCTTCATAGTGCGGCAGAGTGCCGCCAGAATGAGCACAAAGGGGATGTACTCTGCCGACGCGCCCATAATGCTGGACGTGAGCGCAAACACAAAGATCGTAATGAAGATGAGCAGGCCCGGCTGTCCGCCCAGTGCATCCAACAAGCGCCCCAGGAGCGCGTCGATGGTGCCGGTTTCGCGAATCACCGCGAGTACGCCGCCGATGATAAACAGGAAGAAAATGATGTTCTGCGAATCCGCAAACGCCTGGGGGATGGCTGTGAATAGGTCGACGGGGGTGAGCGTCTCGGCATCGGTACCCAACTCGAAGGTACCCGGCACCACGGCCTCGCGTCCGTTTACCATCTCGGTGTCGAACGCGCCGGAGGGGACCACCCAGGTTAGCGCGAGTGCGCCGACCATCAGGAAGAAGAGCAGCGCAAGCGTGTGGGGCATCTTGAAGTTCATAGGCGGTAGCGTACGGCACGAAACAGAGCACGACATCCGGCAAGATACAGCGCGGACACGAGAAGCGAAACCGCCCCGTGTCCGCGCTCAGATGCATTCGCCGATCGGTCAACAGCGCGTTAGGCGCGCCGTAGCGTACGGAGCGACCAGCGCCCGAACGACTCAAATGCGGAGTAGATGACCGGCACGACCACCAGCGTAAGGAACAGCGCAAAGAGGAGCCCGCCAATGATGGAGGTGCCCATCGGACTCCAAAACTGCGTGTTCTCGGAGCCAAACTGGAATGCCGGATCGAGCTCAGTCAGCAGCCCAATGAAGTCCACATTCAGCCCGAAGGTGAGCGGGATGAGCGCCAGAATCGTCGTAAGCGCCGTAAGGAGCACCGGACGCAGACGGTCGACGCTGCCGTTGATGATGGAAGCGCGGTCGCTGGCGCCCTGGTTGCGTAGCTGCTGAATGTAGTCGAGCAGCACAATGTTGTTGTTCACCAGAATACCGAACAGGCTAATGATGCCGATGAAGACCATCAGCCCAAACGGTGTTTGACTGACAGCCAGCGTGAACACGACGCCGATTTGGCTGAGGCCCACGGCCAGCAGCACAATGAGCGGGGCCGCGAGCGAGTTAAACTTGGCGACCGTCACCAGAAAGATGAACATGATGCCGGCACCCAGCGCAAAGAGCAGGAAGCTAAACGCTTGATTCTGATCTTCTTGCTCGCCGGTGTACTGCATCGTGTATCCGTCGGGAATCTCGTTCTGGCGGAAGTCGGCCAGGTACGTCTGCACGCGGCTCAAGACCTCGGGGCCCGAGTAGCCGGGGGCGTTCTGCCCCTCGATAACCGCCACACGGTTCAGGTCGAGCCGGGTGATGGAGCCGAGACCGGCGCCATCCTCAAACTCGGCCACGTTAGAAAGCGGAATAAGCGCGCCTTCGGCATTGGCGATGCGCAGGCTCTCCAGACTTTCGAGGCTGGCGCGATCTTCGGGGGCCAGGCGCACGGTGATGTCGTAGTCTTCTTCGTCCTGGCGGTAGGTGCTGGCCTCGATGCCGTTGACGGCGGTACGCACGGCTTGCCCAATCTGCCCGGTGCTCAGCCCGTAGCGCGCCGCTTCTTGCCGGTCCACGTTAATGCGGTGCTCGGGGCGAGCCAGCTCCAGGTTGTCCTGCACATCGACGAGACCGTCGAGCGTGCCCTCGCTTACGCCCTCAGCCAGGCGCTGCTGCACCTGTTCGGAGAGGTCCGCAATCACGTCGAACTCGGGCCCGGTAATCTCGATGTTCACCGGCGGACCGGTGGGCGGACCCACCTGGTCGCGCTGAATGTCGAGCAGGATGTCGGGCAGCGTGCCCGAGATGGCTTCGCGAATACGCGCCAGCGTGGTGGTGCTGGGCTCGGCGCGGTCGGCATAGTCGCGCAGGTTAAATGTAATGCGCGCCAGCTCTGCACGCGGCTGGCCGCCGCCGAAGTCGCCCGAGCTGGCCACGCCGACGTTGGTGAGCATGTTTTCGGTGTTGGCAAAGACGCGCTCATCCTCGTTCAGCAGATCCACAAGCTGCTCCTCGGCGCGCTGCGCAGAGGCATTGTTGGCGTAGATATTGGTGCCAAGCGGTGCCTCCATCGTAACGCGCACTTGGCTGGGGTCGGTTTCGGGGAAAAACTCGACGCCGGGGTTCGCGGCATAGAAGAGCGCAAAGATCGCCAGCGCACTGCCCAGCAGTCCGTTCAGGAGCACCGAGCGATTGTCGGTGAGCAGGCGGGGGGCCGGAAGCACCATGCCCAGCGCGCCCAGCGCCATAATGGCCACCGGCAGCACCATGATGATGAGATAGACGATTGGGTCGATAGACCGTAGCACGAGCGTCGTTAGGCCCAGCACAGCAGCCAGTCCCACGGCAAGCACGGCGCCAGACTGCACCGTGAACCAGCCGCCACGCATCAGGCCGAGCACCGAGTGCAGCGCGGTACCCAGCACGCCTGCGACCAACAAGAGCCCCGCAGGCACTAAGAATACGTATCCTGCTACCGGACTTACGAGCGTGATGACGCCGCCCAGTATCCCCAGAAGCAGGCCGCTTGTAAGACTGCCCAGGGCCCACATGTTTTTGAGATGCGCCCGGCTGTCGCTATAATCGCGCTGCAGGGCCCAGCTTAGCAGCATCCGGTGGTACGCCAACACGCGCGGCAGTACGTCGTGGATGAAGCGCTCGGAGACGGGCTGAAACGCGTAGATAAAGAGCAGATACGCCACAGGGGTAGCAACGGCCAGCACCAGCAGCGTGGGCCAGTTGGCCAGCCCCAGCGTAAGCGCCGAGAGCGCGAGCCCGCCCAGCACCAGGTACCAACCCGTGCGCGAGAGGCCGCCGCTGTCGTCCATGTCGTCGGTGCGGCCAAAGATGGCCATGGTCGCTGGGCTAATGAACACCGCCACGAAGAGCGAGGCCAACAGCGCAATGATCAGCGTAAGCGGCAGGAAGCTCATAAACTCGCCGATGAGACCGGGCCACAGCAGCATGGGCGCAAAGGTGAGCGAGGTGGTGAGCGTAGCCACGGTAATGGAGCCCGCAAACGCGCTGGCGCCCTCTTTCGCGGCCTCGACCGGCCCCAGGCCCTCTTCGTCCATGAGCCGGTAGATGTTCTCGACAATCACAATGGCGTTATCCACCAGAATGCCGAGCGCCACAATCAGCGTAAACAGCACAATAAAGTTCAGGGTGATGCCCATGGCTTGCAGCACCATGAACGACACAAACATCGACAGGGGCACGGCAACAGCAACGAGCGTAGCGTTGCGCACGCCCAGGAAGAAGAGCAGCACCAGCACCACAAAGATGAGCCCACTGATGATGTTGTTTTCGAGGTCAGAGACGAGATTGCGCACGTTCTCGCTCTCGTCGCCGGTGATGATCCAGCTGGTGCCATTGGGAAACGGGAAGGCCTCCAGTTCCGAAAACACCGCGTCGACCGTCTCCAGAATGTTGTCGCCCGACTGCTTGGTGATTTCGAGGCTGATGACTTGCTCGCTATCTTGCCAGTTTTCGACCGGCTCGAAGGTTTCGTTGGGCTGTTCGGTCTGTAGCTGGCGCAGTCGTGCAAACGAGGTACGGTCAGTGAAGCTAAACTCGACGTCGGCCACGTCACGAATGTAGACGGGCGTGCCGTCGGGACTGGCGACCACGAAGTCTTCGATGGCGCGCGGCTCGTCCACCTCGCCATCCACACGAATGAGGTAGTTCTGCCGGTCTACGTCGATGGAGCCGCCGGGCACGTTCACGTTCTCGCGCTGAATAGCGCTGACGATGCTGTTGTAGGTGAGTCCGTAGCCATGCAGGGCGTTTAGATCCACGTTGACGCGCACCTCGCGCTCTACATCGCCGCTGAGGGTGGCTTCGAGCACACCCGGCACGGCCTCGATTACGTCTTGCAGATTCTCAGCGACCCGCTGCAAGCGCGCAATCGGGTAATCGGCCGAGAGGTTCACCGTGAGAATGGGGAAGTCGGAGAGGTCGACCTCGTTCACAACCGGCTCCTCCACATCGGTGGGCAGGTCGGGGATCGCGCGGTCGACGTCGTCGGTGACGCGCTGATAGGCCTGGCTCGTGGGCGTGCCCGCCAGAAATTCGATGATGATGACGGAGACGCCCTCAGCAGAGATCGACCGGATTTCGTCGACGCCCTCGATGCCTTGCAGTTCCTGCTCGATGGTCTGCGTGACGAGTGGCTCTACATCCGCCGGACTGGCCCCCGGGTAGATGGTCTGCACGATAATCGTGGGGATCTCGATGTCGGGGTTGGCCTCTTTCGGGATCGTGAGGTAGCTGGTAAGGCCGCCCGCCGTAATGATGACGGCGAGCACCATCACCGCGGTGCGGAACGAGACGGAAAGATCGCTGATACGCATGGAGGCACAGAAGAAAGCAATAGAAAGAGCGCACAGGAGGCGCGGGCCCCACAGGCCGGGGCACGCACCGGTTAGTTAGCGCGAGCCCGTTAGCGCGATGTGGATACGGGACGCTGCGTCGATTCCGGGTCGATCATCGCGTCGTCGAGCGTGGTGTAGCGCTCCACGATGTTGGCGCGGTCGCCCTCGGCCGCATTGTTCTGGCCCGTGACGATGACCGCGGCGCCCGGCTCCAGGCCGTCGAGGATGGCGGTGCGGCCCTGCGCTGTAGGGCCAAGCGTAACGAGGCGGCTCTCTACGCGTGGGGTATCGCCGTCGGGATTGGCGACCACGTAGAGGCGGTAGCCGTCTTCATCGCGCTCAATGGCGCGGCGAGGTACGACCATCACATCCTCCAACTGCTGACGCGGAAGCAGCACGCGACCTACCATATCCGGGTGCAGGCGTCCGTTGCCATTGTCGAGCTCCACCTCCACCCGAAACGTGCGGTTACGCGGGTTCACGGTGCCGCCCACAAAAGCAATACGGCCCTGTATGGATTCGCCAGCGAGCGACCGAAAGCGCACGTCGACCGCAGCATCGGGGTCGATGTCGTTGATGTAGCGTTCGGGCACGCCTACGTTCAGGTACATGCGCTCGGTGCTTACCATGCGCAGCACAGGGGCACCGGCCCCCACCTGTTCGCCCACCTGCACAAAGTGCTCCTGAACCGAGCCGGCAAAGGGGGCGCTAATGGTGGTGTTGTTGAGGCGGTCTTGCGCCTGTTCCAGCGCGGCTTCGGCTTGTTCGACTTGGGCTTCGGCCTGGTTGAGCTGCGCCCGCACATTTTCAAACTCAATAGCGCTGATCACCGAATCGCGGTAGAGGGGCTCCTGGCGGTTGAAGCTGTCCTGAGCCTGTGCTTCGGCAGCACGCGCAGCGCGCAGCTGGGCCTCGGCCTGGCGCTGCGCGGCGCGGGCCTGCGTCGGGTCAACGCGGGCAATGGTCGCTCCGGCCTGCACCTGGGTGCCGAGTGCCACGCGCGACTGCAAGCGCCCACCCAGCTCAGCAGAGAGAATAGCATCGTCGTCGGTTTCGAGGGTGCCGGTTAGGTCGAGGCGGTCCTGAAACGACTGGGCACTGGCCTGCAGCACAGTCACCGGCACGCCCTCATCGGCAGATTCGGTGACCTCTTCGGAGGTGCAGCCCGTCCACGCCATCAGGGCGGCAACGGCAAAAGCAAGCGGAAAACGCAGCGGCATAAGAGCGGTACGCATGGAGACAGAGCAAAAAGGCAGAAAGCAAAAGGGATGATACAGCACAGATGGGCGCAAGGGCCCCTGTGCATCAGCTAAAACCGAAGGGCGGCTTTAAAACTGGAAGGTCGCATCAGGATCGGAGCGCAGCGGGCGCCCCACGGCGGTTTCGAGCGCACTCAGCGCCGACACGTAGTCGAAGGCGGCTTGCAGGCGGTTGAGGCGGGCCTGGTCGAGCTGCTGCGAGGCCTCGCGCTCTTCAATGGGGCGCGCCACGCCTTCTTGCAAGCGCTGCTGCGCAAACTCGTAGTTGAGCTCGGCGCGCTCCACATTTTCCGTCTGGCTATCCAGGCGCTGCTGGGCAGCGCGCAGGTTACGCAGCGCCTGCTCCACCTCCAGCTTGACGCCCTCACGAGCGCGCTCACGGTCGATGCGGGCCTGCTCTACTGCAATGGTGCGCTGCTGCACTTGACGGCGCGTCTGGTTGCCGTCGAAGATATTCCAGGTCAGGCTCAGCCCCACGTTCACCGACTGATCCCAGTAAGCGGTGTCAAAGAAGCCGCGCGTTTCTTGGTCAAAGGCGAACGGGTCGTCGGGATCGGAGAGCGTAACGGTACGACTGTCGGGGACGGAGCCCACGTAGTTCGCACTCGCAAAGGCGCTGACCGTAGGAAAAAGCCCGCCACGTGTGATGGAGCGGTCGATCTCGTTGAGCTCCACCGCAAGCTGGGCCTGCCGCAGGTCGGGACGATGGCGCAGGGCCATATCGGTCGCGCTTGCAATGGTGAACTCGCCGATCGCCTCGGGCGCTGCGGGCGCGTCCAAGTCGTCGCCCAGCACAATCGGCGTATCTATTGGAATGCCCAGCACGTTCT
This sequence comes from uncultured Rhodothermales bacterium, assembly GCA_964494425.1. Taxonomy (GTDB): domain Bacteria; phylum Bacteroidota; class Rhodothermia; order Rhodothermales; family Salinibacteraceae; genus Longimonas. The sequence continues at coordinate 3,027 of CAZBTM010000046.1, read as the reverse complement.
TGAGGGCGTTTACCGCGAGCTCGGCCTGGTTGGAAGCGTCGGTGAGATTGGCGCGCAGGTTCGACAGCTCGACCTCAGCGCTCAGGCGGTCGAACTTGGGCGCGGTGCCCTGCTCCACCGCCTGCGAGATCTCGCGCACGGTGCGCTGCACGCGGTCTACGCTCTGCTGGGTAACGCGGGCCCGCTCGCGTGCCAGCACAGCCTGGTAGTACGTGGCCCGCACCTCGTCGATAAGCAGTTGCTCTTCGCGGTCGGTGCCGCGCTCGCGAATCTCGCGCAGCCGATCGGCGCCGCGCACCGCGGCAAAGGCCGACGCGTTGAACAGCACCTGCGACACGGTAACGCCCGCCTCGAACTGATTGGGCACAGCAAAGGGGTTGCCGCTCCCACTGGGCGAGATGCCCGCCTCGCGCAGCCCCTGCTGCTGCTGTTCCTGAAACGAAATCGGCTGCGTGTCCGGGTTGTCGTCGGTGCGGGCCTCTTCGTTAAATGAAAGCCAGTCCACGAAGCCGAGCGACTCGAACAGCCCGCCCGCTTCGCTTCCGGCAAACGGGTTGGGCGAGCGCACGCTGCGTGTGTAGCTGCTGTTGAGCGTTACGCTGGGGATGAGTTGCCCCCAAGCTTCTCCCACCTGAAGCTCTGCGTTCTCCTGATCTAAGCGAGTCTGGCGCAGCGCATAGTTGTGGACCAGCGCAATCTGCACCGCCTCGTCGAGCGAGAGCACCGCCGGGGCCTCACTGCTGGCATCGTTGAGCAGCGCATCGCGGTCGGGGCGGTCTTGGGCGGAGGCCAAAGGCCCTGGTGCCGCCATCAGGCCCAGACAGACACAAAGCGCAGCATACGCAAGCGAAAAACGAGTCATGAATCAAAAAGCAAGTTCAAGGAAAGACAACGCAGGACGCATCTCCAACACTATGCAGACGGGGGCGCCGCTACGCCGTCAAAGAGCATCGTAGTAAGGAACGTAGCTGCTTTCTCGGGGTCGTCCAGAATTGATTGATGCTGGCACGATGTGGGCCGGTTGGGGTGGTTGGCCATAATGGCACGGTGCACAATGAGCCCATCAATATTTTCGATGAGCAGGTGGGCCATCGCTTCCAGCGGCAGGTCGCGCAGTGCCCCGTTCTCGTCGGCTTGCTGAAGCATAGGCAACAGTGCGTTTACCATGCGCTCTTGCTGGCGCTGAAAGTACGCGACTTTGCTGGCATCGTGGCTAAAGCACATGCGATAGGCCTCTTTGATAAGGATCACAAAGAGGTCTTCGCGATCGTGATAGAAATCGAGCGCCTTTCCAACCAGGGTATGGTAGCAAGCGCGCGGGTCAACGCGGTCGGAGGCGGGGGCCTCGGCTACGCTCTCAGCAATCAGGTCGCACAGCTCATCGTAGATGGTGTCGAGAACGGCAAAGAAAATGCCCTCTTTGCCGCCTTCGAAATAGTTGTAGAGCGTGCCCTTTCCGAACTCGGCCCGCTCGGCAATCTCTTCCAGCGTAGCATGGTCGTAGCCCTTTTCAGCGAACACCGACTCGGCAGCACGTAGCATGGCCTGGCGCCGGGTACGGCGCTCGCGCTCGCGGCGCGACAACGGAGTATCAGAATCAGTGGCCATGCAGAACACAGGGGAATGTGACTGGTCAGTCATTCGGTGAACGTTAAGTCATTCTGGGGGGCGAGAGTTCATTCATTTGGGTGAAGGAGCCGGTAATCTGTTGTGAATGAACAGAAAGGACGGCTCATAGCCTACCAAAGGGGGGCATAGCACCTGGCCCGGCAAAAGTCGGAGATAGTACAGACCGAGGCAGCGTGTACGGGTGTGGCACACGGGGCACACGGGGTTGTCGTGTTTGGCGCATAGCCAGAGCGCCAGAAGTCGCCCGCAGATGCGCAGGTAGTCGGGGAGGCATCAGCCAAGACCTTACCGCTCCACGCAACAGACTGCGTATTGTGTAGCTGCGCCGCACCGATGCGGATGCGACCGGCACGGTGCCGATTCGCTGACTGCTCACCCCCCAAGGTGTTTATCATGACAAATATATTTCGCTTACTGTCTCCAACGATCTCTCGTATTCGTGCGCTGTGCAGATGGGGCACGCTTGTGCTCTCTGTGCTGCTTCCTGTGGTTCTGCTGGCTATAAGCGTGCGCCCCGCCGCAGCGCAATCGCCTTCCTCCGAATCCCGCCTCATTCCAACGCCGGTCGCGCCCTCGGTGCAAGACGTGCAGGTGCGCATTGAGCGTGGGGAAGATGTGGTGCAGGCGCCCAGCCTGTGGTACCAAGAGGGCAATGCGGCCCCCGATAGCCTGGGGCTCATTCGCATTCCGCGCGGTCCCCAAGACCGCCACGCGATCACCTTTCGCGACGCCCGGTACGGCTTTGATGTAAACCTGCAGCACGCTACCCTCACGCGTAATGGCGATATCACCGAAGTGCGGATCGCGCCCGAAGTGCTTCGCGGCGAGCGGCCTGCGCGCTTCATCATCCGCCCCCCTGCCGACGACTTTTACGACGTGGCCTATCCGGCAGGCATTGAGGCGCTGGAGACCATTCCGGGCGAGCAGACGGTCATTGACGTATATGAGTGGTACACGGGCGCGAACAGCCGTGCGCTGTCGCTGGCTCCGGTACGGGCCACCACGCACCGCCTCAACGACCTGCCGCTCACACGCGAACTGCATGGGAAGCTGCAGAGCACTGCGCCCGGCGGCGAGCGCGTGTCGTTCTACCTGACGGTACGCCAGGACCTGCCTGTTGAGCGGACGCAGCCGCGCGAGCTGGCGCTGTTTCAGCCGATCTCGGTAGAGCGGCCCGCCCCGCAGGTTACGCGCCGCGAGATTGTATACCGCGACCGTCCCAGTCAGGCGAAGCTGGAGTGGATTACCCGCGTTGGCTTTATGGCCGGGGCAAACCGCGCCACGCTGCCGCGCAACCCGAATCGGGAGTACAGTGCCACCCGTGGGCGGGGCGATATCACCACCGCGCTGCGCTGGCATACCAGCGAAGACCTGTGGTTTCAGGCCGGCGTATTCGCG
>CAZBTM010000045.1:14816-16434 GCA_964494425.1 uncultured Rhodothermales bacterium | reverse complement strand
AAGAGGCCGGCACGGCCCGCGGCTCCTACATGGTGGCGGCCCGCCGTTCCACGCTGGAGCCGCTCCTGGCTGTGCTTCGTGGCGCGAACGTTGATGCCATCCCCGACCGCTTCTACTTCTACGACATCAACGCCAAGGCCAACTACCGCCTCACCGACGACGACCGCATCTCGCTCTCGGTCTATGGCGGCCAAGATCAGCTCGACCTGGAATTCTTGGACGATGGCCGGTTCGACATTGCGTACGGCAACCGCACGCTCAGTGCCAACTGGACGCGCCTGTTCTCGTCGCAGGTGTTCTCCTCCGTCACGGCCACTGCCTCGCGCTACAAGAGCACGCCCATTGCCACCATTGCGGGCACGCGCTTCACGCAAACCAACGAGGTCACCGACCTCTCCATCAAAGCCGATGTCGAGTACACGCCTTCCCCCAAGCATGCGTTTAAAGCAGGCGTGTGGGGCGGCGGGCTGTCGTTCAGCCTGCGCAACACCTTCGACGGCAGCGAGTCGTTCGAGCGGCGCATCCGCAGCGGGTACGCGTCGCTCTTTGTGCAGGATACCTACCGTCCCACCGATGCCTGGCGCATTCGGGGCGGACTCCGGGGCAGCTACTTCGACCAGGGCAACTTCTGGCGCCTGGCCCCGCGCCTCTCGGTGGCGTACGACCTCACGCCCGACATCCGCCTGCAAGCGGCGTACGGACGCTACTACCAGTTCCTGACCCTTGAGTCCAGCGAGCTCTTTACCGGGTTTGATTCCTGGCTCATGACCGATGAAGGCGTGCCCCCCGCCTTTGGCGATCAGTGGACCGCCGGCGTGCAGACCGAGTGGGACGGTGGCTGGCAGGTGGAGTCGGAGGCCTATGTGCGTACTATGCGCAATCTGTTCGAACAAGATCCGTTTCTGCCCGATGTGGCTGGACTGCCCTACGCCGCAACCTTCCGCTTTGGCAGCGGCTATGCCTTCGGCAACGAGTGGACCGTGCGCCGCACCGAAGGGCCCATCACCGGGTTCGCCGCCTACACGCTCAGCCGCACCGAGCGCAAATTTCCAGATGTGAACGTCGCCACCGACGGATCCCCCAGCTTCTACGTGCCCAAGTACGACCGCACGCACGACCTGAACATCGTGCTCAACTACACCTTCTCCGACCGCTGGCGTGCCACCGCTACGTTCAACTACGCAACCGGGCAGCCCTACACCAACCCCGAGTTCCGCTACAGCCTGCAAGACGACCCGCTGCAGTCCGACATCTCCACCCGCGACGTGCTCGTAAGCCCCTTCAACGCCGACCGGCTGCCCGCCTACCACCGCCTGGATCTGGGCGTGCAGCGTACCGGACGCTTCTTTGGCTGGGCCGATATGGAGCTTCAGTTTCAGCTGATCAACGCTTATGCGCGCGAAAACATCTGGTTTTACCTGTTCGAGTTTGAAGACGACGGCACCGTCACCCGCAACACCGTACCGCAGATACCCGTGCCGCTGCCCAATATCGCGCTCACGCTCACGTTTTAGCGCGTTTGAAAGACCTCCACGATGAACAATAGCTCATCATCAAGAACAATCCTCTGCAGCGAACGGTCCTCCGTTCGCCTACTGCGCTGTTACACGTCAATCTT
>CAZBTM010000045.1:12619-14806 GCA_964494425.1 uncultured Rhodothermales bacterium | reverse complement strand
CAACGTACCCTCTCAGACGCTGTCATTTTGAGCGAAGCGACTGATGAACGCAGTGAATAAAGATCTCTTACACGCCCGGCACAACCTCACACCCGCCAACCGAGCGGGAGATGGTTCGACTGCGCTCACCATGACACGCTTCGTCGGGGAATAACTGCAGGGGAACCATCAAAATGAGGTCTGACACACCACTACCTGAATCGCCCACCGTATCCCGCACAGCCTGCTGCCCATGAACGCTACCTGCACATCACGACGCTCGTACCTCCTGGTCGGGTTTCTTACAAGTGCGCTACCTGTGCTCATGCTGTTGGGGGGATGCGACACCGTATCCACCGACCCCGAATCGGAAGTGGTCGTAGAGGCGTACCTCGTGGCCGGAGAGCCGCTCCCGCCCGTACGGCTCACGCAGTCTGTAGCCGCTACCGCGCGCTTCACCCCCGAAGAGGCCGCTGTGCAGGGCGCCGACGTCGCAATCCAGCGCCTCAATGCCGACGGGAGCATCGAGGCCACGTATCCCTACGAAGAAAGCGGCTCGCGTAGCGTCTACGAGCCTGTGGACGCCACGCCGCGCGTCATCCCCAGCACGCGCTACCGCCTCAATGTAGGCACATCCAGCGGAGCCACTGTGCGCGCCGAAACCACAGTGCCCGACACCATCACCGTCCTCAATGTGGCCAACACCGAGGTCGTGTATCAGGGCGCCGAGCAGCCCCAGTTCACCATCCGTCCCGCGCAAGGCACCGACCGGCCCAGCACATATGCCTTTGCCATTACGTCGCAACTTGACTTCGACGGGCAGAGCGCGGAAGAGCTTGCCGCCGAGCTTACGCCCTTCTACGCCGATGCGTACGACCCCGACGAAGACAATATCGCTGAGTTTGAGCGGGGGGCCTCACCGCTCATCAACGAGGACTCGTTCACCTTCAACGACGACGGCACCATCACGCTCGATGTGCCGTGGATTGGGTTTGCATTCTACGGAGCGAACACGGTCACCATCAATGCGCCCGACGAAAACTACTACGATCTCATTCGCACCCAAACGACCCAGCAAGGTGGCCTGGCTCCCGGCGAAATCCCAAATGTGATCGACCGCGTAGAAGGCGGCACCGGGATCTTTGGCAGCCTTTCGCGCACCGGGGCAACCATCACCATCGAGCGTCCACCCGGATTTTGAGCCCAGCTCCCGTCAGTCTTCGGGCCCAGGCTCATCAAGCCAGAACGTGACCGGGCCATCGTTGACGAGATCGACCTCCATCATCGCGCCAAACTCGCCAGTGGGCACAGGCTGGTCGAGCAATTCCGCCAGGTCGGCTACAAAGTGCTGATAGAGCGACTTCGCGCGGTCGGGCGGGGCGGCATCGGTGAATGACGGGCGGTGGCCGCTGCTGGTGTCGCCACAAAGCGTAAACTGCGGCACGACGAGCGCTTCGCCCCCAGTGTCGAGCAGCGCATAGTTCATGCGGCCGTCGTCATCCGAAAAGATGCGCAGGTGCGCGCATTGATGCGCCAGATCTTCGGACTGGGTGCGCGTGTCGTTTTTGTGCACGCCCAGCAAGATGAGTAGGCCGTCGTCAATCGCGCCAACGGTGTCGCCGTCGACGCGAACAGACGCTTCGGAGACGCGCTGAACAAGAGCAATCATAAGAGCTTAGGCAGATGGAAAAAGAGCGAGTTGGTGATGCGAAGGGACGGCCTGGCACGCTATGCAAAGAACGCCTCGAACTCCACATCCAGCACCGATTGCAGCGCATCGAGCGCCCGCCGCCGGTGGCTAACTGCATTCTTGGCGTCGGATTCCATCTCCGCAAATGAGGAGGAATGGCCGTCGGGCACGAATACCGGGTCGTATCCAAACCCACCCGTGCCGCGGGGCATCTCGGCAATTGTACCCTGGCAGATGCCTTCCACGCAGTGCGTACGCTGCGGCGTAACCAGGGCAATGACGGTGCGGAACTGGGCCGCTCGCGTGTCGGCGTCTTTCAGGGCGCTAAGCAGGTGCGCAATGTTTTCAGCATCTGTAGCGTTGGGTCCAGCGAAGCGGGCGGTGTGAACGCCGGGGCGTCCGTCGAGGGCCTTGACCTCAAGTCCCGTGTCGTCGGCAAGGGCAGCGTGGCCCGTGTGGGCGTGGATGGCACGGGCCTTCTTGAGGGCATTGCCACGCAGGGTGTTGGCATCTTCCTC
>CAZBTM010000045.1:0-12609 GCA_964494425.1 uncultured Rhodothermales bacterium | reverse complement strand
GCGGAAGCGCCTGCAGGAGCGTGCGAAACTCGGCCACCTTGCCCGAATTGTGGGTTGCAAGAACCAGCGTGGGGGACGAAGCCATGATGAATGCGGGGACGGGGGCAGAAATCAGAATGCGAACGTAGAAACACCCGTATAGAGGGCTCGTTACGAATGGATGCATAGACTGTACAGGTCCATGCCCCCAATCAAGCATCGCACAATAATCAGATAGGAATAACGAGGGATCCACTTTGGCTGTAGGTGTAAAAGTACGTAACAACGAGTCCATCGATCGCGCCCTAAAGCGGTTTCGCCGCCAGGTCAACCGAAGCCGTGTGCTGCGGGAGTACCGTCAGAATATGTCGTACCTGAAGCCGTCTGAAGAGAAGCGGCTGAAGGAGAAGAAGGCCCGCCGCCGTCGGCACCGCAACCGCGGCGATCGCCGCAAGGGCTTCAACAGGTACACTGAGCAGCGGGGCGCCCCGCCTCCACGCGCTCCCGCTGTCTCCTGCTGTTTGCAATGCGCACTGCGTGTGGCAACACAGGGCGACAGATGCAGTACTGCGGACGCATTGGGCCTCCGCCCGATGTAACACATTGCGCATGTACCCAGGCAGCATTCCTCTCTTTGAGGAGTGCTGCTTTTCTATTTTAGGGCAGTTCGCGTTGTAATACAAACAAAACCAAACAGAAAAACGCCCGGTCCCCCACCAGAGACCGGGCGTTCAGAGATTAAGTCATTTCCGAAATGCATTTCCATGACCCACGTATCGACCCATCGTAACGTGCGGGCCTCGATCGTTACAAAGAATGCGCCTACAGGCGATAGAAGGGATTGACGGATCTATGTCCATCGGCCCAGATGAGAAAATCACGACGGCGCAGATCAACCCAGAAGCGAGCGCAGCCTCTGGGTACAGATGACAAGGGCGCTCACGCGGACAAGCTGTCCTTATCGGGTAAGGGAGCCCTATCGTTTGCAAAAATAGTGTGATCATTGCGTGAGCGCGGTACGATCTGATGCTCCATAATGTGTATGTTGGGGTTGAATGAAATGGCACCTTCGGCGCGCACTGCACCAACATGGACTATGCCAGACGCCGCGGTTACCGATCCTGTTGACTCGACGCACCAGCATGCTGTGGATGCTCCTATTCCGTCCGATAATAGCTCAGCGTCCTCTTCGAACGACCCCTTTGAGGAGCTTTTTCGCCGGGTCTATCCGGATCTGCGTAGCTACGGACAGCGCCTCACGAGCCACACGTCGATCGTTGAGGATGCAATTCAGGAGGTGTTTATGGCACTGTGGCGCAGCGATACTGCAGTGGGCGACCTGACGCATCCGCGCAGCTACTTGCTGTGTGCGCTCCGCCGGCAGATCCTTGGCCACCTGCAGACCGAGCGCAAGCGGCACACGCGGCACGACGACCACGCAAAAGAGACGTCTTCATTCACGGGTACATACGAAGATCTGATTGTAGCTCATGAGCGCCGCAGCGAACAGCACGCCAAAGTGAAAGCTGCGCTCAGCACGCTCTCAGAGCGGCGTCGCGAGGCGCTGTACCTGCGCTTTCGGCATGGCCTCACCCATCGAGAAGTCGCCGAAGTCATGGACATCGCCCCTCAAACTGCACGAAACTACGTGTCAGAGGCGCTCCTCCACATCCGCCAGCACATTAAGGCAGTTGACGCACCGTGAGGGCAGATGTCTGGTAAGTTTCGGTTCTGTTACATTTCAAGAGCGTACATCATCGCATCGCGCCTCTCTTACAGAGTGAACATCGCACGTACAACGAGGGAGGCCTCACGTGTTTGTTGGATTTGTTGGACTCATCGCTTACATGAAAGACCGTACCGAGGCACTCGTGCAGCGCCTGCTCCGCAACCCGTCGTTCCAGCGATGGGCAATGGGGGATGCTTCAGCCCCTGACGCTCACACCGACTGGGAGGCGTGGGCTGCGCAAAGCCCCGACCATGCGCAGGCCGTGCGCGAAGCCAAACGCACCATTGAGTCGGTTGCGTGGGTTGCACCCGACGCGTCCTTAGAAGCGGTCGATGCTGCATGGCAGCGAGTGGCCCGTGCACGGGAGGCCGAGCAAGTAACCGAGGACACGCCGCAGCCGTCGTCGCCCCGCCGGGCGCGTCGCCCTGCACGCCACCGCTCGGCACATCGCCGCCCCGCTATATGGGCAGCTGTCGCTCTGACTGCTCTGCTGGCACTGGGCATTGTGCTCTTGCAGTACCAGAATCCAGATGCAACCGAGCAGGTGGTGCAGACCGCCTATGGCGAGCGTACACAGGTGAACGTGGCAACCGGCATCCAGGCAACACTCACAGGCAACTCGACCCTCCGCTATACGGATGATACCCCACATCGCCTTACGATCCAGGGCGAGGCGCGCTTCGACGTGGACCCACGCACGGATGAAGAGCAACCCGTTGAAGTAGAGACCCCCGACGGCACCATCCGCGTGATGGGCACCACCTTTACGGTGAGCCACTGGCGTGCCACCACCGACGTGGTATTGGCGTCAGGCGTGGTAGCGGTGACTCCGGCTTCGGAGACAGCTGTCTCGACTACCATGGCCCCTGGCGATTGGGTGACCTTCGACAACGAGGAGGGCATCCAGCAGCAGCGCACCACCAACCCCGCAGCTTACCAATCGTGGACTGCTGACACCATTGTGTTTGACAACACCCCCGTAGCCCGTATTGCCGAACGCATTGAGCACGTGTATGGCTACAACGTGGTCATCGAGGATGCGTCTGTGCGCACCGAGGAAGTATCGGGAGCGGTCGAGAATGAACTGTCGGTGCTGATCGACGGACTCCAGCAGATCCTGGGGCGCCCGATCGAGCGCATCGACCAGCGCATTATCATTCAGTGATGGTAGAAGAAAGACGCGGCCTTTGCATCCTCCTGTACGTGCCTGATCCGCATTGAACTTGGCATACTTACATTTACCGCACCAAACGAGGTCCTGCTATGCATGCACACACAGGTACCAACTGCTTTGTACTATCACTTCTCGCTGCGCTGACCCTTGGATTGGGTCTTCCGATGCCGGTCAGTGCCCAAACGGTTCTGGCCGACCAGTCGCTTACCGAGGCCGTGCCCGACGATACGATCGTGCCAATGGAGGAAGCGCTTTCATACGTTGCCGAAGAGCACGACGTCACCTTTCTCTATCAACCCGGAATCCTGAGCGATGTACATGTACCCATGCGGAAAGCGCTTCCGGCCCGGCTGCATGGCCAGCTCGATCGGCTGCTATCTCCTCACGACTTGCACTACGAACAGGTGGGCGAACGCTCGTATGCCATTGTGCCCCGCACCGAGGCCCGTCCGCGCCCGTCCGCTGCGTCTTCTGTGCAAACCGGCACGCTCACCGGACGCGTAACCCAGACCGACGGCACATCGCTACCGGGGGTACAGGTCGTGCTTCAGGGCACCCCCATTGGAAGCACAACGGATACGGAGGGCCGCTATCGCATCGAAGACATTGAAGCAGGGACCTACACGGTGCGCGCTACCTTTGTCGGATTTGCACCCGCCCAGGCCAACGTCACCATCGAAGCCGATGCCAGCGTGGAGCAGAACTTCGAGCTGCGCGAGGATGTGCTGCAGATGGAAGGCGCCATCGTAACGGGAACGCGGCAAGAGCGTACCCAGCGCGAAGCCACCAGCTCCATTTCAGTAATCCAGGGCGCCGATATCCAGCGCAGCCAGCCCAATAGCCAGGCCGACATCCTACGCTCAGTCCCCGGCGTGCATACCGAAGGCGGGGGCGGCGAGGTGGCCGCTAACGTATTTGTGCGCGGGCTGCCCGCCCCCGGACAGTTCAAATACAACCCGATTCAGGAAGACGGCATGCCTGTCATCTCTGAAACGCGCACGACAACCAGCTCGCAAGACATCTACTTCCGCAACGACCTGAACGTGGAGCAGCTGGAGTTTGTGCGCGGTGGAAGTGCAGCGCTCTTTGGCGTCGGCTCGCCGGCCGGACTGCTGAACTACATCAGCAAGACAGGGGGCAGCTCCCAGGAAACCACCCTGCGTACCCAGGTAGGCCAAGACAATCTGTATCGGCTCGACTTCAACACCAACGGTCCGCTGGGTGAGAATCTGCGCTACAACCTGGGTGGATTCTACCGCTACGATGAGGGACCGGTGGTGTCGGGGCTGGCCACGCGCGGCCTCCAGTTGAAGGGAAACCTGACGTATCTGCAAGACAACGGCTACATCCGCATTTACGCGAAATATCTCGACGACCACAACCAGTTTTTCCTGCCCTTCCCACACAGCCAACAGACGGGCGAGGCCGCTGATGGCAACGACGGACGCGAATTTACGACCGTCAATGCCCGTGGCGCTGCCGACTTCAGCTTCCGTTCGCCCAACGGAGTGTTTCAGTCGCAGATGGGAAATGGCGTCGTCGCTAACGGGACATCGTTTACTGTGGAGGTATCACAAGACCTGGGCAGCGATTATACCTTCGAAAGCCGCACGCGGTGGACGGATATGGACCACCAGTTCAATATCTTCATTCCGTTTCCGGCCTTCCAAAACCCATTCGACTATGCCGCCAACTTCATCGACGCCCCCACCGAAGAGGCCGTGTGGCAATATGCCAACAGCACCGAGACGTTCGACCCGGGTACCTCCGGCAATCCGAACTACATTATCGACCAGGGCGCGTGGAACTGGGATCGCCCCTACACCGACTTCTCGACCGATGTGCAGCTGACCCGTACGCTGGACACCGGAACCACCACCCACGACATAACGGTGGGCGGCTTCTTTGCACGCACCGAGGTCACACAGCGGGATACGCACAGCAGCGTCCTGAACGAATTTGCGGATCAGCCTCGGCTCATTGATCTATTCATTGCAGACACGGCCACAGGCGACACGACCCGCGTCACGCAGAACGGCCTCAGCAATGCGGCCAGCGTGTACGTAAACAACGAGTTCGCCAGTAACAAAGTGGCCGGATACATTGGCGACGAGATCAGCATTGGCGACGACCTCCGCCTCGACATCGGCGCGCGTTACGAGCTGCGCCAGGCGACGATTGTATCGGAAGGCAGCGAGGCAGTTGGCACGAACGGCGAGTTTGGCGACGCGCTGGCGGTGCAGGGCTTTCAGTGGGGCAACGGACAGTTCACGCGCCGCTCAGTCCGCTCCACCGATTTTGCCGTCTCAGTAGGCGCCAACTACGCACTTACAGATGTGCTGAACCTGTACGGCGTAGGCTCGCGGGGCTACTTCTTCCCCGAACTGGCTTCGCTGGCCCCCCTCGTTGCACCCGGAGCCGAGATTGGCAACCTGGACAACGAAGAGTTTCTGCAAGGAGAGCTTGGCCTGAAAGCCGGATCGCCCAACCTGTCGGGAACGCTCGCCCTCTACTACACCGAGTTGAACAATCGCTTCTCGGCTGACCCGCGTCAGAATCCGAACACAGGCGTTATTGAAATCGTGCCGGAGCAGATTGGAGGAAGCCGCACCCTCGGTGTGGAGCTCACCGGAGCCGTGGTGCCGTCGTTTGCTGAGGATTTTCAGTTGAACGGCATGTTCACCCTCCAAGATCACGAGTTCACCGACTTCGAGGAGTTTACGGGCAACTGGATCCAGCGCCAGCCGAAGGTGATGGCCCAGGCCGAGCTCGCGTACGACAGTGGCGGGCTCGATGTCAGCATCAGTGGCAAGTACACGGGCAAGCGCTTCGGCGACGAGGCGAATTTCCAGGAGTTGGAAGCCTACACCATCGTGAATGCCGGACTCGGCTACACGATTGGCTTTTCGGATGAGCAGTCGCTGCGTATCGGTCTGCGGGCCTTCAACGCGTTCAACAGCCGGGGGCTCACCGAAGGCGACCCGCGCCTGCCTGCCGATGTAGATCCGTCGGATCAGCCATTCTTCAATGCGCGCCCGATTCTGCCGCGCCGCATTATGGCTTCGCTCACGTACCGGCTGTAAGGTCTGCTCATGAGCCGTCTGTTTTGCTTGCGCGACTGAACTACCACCAACGGGCCCAGCTGCAACAATGCGGCTGGGCCGTTTTGGGGTTAGGCCCCGGCTTGCGCATCCCTCTACCTACATGTCCGCCGCATTCTGCATCTGCTTTATTGAGCATACGGTCTTTACGCAGTGGGCTTGACCCCGACCGCGCTGTTAAGTAGAATGCAACGGCCTCTTTACGCAGCGTTAACGGATGCGTCTCGTAACGGGCCATGCTCACTGCTCCGTGCTTGTTGATGCCAACCAACCTGCTCCTACATGAATGACTTTCCCATTAGCACCCTCGATCTGTTTGTCATCGGGGGGTACTTCCTCATCGTTTTTGGGATTGGCTACTACATCGCTAAGCGCATTGACACCGGCGAAGACCTGTTTCTGGCCGGACGCTCGCTGATGTGGGGCACCATTGGCCTCTCGCTCTTCGCCTCTAACATCTCCAGTACCACGCTCATTGGCCTCGCGGGCGATGCGTACAGCACGGGCATCGCGGTGTCGAACTACGAGTGGATGGCGGGGCTCGTGCTGGTATTCATGGCGTTCTTCTTCATCCCGTTCTTTATTCGCTCGCGCCTGACCACCATTCCCGAGTATCTCGAAAAGCGCTTCGATGTACGCTCGCGCAAGTACTTTTCGGGACTCACGGTCTTCACCAGCATCATGATTGACGCTGCCGGGGGCATCTACGCAGGCACGCTCGTCCTGCAGATGTTCTTCCCCGACCTCCCGTTTCTGTGGACGGCCTTCGGGCTGGCGGGCGTGGCTGGTCTCTACACTGCGTTTGGCGGGCTGGCGGCGGTGGTCTACACCGATGTATTGCAGGCCGTCATTCTGTTTATTGGATCCGTCATTATTGCGCTGATCACGTTTGCCCAGTTCGACTTTTCGTGGGCGCAAGCCACCGCCGCACTCCCCGATGGCCACCTGTCGATGATTCATCCCATGGACGATCCAGAGGGCCGATTGCCCTGGCTGGGTACCCTGGTGGGCGTGCCCGTGCTGGGCTTTTACTACTGGGGACTCAACCAGTACATTGTGCAGCGCGTGCTGGGTGCCAAAGATCTGAAGCAGGCGCGCTGGGGCGCGCTCCTGGGCGGGCTCCTGAAGCTCGCACCGCTCTTCATTATGGTGCTGCCGGGCGCATGGGCGCTCTCGCTCTACCCGAATCTTGAGAATCCCGACCTCGTCTTCCCCACGCTCGTCACCGAACTGCTGCCTGTAGGCATCGTCGGACTGGTGCTGGCCGGGCTCGTGGCCGCCATCATGTCTACCATCGACTCGACCCTCAACGCCGCATCTACGCTCATCACGGTCGATTTCGTGCAGCCAAGCAAGCCCGACCTTACGGCGCAACAGATCGGAACGCTCGGCAAATGGGTTACGGTCGTGTTGATGATCGTGGCCGCGCTCTGGGCCCCCATGATTCGCGAGTTTCCAGGGCTGTGGAACTACATCCAGTCGGTACTCTCCTTCCTCGTGCCGCCGGTAGTGGCTGTGTTTTTGCTGGGCGTGTTCTGGCCGCGCATGGGTAAAAACAGCGCCTTCATCACGCTGACCGGTGGGCATGCCCTCTCGCTTGTCGTCTTTGCGTTCTGGGTCACGGACACACTGCAGCTTCACTTCACCATCGTAGCAGGCCTGCTTACGGTCCTCTGCATCGGGCTGGCTATCGGCTCGGCGCTCGCGTTCGACACGCAACCTGCGCAAGAAAAGATCGAAGGCTACACGTGGGCCAATCGCACCATCGAGCCCGAGGAGGCATTGCCCTGGTACAAAGACTACCGCTGGCAGTCGGTCGCTATTGTGGGGCTGACCGTGGTGATGCTGGTGGCCTTCTGGTAAGCCGCAACTGACTCCGCGCTATGCCGGCTGATGCGCTGAGGAGGACACCGAATGCCCATGCTGGGGCGGACGCTCGTCATGGCGAGCGGTATGCGCTGCAGTAGTCTCGGCGTCGAGCGGGTGCTGTCCGCATTCCAGGCACTTGTAGTAGCCGCGGGCCGGACGCGCCATCCACGGCGTGTGGGTGGCACAGTGAGTGCATTCGCCCCACACCTTGGTGTAGTGCGCAGTGGCTTCGACCGATGCATTCAGGTAGCGGTCGCGGAGTTTCGTCAGCCAAGTCATAGCACATGAAGACGGGTTATGCAAAAGGAAGAGACGCACCATGCGCCTTCATTTCGCCCGCCTGTACCTTCCGCATCACGATCCGTTCGCCAACATTCCGCCCGCAAGCGCTTTCCGTTGCACACTCTTAACACAAAAAGCCCTTTCAAATAATTGGGCGAATTATGTCTCTGGTATGGAAGCGCTCACATGGTACGCGGGACGTTTCCGTATCTGTTTTAGCATGGTTCAATCCGCCCCAGATATACGCACCCTGTAGAGACGCGCCAGTGGCACGTCCCTACAGGGTCAAAACATATCTTAGGGCGGGCCTCCATCCTCAACGGAGCATGCGAAGTGGGTATCACCCCCGCGCCTCCCACGCGGGCAAGCCGCACGCCTCGCGCACCTGGTCGAGCGTGCGCATCACCGCAACCGTATCGTCCAGCGGGAGCACCGGACTCTCCGTGTGCCCGGCCCGCAGGCACTCGTGCACATGAGTCGCCTCGAAGTGGTAGCCGTGCCCCTCAAACGGATGCGCCTCGGTCACCGGCGGCACGGCGCGGCCGGTGAGCGAGACGGCCGGACTGTGCCACCACGGCGCATCCAGGCGCAGCGTGCCCTGGGGACCTGTAGCGTGCGCCAGGCGCGTGCCCTGCTCTCGAAATGAGGTGGTCAGGATGGCCTGGCGGTTGTCCGCGTAGTGCAGCGTCGCCGTCACGCTCTCCTCCACGCCGGTCGCGCCGCGAATGGCTGTGGCCACACACGAGGAAGGCGCGCCCAGCACCTGATGCGCCCACCAGACCGCATATACGCCCAAGTCCAGCAGCACCCCGCCGCCCAACTCCGGGTTGAAGAGCCGATGCGATGCATCAAACGCCCGCAGGGCACTCAAGTCAGCGCGCACGGTCTTCACGTCGCCAATGCGGCCGTCGGCAATGAGGCGCAGGGTACGCTGCACCGCCGGAATGAATGCGGTCCACATCGCCTCCATCACGAACACGCCGGCACGGCGAGCAGCACGGCGCACGGTTTCGGCTTCGGCAGCATTCATCGTAAACGGCTTCTCCACCAGCACGGGCACGCCCGCATCAATGCACCGAAGTGCCTGCTCCGCATGAAACGGATGCGGTGTGGCAATATAGACGGCATCCACTGCCTCCGACCGAATGAGCGCATCGTAGTCCCCGAATGCATGCGATACGCCGTGCTCGCGGGCAAACGCCTCGGCCCGTTCAGCAGCACGCGAGCCCACTGCTGCAGCGTGCGCACCTGCGCAGTAGCGCAAGTCGTCTGCAAACAGCGCAGCGATAGCACCCGTGCCAAGAATCCCCCAACGAAATGAGTGGGCCATAGCGATTGTTATGTGTATTAGGGGGATACAGAGGCGTTGCCTTTACGCCAGGTTATGAGCAGCCTTCAAGGCATTCTCGGTTTCGGAAGACCGATTTGCAAGCGCCTGAGATACCTCTACCGGATAGGCCGACTCAGCTTTGGAGAGCGCCCGGGTGTGAGGGGGAAGCGTAGCGATGGCGTCCTGCGCATAGCGGCGGCTTGCGTCCAACGACGGCGCGGCCTCGGTGCGCACGCCATTGCGCATCACACATTGCAAGAGCGGCGTACCGGCGTGCGACTCTTCGGCGGTTGTGATGGTATCTCCAGTTGCGATACCGGCGTCGTCGAACGAGCGATACACCTGCTTGCGCCCTGGCAGGTTTTTCTTGTTGGGGGCCAGCTTCATGCGAGGCGTGTTGTCGTATCCCGACAGCTTGTACGCGCTGTCGAGGTACGGCTGGTCGGCCATGGTGCCAAGCTTCGTGCCCACGCCAAACCCATCGATCGGCGCCCCGCGCTCCACGAGCTCGGCAATGCGGTGCTCATCGAGTCCGCCACTGGCCAGGATGTCCACATCGTGTAGCCCGGCATCATCGAGCATCGTACGCGCCTTGCGAGCCAGCGCGCCCAGATCGCCCGAGTCGAGGCGAATGCCGCGCACTTGAAAACCGTCGCCGCGCGCCTTGGCCATATCGATCACGCGCTGCACGCCGTCGAGCGTGTCGTAGGTATCGACCAGCAGCACCGTGCCGGGGTAGAGGTCGGTGAACGCATCAAACGCCGCCTGCTCGTGATCGTGTGCTTCGATGTAGCTGTGCGCCATGGTGCCCGTAACCGGCAGGCCGTACGTTTGGCCAGCGGCCACGTTTGAGGTCGCGTCGATCCCGGCAATATACCCGGCACGAGCGGCTTTAAGTGTTGCATCGGCGCCATGCATGCGGCGCATGCCAAAGTCAGCCACCAGGCGATCAGTACCATCGGAGGTGGCGGCATGCTTCACGCGAGCCGCCTTCGACGCGTATCCCGTTTGATACGTAATCTGGTTCAGCAGAAACGTCTCGACCAGCTGCGCTTCGCCGATGGGGGCAACGACCTCCAGAATCGGCGCGTTGGCGAAGACAGGCGTGCCTTCGGGGACGGCGTAGACATCGCCCGTAAATGCAAAGTCGGCCAGGCTATCGACAAAGTCGTCGTCGAAATCGTCGAGCGTATGCAAGTAGGCACGGTCGGATTCCGAAAACGATAGCTGTTCAAGATACGACAGCACTGTATCCAACCCGCAGGCCAGCAGGTAATTGCGCTGTTTGAGGCGGCGCACGAACAGCGAAAAGGTGGCGGGCGCATGCATGCCTTCGCGCTCGTACGCCTGCAACATGGTAAGCTGGTACAGATCGGTGTGCAAGGCTGGCGAAGCCTCTGAATCAAACGAAAGCGACATACGCGTAGAGGGTTTGTGGAAGCGCCAATGCCCAATGCATACCGGGCAGATTTGGAATGGGTTGCCCGTTCACCCGTTTGTTGCGAAACGCACCGCACAGCGCAGCCCCCCTGGAACGCAATGCGTGGGATTCGTTCAAGCTCATCTGTCTGCTTGTCTTTAGATTTATGAATCCCCCCGCACATGCTTGTTGCCATTGTCGGACGCCCCAATGTGGGCAAGTCCACCCTTTTTAACCGCCTGACGGGACGCAAACGCGCCATTGTCGACGATCAGCCGGGTGTGACGCGCGATCGCGTGTATGGCGAAATTGAGTGGGGCGGGCGCACCATTCCCGTGGTGGATACCGGCGGCTACGTGCCGCACTCGGCTGAGCGCTTCGAATCCGCCATTCGGGAGCAGGTCGATATTGCGCTGTCGGATGCGGACGTGGTGCTCTTCGTAACGGATGTGACTACCGGTATCACCGACATCGACCAGGAGATGGCGCAGCGCTTTCGCCGGTCGGATACGCCGGTGCTGCTCGTGGCCAACAAGGCCGACAACGACGAGCGCCGCTGGGCCGCCAACGAGATGTACGGCCTGGGCTTCGACGAAATCTACCCGGTCAGCGCCTCGAACGGCATCGGCACCGGCGAGCTGCTCGACGCGCTTCTGGAGACGCTCCCCGAAACGGAGGAAACCGCGCTCGACGAACGCACGGGCATTGCCGTCATCGGACGCCCCAACGTGGGCAAGTCCTCATTCATCAACGCGCTGCTGGGCTTCGACCGCTCCATCGTCACCGAAGTCAGCGGCACCACCCGCGATGCGGTCCACTCGCAGGTCGAGTACGAGGGGCGCGAGCTCACCCTCATCGACACCGCCGGGCTGCGCAAAAAGGCCAAGGTGAAAGAGAACATCGAGTTCTACAGCGCGCTGCGTAGCGAACGGGCCGTGCGCGAAGCGGATGTGTGCATCTTAATGGTGGATGCGACCGTAGGACTTGAAAACCAGGATGTGCGCGTTTTCCGGCAGGCCGAGAAGCACAAAAAGGGCATGGTTCTCGCCGTGAACAAGTGGGATCTGGTCGAGAAGGATACGAAGACGGCGGGACGGTACGAGGAGTACTTCCACCGCATTCTGGATCGGCAATCGCACGTACCCATCGTGTTTACCTCGGCCGTCACGCGGCAGCGCGTGTACAAGGTGCTGGATACGGCGCTAAAGGTAGCCGACGAGCGGGCCAAGCGCGTCTCGACCAGCACGCTCAACGACATGGTACAGGCCGCTGTGGAGGCGCATCATCCGCCCACCTACCGGGGCAACTACGTGCGCATCAAATACGCGACCCAGGTGCGCGCCGCCCCGCCGGTGTTTGCGTTCTTCTGCAACCATCCCGATGGCGTGAAGGAGTCGTACCGCCGCTACCTCGAAGGCAAGCTGCGTGAGTCGTTCGGATTCGATGGCGTACCGCTCACGCTCGTGTTCAAGCAGAAATAGTGAGGACTTACGCAGTTGCGGCTCACACATGTTATCTCGTCGCGAGGCTCGTACCTGTTTAGCGGTCCTCGGGCCAAACATCCTACGTGTCTCCCCCCTCAGTCGCTCATGCGACAGTTCCCCTCTCCAGGGGAGCAGGTGGAAGCGGCACGCTTTCGTTTGTCTCCCCCTTCGGCTGAAGGGGGATTAAGAACCTGTTTTGATTTCTTATTTTGGGCACCCCAGGAGTACTTCTTCCCTACGG
>CAZBTM010000044.1:0-16671 GCA_964494425.1 uncultured Rhodothermales bacterium | reverse complement strand
CTCCTGATAAAAACGTTGACTGAGGCGAACGGTCCCCCGTTCGCTCTCGTCAGCCACGCCGGAGACGTCCGCGCCGGGTGGCGCTCCCAGTCTCCGGCTACTGGTATATTTCTTCCATCACTTAGCGTTGAACCGCTACCCAGCACAGATAGATCTGACAGGTCGTGCGAGACCTGTCAGATCTTCTACTTTCAGAACCACGCGTGGCCCAACACTACAGCGTTCCGTTGATGCGATAGTAGTGCAATCCACCGCTCTTTGTGCCGATCATCAGGGCCGGGCGGCCGTCCTCCAGCGTTACCACCGATGGGGTAGCAAGCGGCGGTGCCTCCAGCGGAAGCGAGGTCGGCTCGGATGCAAAAGCAGGTGCATCGTCGGTGCCCGTGTTGCGGTACATCACAAGCTCCTGCGCCTCCGCCCCGACGATAAGGTCAGGCTGGCCGTTGCCGGTGAGATCCGCAAAGGTGGGGGCGCTTCGCCGTTCGCGCTTCACATCGGCCACCGCCGGGTGCTCTTCGTGCGGCGTGAACGACACCGAGCCACCGGTGCTTGTGTTTTCGAGCACGTAGAGGCGTCCGTCCGACGCGCCCGACACAATGTCAAGCTGGCCGTCGCCGGTTACGTCCAGTAGCGCGGGGTTGGCATTGCCGCTGCTGGGGAGCTCGGCAGTAAAGAGCGGCTCGCTCGCAAATGAGATCGTACCGCCCGAGGACGTGTTCTCGTACCCGGCAAGGCGCCCGTTCCATGTGCCCACAACCAGATCGAGCTGTCCGTTGCCCGTCAGGTCAGCAAGCGCCGGAGCGTAGTGATAGCTACTGGGTAGGTCGAGCGTGCCCTGCTCCTCCAACTGCGGAGCAGCGGCGGTGCCCGTGTTTGTGTAGGCCGTAACGTGCGAGGTCTGGCGGTCCGTGGGGGCCACACGATTGGCAACCAGCATGTCGGAGGTGCCGTTGCCCGTGAGGTCGCCGAACGCTGCGCTTATCTCGCTGCCAGCGTCGATGCCCGAGAGAAAGCGCTCGGTGCGCTTGGTGTAGCTGCCATCCTCGTTCGCCTCGTAGAAGTAGAAGTTATCGGCCAGCGTCGCGTTGGGATTGTAGGCGCCGCCCAGCACGCCAATGAACACGTCGAGGTGCCCGTTGCCCGTCCAGTCGGTGAGAGCGGGAGCGTTGTATCCGCTTGTGGACGCGGGCTCGGGTGGCGGAAACGGGGTGGGATCGAGAGGCAGATCGGGCCGGCTACAGGAGCCGCGATTTTCGAAATAGAGCAGGCTCGTCTCGAAAAAATCGCCCCAGAGCAGGTCGATATGGCCATCGTTGTTCACATCGGCAAAAGTGAGAGAGTTGGCCCCATGCATGCTCGGGCGCGTGCCGGGCGCAAACTCCTCCACAATCTCAATGTCCTGAAACCGGTCTTCTACATGCTGAAAGATCGGCACGCCGTTGTCGTCGAAGCCGGTAGCGCGGTAGTGCGTGATGGTGCCGTTCAGGCGTCCGAGCAGCAGGTCGGGACGGTCATTGCAGTTCAGATCAGCGATGTTGGGGATGTTCTGGCGATCCGAGAAGATGGCCTCGCCCTGGTCATCGCGCAGCGTATCTGCAGCCAGTTCAAACTGCGGATCGGTGGGCGAGCCTACGTTGCGATAGTACCGAATGTAGTTGTAGGGGGATTCGGTGAGCAGGTCGTAGCCCCCCTCCTGATTGTCCACAAACCGAAACCACTCGCCCACATCCAGATCCTGGAACCGGTCGGTCTGCCAGGTCAGGGCCTGATCGGTCGCACCGCTGCCATCGTTCTCGAAATACATGAGGCGTCCGCTCTGCTCCTGTACGAACAGGTCGACATCTCCGTCGCTGTCGATATCCACGAACTGGGGGCGCGGCGTGTTGAATCCACCCAGAAACGGATGCGCAAGCGAATCGCCCTCGGCATTCAGCACGGGGAACGGCGCAATGACACGCTCAAAGAGCGGCGCATCCTCACGGGCGGTGGTCTGTTGCGAATCGACGGTCGATGTGCTGCTACACGCGCTGAGCAGGAGCACAGTCGCAGCCGTGGCGAGCAGAGCAAAAAGAGGCGAGCGGTGTTGCATAGGAACGACGGGTTGGGAATGGAGGCTTGCGAACGAAGGCGCTACGTATGCAGTGCTATGGAGACAGCGTTACCAGCGCGCACGGGTGCCGATGCCGGTGGGGTACTCGCCGACTTCGATGACGTTGACGACCTCCAGCGACTCGGTGTCGATGACGCTGATGGTACCGTTGTTACCGGAAGGCATGGCAGCGGATGCGTCTTCGTCGCTATGGTGAGCGTCATGCATGGCCTCGTGATCGCTGTCGTGCATCTCGCTATGGCGCGTGCTGTCGTCGGGCATGGCGTCATGATCCATCTCAGGATGGTCCATCTCGTCGTGGTCCATGCTATCCTCGTGCTCCATATCGCCATCTGTATTGCCCATATCCATACTCATTTGGCGATGGTTGTTGGAGACGTAAAGGTAGCGCCCGTCAGCAGAGAGGGCCGAGCCATGCGGCTGTACCAGCGAGGGATGCTCGATGGTTGCCACCACAGCGCGCGCGTCGGCATCCACCACGCTAATGGTGTTCGACTCTTTGTTGGGCACGTAGATGCGGCGTCCGTCGGGGCTGTATACGGGATGCCAGGGTTGGGCGCCGACGGTGATGGACGTGTCGGGGGCCAGGGCACCATTGTCTTCGCGGTTAAAGAAGAGGAGCTGTCCGGTCATCTGCCCGGTGCCCACCACGGTGTTCGTTGTGGGGGAGGCCGCCATCTGCACCATGACGTGCGTGGGGCCACTCAGCGGCGTAAGCTCACCGCGCTGGGTGTCGGGGTTCAGTCCCATGAGCTGGTTGGTAGCGAGGCTGCCCACGTACACCGCATCTCCACTGCTGGGGATGGCGATGGCATGCGGTCGATCCAGAAACACATCGACCTGCTCGATGGCTTCCAGGTTGCTGCGCGGCATCATACCAATGCGTTGCGGCGGATTGACTGCTTTCATGGAATGCGCGGCAAAGAGGTAGTCTTCGGTCGGATGCATAGCGAGGAGGCCTGGTGCCTCCATAGCGGCCCGACTTACAAGCTCGTTGTCGGCGTTGAACTTAAGCACCGTGTTCTCGCTGATGAGCGAGACGTACCAGGCGGAGCCGTCGGGTTCGGCAATGGCGTGGTGCGGGCTGGCGTTTTCGGAAAAGCCCAACTCGGTGAGGTCGACCACCGTTTCAACAGCGTTGGTCTCCATGTTGATGACTGAGACGGTGGCTTCCCCCTGATTGCATACGTACAGGCGCTGTGGAGTGTCGGCAGGTTGGGCGATGGCGGGGAGAGCCCCCCACCCAAGACCTCCAACAACGAGGGCGACGAGGGCTATGCGGAAAAGGCGAGAGAAACGCATAAACGGAAGTAGATACGTGAAACGAAAACGGGGATGCAGAACCATACCGCGGCACACTAAACCCAACGAAAAGCGGGCGGCTACTCGTATAGCAGCCGCCCGCGTTCGTTCAGATTTACATGGACCGCATAGCGGTTAGAGCGGCTCCTGCTGCGGACGCAGCATGAAGATGCCTTCGCCAATGCTATTTACGAGCACGGTTCCGCTCTCGAAGTACGGATAGTTGCTCCAGGAGCCGGTGAATCCCGGTCCTTCTTGGTACGGAGCCGTGTCGAACTGACCCACAACAGAGGGCTCGGCGCCATTGCTGATGTCCATCAGGTGCAACCCGGCCTTGTAGTTCGAGAGGTACATCAGGTTGCCCTTGGTGTAGAGGTTGTGCGCACTGGAGTTCGTCTCGAAGAAGAACTCATCGGCGAGCTGTGGATCTTCGAGGTCGCTCAGGTCCCAGATGAGCGTACGTGTGTTGTCGACAAGACCTTGCAGCACGTCGAGTTCATCGTTCATGTAGAAGTAGCGCTGATCCTCACTGAGCCACCCTTGGTGGGTGTAGCCCGTGTTCGGATAGCTGCTCACCGAGATGGCCTCGGGATTCTTCTTGTCGGTCACGTCGGCAATGCTGAGGGCCGTTTCGTTGGCACCAAAGCAGAGCTCGCGGCCCTGGTAGCGCTCGTCGGGGCCTTCGTAGACGACGCACTGCACGTCGTGCGAGTAGCCGGTGCCGCTACGCCCGGTGCGCTCGTCGGCAAAGCAGCCTTCGAACTGGGGGGACGCTGGATCCTCAAGATTCACCATGTGCAGGCCGCCGCCGCAGGTTTCCCCGCCGCCGCTGGCGCCCACAACGTAGGCATAGCCAGTCTCTTCGTTGACAAACACGTTGTGCGCGCTGTTGATGCGGTCGTACACCATGTCGGGCTCGAACGTATTGGGCGCGCTGGTGCCGTAGTAGTCACGCAGCTGCGTGAGGTCGAACACCTGCATGCCGTGCTCGCCCGCATTGTCAGCGACCACGTACATGTGGTTCTGGTAGACCTTCATATCGCGCCAGGAGCTGGCCCGTGCGCCTTCGGTCATTGGCAGCTGGCCGAGGTAGACCGGGTTGACAGGATCGGTCACGTCGACAAATGCAAGGGTATTGGTGAGGCCGACGAGTGCGACTTCTCGATCGGTTTCGGGATCGGTCCAGCCCCAAACATCGTTCGCATTCACGCCGCGCTCACCCCCAATTTCGTGGATAGGCAGGAAGGAGAGCAGGTCAATGTTGTTGCACGCGAACCCACCTGCGTCACCATCTTCGCACGCGAGCTCTTCACCCGTTTGGGCTTGGAGGCCCGCATCGGCGGCTCCTTCAATGGTCTGCGCAGCCATCCAGGCAGCGCCATCGGACTGCAAGATCGTGGCTTTGCCGGCGCCATTCGATCCGCCGGGGAGTCCGGCAGCGGCCACGGATGTATTGGCAGCGAGGGATGCGCCAAGCTGGTAGCCCGACTCGATGTCGGAGACAAACACGCGTTCAGCGGTCGTCCAGCGGCCATCTTCATGGGCGTAGCGATACGCTGCGCCGCGTCGGCTGTCGGCGTTAGGCGCGCCGACCCAGGCGTTGGTGCCGTCAAAGGCAAGGGCGCTCCCGAAGCGGGCACGCGAGCTACCGTCGAAGGCGGTAAGTGTACTGGTGGGGGCCCAGGTGCCAAGCTCCTCATCGTACGAGAAGGCAAAGACTGCACCAGCGCCGGTGTTGTGACGCGAGGCGCCAACGAGCATCATGCCGTCTTGTACGGCAAGAGCACTCCCGAAGCGGGCGCCACCTGTGAGCTCGTCGTGCGTGATGCGATCGGTTTCGGTCCAGGCACCGGCCTCGGCATCATACGAGAAAGCGATCACAACGCCTCGGTCGTGGTTCGGAGCGCTGACAAAGAGCGTACCGTCGTTCAGAGCGACTTGCGCGCCAAAGGAGGCACCCGTATCCAGTCCGAGCGTATCGGAGGCCAGACGCGCTTGCATCCAGCTGCCGTTGTCGTCCCAGAAGACAACCGCGTCGCCAGTACGGTTGTTGTGTGCGGGGGCACCAACCGCCACGGTAGAGGCGCCGTGCGCCACGCTGGCGCCAAAGCTGTCGAGGGTATCGGCAGGCGTGAGCTGGCTGGTCTGTGACCACATGCCCTCTGCGTCCTCAAACAGGTAAACAGCCCCGATCGAGTCGGCATTGGGGGCGGTGACCGCCAGGCGACGATCGGCGACAGAGAGCGCGGTGCCAAAGCCGTCGCCTACAGTGCCATTTTCAGCACGCAGGCGCGATTGTTCCACATAGCTTCCCGAGGCATCGGGGCCGAAAATGTATACCAGGCCGGGCGTGTGCATCATGTCGGGTTCAGCAGCCAATACCTGGTCGCCATACACGCCCAGGGCGCGGCTGAAGCCGTTCACGGAGGCGTCGGTGGCGCCGGTCGCCGTGGTTTGAGCGGCAGCAGGCTGCCAGCCGGCGAGCAGCAAGAGGCTGCACGCATAGAGGAGAAGTCGATTCATAACGTGTCAGTTCGTCCAGGAAAAACAGGAAACAAGATTGTGGCAGGGCTAAGGCGCCAAGCTCCTGCTGGGAGCAGTAAGACGGGCAACAGAGCCATGGCGAGCGGCGTTGGAGGCCGCTATGCAAACAACCTGCACAGCATCGTAAAGGTTATAGCTTCTGACGGATGAAAAGTTTACGGACTACACGTACGCATGTCATCGGCTACGCATGCAGATCGTGAACGGGACACTAAGAGGAACAGAGCCTTTTTAGCATACGTTACGCCTCCCGGCGCTCATAACGGGCTCTCCTTGTGCTTGTCGCTTGTTGGACGACGTGTGTTTGGCTACATCAAGACGCACGCTACTGCTGCTACTGCTGAGCGAGATCGTCTGCAACAAGTCCGGCGCGCTGTGCTTGATCGCAGCCGTGAGAGTCTCATGCACGCCCTTTGACACTACATTCATTGAACGCGTCTCTCTTAGCTCGCGCAGCGCACAATAGCCCGATTGAAAACCACCGATTGGGCCGCTGTACGAGAAAGGGCGACGTGCTATTGCTCCGCATGGTCGATGCGGATCGTGGTGCTTCGTATTCTTTTGCTCCTTTGCTGCTACTTTATGTACCGTTCCTTTCGTGCAATGCGCTTTCTTTGGGTCGGCATTGCCGTATGCAGTGTGCTGCTTGCGGGCTGTTCGGGGGCCCAGCGAATCAGCCACAACTCGGCTGAGCAGGCATATCAAAAGGGAATGGAGCTCTTTGAGGCAGGCGACCACGATTCTGCAATCGAGTACTTTCGAGGGGTGTTTGAGTACGGGCGAGGCAATGAGTGGGCGCCCGAAGCACAGTTCCAGATGGCACGAGCCCACGAGGAGCGTGGACAATACCTGCTGGCAGCTACCGAGTATAACCGCTTTACGCAGCTCTATCGCACACACGAGCTTCGCCCCGATGCCGAATACCGACGCGCGCTCATGTACTACAACGCATCCCCCAACTACAAGCTCGACCAGACTGACACCGAGCGCGCGATCTCGAACTTCCAGATCTATATCCAGCGCTACCCGACCCACGACATGGTCAACGACGCAGAGGCTAAGGTGGCCGAACTGCGTAATAAGCTGGCGCGCAAGCAGTTTGAGGCGGGCGAGCTGTACGAACGCCGCCGCATGTACCGTGCGGCCGCGTACACCTACGAGCAGGTGTTCGACCTATATCCCGACACCGACTACGCTGATCAGGCGCTCATGGCATCGGTGCGAACGTACGTTGAGTATGCTGATATGAGCGTGCCGCAGCGCCAAGCCGAACGGCTGGAGGCGGCCATCGAAAACTACAACCGCTTGGCCCAGGTCTTTCCCGATAGCCCTCATCTTCAGGCCGCCGAACGCCAGTACGAGCGAGCCCAGGAACGCTTGGGGCGTATCGAAGAGCGTGAATCCAACGACAACCAGCTGGCGCAAGATACTCCGTAACGTGCCGCCGCCGGCTCCTGTATCTCGTTGTGCTGCTTTTGCCCACGCCATCCCTATGCGCATTGCCCTGTTTGGCGGGTCGTTCAATCCACCGCACATCGCTCATCTTGTCGTGGCCGAGGTAGCGCGCGATCAGTTTGGGTTTGACGCGGTGTGGTGGATTCCCAATGCAACCCCGCCGCATAAGTCAGATGACCAGCTCGCCCCCGCCTCCGACCGGCTGGCCATGACACGCGCCGCCATCGAAGGGCATGATGGCTTCGCCCTCTGCGGCATTGAGATCGAGCGCCCGGGCGTATCGTATACGGTTGATACGGTGCGCACGCTTTGTGACCAGCACCCCGATGTGGACTTTGCGCTGCTCATTGGCAGTGACAGCCTCGATACGTTCCACACGTGGCGCGAGCCCGATGCCATCGCTTCTATGGCCGACCTTGTGGTGTACAAGCGGCCCGGCGGACTCAGCGATGTGGCGGCGCCGCGCTTTGCCAACCAGGCGCGCTATGTAGCCGCGCCCATGCTCGAAGTGTCGAGCACCGAAGTGCGCCAGCGCTGCCGTGAAGGACGCTCCATTCGATATATGGTCCCCGCGGCGGTGCAGACGTACATCCACGCGCACGGGCTGTACGCTGCCGACGCGTAGCCCACGCGGTGCTTCGTACAATCTGTCTCATGCTCGCTGCTTCTCCATGGCTTCTCTCGATGACTTGCGTGCCCGCGCCGCTCGCCTTGTCATGGTGCGGATGGGCTCCGCATTGCCCCCCAAGCGCACGGCAACCGACGACCTCACGTCTATCCAGGCGCTCTGCCAGCGCTACCCCATCGGCGGGGTGCTGCTGTTCAACGCACGCGGGTCCCAGATCGCTGACACGCTCCATGCGGTGCACGATGCCGCCCCCAAGCCGCTCCTTGTGGCCTCCGATATTGAGCGCGGGGTCGGGCAGCAGGTAGACGGGGCTACCTCATTTCCGCGGGCGCTGGCCTGCGGGCGGGCTGGGACGCGTGCGGTGCAGGTGTTGGCCCGCATCACAGCGCTTGAAGCAGAAGCCTGCGGGATCCACTGGGCATTTGCCCCGGTGGCCGACCTGCGCAACGAACCGCGCAACCCCATCATCGCCACGCGGGCCTTTGGCGAAACGCCCCGCATTGTGGCACCGCATGTGCACACGTACGTCGAAACCGCGCAGTCGCACGGACTCGCCACCACCGCCAAGCACGCCCCCGGACACGGACGCACCACAACCGACTCGCACGCTGCCCAGCCTGTTGTTGACGCAGACGCCGATGCCCTTACCGATGACGCCTGGCCCTTCCGTGCGGCCATTCAGGCCGGCACCACCAGCCTCATGACGGCGCATGTGTCCTATCCGGCACTCGACCCCAGCGGAGCGCCGGCCACCGCATCGACAGCTATCTTGCAGGGGCTGCTCCGAGACAGATGGGGGTTCGAGGGCGTTATCGTATCCGACAGTCTGCTCATGGACGGCATTGATGCCCCCGGGGCACGCGCCGCCACGTTGCTGAACGCCGGCGTCGACATGCTTCTCGATCCGCCCGATGCACGGGCCGTCATCGAAGGCATTGCAGAGGCCGTAGCGAAGGGCGACATTTCGGAGGAGCGTCTCAATGCGGCGGTGGCCCGCGTGCACCGCCTGATGGCCTGGGTGCATGAGCACCGCGTTGCCGGACTGCGGCCCAACGCGGCGCTACAGGACATGGTGGGGCGGCCACTTCACCAGCAGGCCGCAATATCCATTGCGCGAAAGGCCACATTCGGACGCGGGCCCGCGACCACCGAGTTGAGCACCCAGAAGGATACGGTCGTGGTTCGTTGCACGGCCCATCCTGCCGAATCAGACGATGACAGCACCCTGCGCCAGGCGCTTTCGGATGCGTGGCCCCAGGCCGCGTATGTGGCATGCCCAGCTGAAGCGTCACTCAGCCAGACCGCAGCGGTGGCCGCGCGCATCCACCAGGCCGAACAGGTCGTGGCGGTGCTTACGCTGGAGCCAGCGGCCTGGCACGACTTTCAGTTTCCCCAGGCGCACCGGGCCGTGTTCGACGCCCTGCGGGCGCATCCGCGTGCGCTGGTGATGGCCGCGGGGAGTCCGCATGTACTGCATGCCTTTCCCGATGCGTGGAGCGTTGGAGCCACGCACAGCGACGGAGCGGCGGCGCAACGAGCCCTGGTGCAGCGGCTCATGCAGTGGGTTGGTCATGCGGAGGCCGAGGCTGCCGATCCGCCTGCGCATCCGTAACAAATCCTGAACTGACGCGCAGCGCCGTGAACTCCACTCTCGGCGTTGGGTTGATGCTGGCAGCATACGCTTCCTTTTCTTGACTAATGTGAACCGCATATGGCTGCCGTAGAATCACACATGCTCGACCTGGGGACCGCCGCGCCTCCCTTTGACTTGCCGATTGCAAACCCGGACGTCGATGACCACTCCGGCGACCATCGCGCGCTAAGCGATTACGACGAGGCCCCGGTGCTCGTGGTCATGTTTATCTGCAATCACTGTCCATACGTGCACCACGTAGAGCCAGCGCTCGTGGAGACGGCGCGTGTGTATGGCGAACGCGGCGCCCAGTTCGTCGCGATCTGCTCCAACGATGCAGACGAGTATCCGCAGGACAGCTTCGCAAAGATGGCTGAGCGGGCCAAAGAGAAAGAGTATCCCTTTCCGTATCTGCAAGACGAAGATCAGAGCGTTGCGCAGGCCTACCAGGCGGCGTGCACGCCCGACTTCTACGTATTTGATGGCGATCGCGAACTGGTATACCGAGGCCGCTACGACGAAACGCGCCCCAACAACGGCATGGCGCACGGCCAAGACCTGCACGCTGCGCTCGATGCCGTGCTGAACGGCGGCACGCTCCCCGACGAGCAGCACCCCTCTATGGGATGCAGCATCAAGTGGAAGCCGGGCAACGCTCCCGCATAGGCCCATTCCTCTCATCTGTTCTGCTCGACCGCGGGTACCACCCTATGTTCGACGGACGTGCCTTTCAGGCGTGGCCACTGGCGCTGCTGGGGGCCGCGCTCATGGCGTCGCTTATCTTGCTAATCATGGTGCTCATGGAGGCCGTGATTGGAGGCCGTGCCCTGGTCACCCAAGCCGGATTCGGCCTGTCCGCCGCCGCGTTCGTAGGCTACCTGAGCGTAGTGCGCTACCTGTGGTGGCGCGATGAGAACCAGCCGCCGACGTGAGTAATGAGAGAGCCAAACGCAAAACGCCCCGCACCGCCGGTTTCAGGCAATTCGGGGCGTTCGTGCTGATTCTGTTGATGTACCCAGGGGGGGACTCGAACCCCCACGTCCTCGCGGACAACGGATTTTGAATCCGTCGCGTCTACCAATTCCGCCACCCGGGCTGGTGCAGGGTTCTCGTAAATAAGAGAGCCCTGCACGGTTCCGCGTCTGGTGCAGGTGCACAAAGCGTTCATGCAACCGCACGGTCCCACCCTACGCCAGTCGTTTCGCGAGCTCGGGATAGTAGTGGATGATCGTTTCGATGCCCTTGGCGTAGCGATCGAGGCCAAACTTCTCGTTGGGCGAGTGGATCGCGTCCGATTCCAGGCCGAAGCCCATGAGCACACTGTCGAGCCCCAGGCGCTGCTGAAACTCCGCCACAATCGGGATGGAGCCGCCATGCCGCACAAACACCGTCTCGCGGTCGAACGTCTGGTCCATCGCGGCGCCAGCGGCCTGCATGATGGGCTGATCGGGCTCCACGAGCACCGGCTGTCCGCCGTGCAGGCGCGTTACGGTGAGCGTCATGGTGTCGGGGACGCGCTCGCGCAGGCACTGCTCAAACGCGTCGTAGATGGCCTCCGGCGTCTGGTTCGGTACCAGGCGCATGGAGACTTTCGCGTGCGCTGCGGCAGGCAGCACGGTCTTGGCGCCTTCGCCCGTGTATCCGCCCCAGATGCCGTTTACGTCGAGCGTGGGGCGCACGGAAATCGCCTCCAGAATGCTGTATCCTTTTTCGGTGCGGGCCGTATCCAGGCCGATCTCGTCGAGCCAGTGATCTTCGTCGAATGGGAGGCCGGCAATGGTGGTGCGCTCTTCATCGGTGAGCGGGCGCACGTTGTCGTAGAAGCCGGGGATGGTGATGCGGTGGTCGTCGTCGTGCAGATCGGCCAGCATCTGGCTGAGCGCGTTGATTGGGTTCTCGACCGCACCGCCGTAGAGCCCGGAGTGCAGATCGCGGTTGGGCCCCTGCAGGGTGACCTCCAGATAGGCAAGCCCACGCAGCCCGTATGTGATGGTAGGCTGCCCCTCGGCCAGCATGCTGGTGTCGGAGATCAGCACGAGGTCGGCTTCCAGGCGATCGGCATACGTATCCAACACCTGCGGCAGATGGGCTGAGCCAATCTCCTCTTCGCCCTCAATCAAAAACGTGAGGTTAACGGGCGGCGTGGTATCCGACTTCAGGTAGGATTCGAGGGCCTTCACGTGCATGAACATCTGGCCCTTATCGTCGCAGGAACCGCGGGCTACGAGGTCGCCATTGACGTGGGTCGGCTCGAAGGGCGGGTGGTCCCACTCGTCGAGCGGATCGGGCGGCTGCACGTCGTAGTGGCCGTACACGAGAATGGTGGGGGCGTCGTCGTGCGGATGGTGCGTGGCGTAGACGACGGGGTGGCCGTCGGTGGGCCAGACCTCGGCATCCACGCCCAGGTTGCGGAAGTGATCGGCCAGCCACTCGGCGGCCTGCTGCACATCATGGGCGTGGTCGGGATCGGTGCTGACGGAGGGGATGCGGAGCAGCGTTTCCAGTTCGCCCACGAAGGCGTCGGTGTGCTGCTGGGCGTAGCGGAGGGGCGCGGTTGGAGACATTGAGCGTGTGGGGGCTGGGTGAAAGGATTACTGCAATTTGTGTTGTAACGTCTACACGTGGCAATGGTTGTTGGGGAGGCCCAGGTCCATGTGGAATCCAAAAGCGCTTCCGAATCTCCGCAGGCGGTGTCGCGTTCGGCAGGGCGTGTTGGATTCGCGTACTCTTTTCGCATCCCCCTAACTTTGCATGCCCTGGTACGACGGCTGGTTCGACAGCGACGCTTACACGCTCGTTTATGCGCATCGCGACACCGAAGAGGCGGAGCAGGCGCTCGACCTGGTGGAGGCCACGCTGCAGCCCGATCCGGAGGCGCGAATCTTGGATGTGGGCTGTGGACGCGGGCGGCATTCGCTGCAACTGGCGCGACGCGGCTACCGGGTTACGGGGATCGACCTGTCGGAGCCGTCGATTCAGGAGGCCCGCCAGGCTGCAGCCGCCGAAGACCTACCGGTCATCTTTGATGTGCGCGACATGCGCGACCCGGCCTGTGAGGCGTGCTTTGAGGGCGTCGTCAATCTCTTTACGACGTTCGGATATTTTGACGACGACGTCGAAAACCAGAAGGCGCTCCGGGCAATGCGCACTGCGCTGGTGCCGGGCGGATGGCTCGTGCAGGACTTCCTGAACGCACCGCAGGTCCGCGCTACGCTGGTGCCCGAAGACGAGCAGACGCGCGACGGTGTGCATATCTACCAAAAGCGCTGGATCGAGGACGGACGGATCCACAAACGCATCACGCTGACGCCCCCGGACGGGGAGCCGGAGACCTATCGCGAGTCGGTGCGCCTCTTCACGCGGGCCGATCTGGAGGCGATGTACAAGGCGGTGGGCCTGCGCCCCACCCACGCCTTTGGACATTACGATGGCCGCCCGCATACCGACGACAGCCCGCGCCTCATCCTGATGGCTGAGCGGGCGTAGCGTGCGCCTTCACGTTGGCGGGAGTCAGGTGCCGGGCCACATCCCCCCTTATTCCCCCTTCAGCGAAGAGGGAGACAAGTGGAGGGCACTGCCTCGTCTCTTACCCTTTGGCGAGTTGCCCAAGATAGCACTGATGGGTAACGGTTCAATGCTAAGTGATGGACCAAATATACCAGTAGCCGGAGACGGGGAGCGCCATCCGGCGCGGACGTCTCCGGCGCGGCTGACGGGGGCGCCTTGTCTGGGATGACAGGACGATGGGGCGCTCTGCGCCTTCTGAACCCATGGCACAACGCGTTCTTAGCGTTCTTCGATAAACCGCGTCATGAACTCGTAGATGCGCAGCGTGCGGTCGAGGCGCTGGTCGGGATCGCCGGTACGCGAGAGGTCGTGCCCCGCATCCGGATAGCGCACGTACTCCACGGGGCGCCCAAGCACCTTCAGGCTGCGGTAGAGCATCTCGCTTTGAATGACGCCTGTGCGCAAATCGTTATTCGCGTGCATGATGAGCAGCGGCGTGTTAATCTGATCTACATAGGTTTGTGGTGAGTTGCGGATGAGCGTGCTGCGCGGTGTGTTCAGCGAATCGCTGTATACGGCGACCGTGTCGCTGGGCGCATTGACGGGCGGCGGCACATTGCCCTCCCACGGATAGCCCCCGAAGTGCGACGGCACCAGCCGCCAGGCGTTGCCTTCCCCAAAGAACGTGCTCAGGTCGTAGACCCCGCGCTGTGCTACCGCCGCCTGGAAGCGGTCGGTCTGGCTCACGATCCATGCGGTAAGGTAGCCCGCGTAGGAGCCGCCCGTGAGCACCTGCCGACGGGCGTCGAGGTCGGGGTTGGCAGCGAGGGCGCTATCGGTAGCTGCCAGCACGTCTTGCATGGGCCCGGTGCCCCAGTCGCGGTAATTGGCGCGCTTGAAATCGTAGCCGTAGCCGCCCGAGCCGCGCGGGTTGCTGTACACCACAGCGAATCCCTGCGCCGCCATGAACTGAAACTCGTGCCACATGGTCGCTTCGCCCGGGCCCCACATCGCGGAGGGGCCGCCGTGCATCTGCACCATGAGCGGGTGCGTGTTAGCGGCGGGCGCATCCGGGGCGTTGGGCGGACGCATCAGCCAGGCGTCCATGCCGAAGGTATCGGCCTCGGTCGTGACGGGCAACGAAAACGGCTCGGGCTGGCTGATCTGCCGGTTCTGCAGCCATGACGCGTTATGCCGCGACAGCTGCCGCTCGCGCGAGAGGTCGGCGGAGGCGGCGTACACCTCGTACGGGTTCTCGACCTCGGTGACCACGTAGACCGCAGCCGCGTCGGTCACGTCAAACGAGCGGATGCCGCGGTCAATGGCGGTGAGGCGCTCGGTCTCTACCGGACGCATCATCGTAGAATCGGCTTCGAACGTGGTTTCGGAATCCGACACTTCGGGCGGACCAGTGGGGGGGGCGTCGGTGGCGGTGGTGTCGCGCTCGAACGGGGCAAAGCGGTAGAGCGGAAAGCCGCCCTCCGAGGCTGCGGTGGTGTACAGATACCATCCGTTGGGCGACCAGCGCGGCGTGCCCACCGAGCGGTCAAAGTCGGTTGTGATAAGCTGGGGAGCGGTGCGGCCATCCATCGCGAAGAGGCCGATTTCGGTCTGGGCATAGCCCGTGTCGGTGGTATCGGTCGCGGTGAAGGCCAGCTGCGTCGCATCCTGCGAAAGGCGCGGATTGGAGAGCGCATACGGCTCCAGCGCCAGAAAGCGCTCGGCCCGCCGCGTGCCCGGATCAATGAGCACCAGGTGGCGGGCGCGCACATCGTCGGGGGGGCGCCCGTCAAGCGGGCGGGTGCTGGCAATCATCTGGCCGGTGCTGTTGAGCCACTGCGCCCCGCTGTAGCTGCGGAAGCCTTCCGTAACGCGATTGGCCTCGGGTTGCTCGGGCGTGCCGGTCCACACCGCGCCGGGCAGATCAACGACAAAGTAGTGCTGAAACGAGATGGGGCCGCGCAGGCCGAACTCGCCCTGAAAGTCCAGGCGCGTAATCACGTCGGGGTTGCGGCGGTCGGCGCGATCGTCGAGCCACTGACGCTGCAGCGCCAGGGGGCCATCGGGCGAGGGATTGGGTGCGGGCTGCGCAATGGTGACGGTGTCGGCAACAGCGCGGCGCGTCTGGGCATGCGCACGCAGCGAATCGGCGCGGGTGGGCGCCTCCAGCGTGTTCAAGTAATCAGTGTCCAGATTCAGGTCGGCCAACTCCACGTCGGTTGCCAGCGTGTCGAGGGCACGATAGGCCACCGTATCCCGAAGCACAATGCGCGTAGCCGGCGGCGGCGTGTAATCGGTGGTACGGGCGGAGGCACCAGGACGGGCTGCAAACCAGTCGGGGACGGCATCGCCCTGGGCGGCCAGCGTATCGCCGGGCACCGATGCCGCAAACAGCAGGCGCTCGCCCCGGTCCACCCACTGCGGCTGCGATGCGCCCTGCGGGTGGTCGGTAAGCTGGTAGGGCTCGCCGCTGCCCAGGCGCATCACAAAGACCTGGGGCGTGTCGTTGACGGGGCGCACAAAAGCGAGAATGTCGCTGTCGGGATGCCAGGCGGGCTGCGAGGCATCGGCCACGCGCGTCAGCGGCTGCGGCGTCATGCGTCCATCGGGGCGCGTCAGGTAGAGCTGCGTGCGATAGGCGTGCGAGTCATCATCGCTTTCCACGATGCGCTTTACGGTATAGACGGCGTGGCGTCCGTCGGGCGCCAGGGCCACATTACCAAGCTGCTGGATGCGAAACAGGTCGCTCGCCTGAATAGGCGTCGGGGCATCATCGGGGGCGGTCTCCGGTTGGGCAAAGACCACACTACTGGAAAGCAGGAGGCTTAAGAAGGTAAGCAGAAACGATCGCATAAGCACAAGCAGGTCATCAGAAGAAAGTACAGCGCGCAGCCCGAAACACCGCGCCCTACGTGGGGTGAGATGCGATATGGCTCGGTACCGCCCGTCGTATACAGTAGCCATGTTCGCAGTCTGTCTCGTCTTAAGCAACTACGTATGCAGCTTTATTACAAGCAATATGGGTCGGATGGACCGCCGCTCATCATTCTTCACGGACTGTTGGGCGCGCACGGCAACTGGCACACCCTAAGCCGGAACGCGTTCAGCGACCACGCAACCGTGTACGCGGTGGATCAGCGCAACCACGGACGCTCGCCGCATGCCGATGTGATCGACTACCCGCACATGGCCGCCGATCTGAAGGCGTTCATCGAGGCGCACAGCCTCTCGGAGGTGACGGTGCTCGGCCATTCGATGGGCGGCAAAACCGCGATGGAAGCGGCGCTGCGGTATCCCGATCTCATCGACAAGCTCATCGTGGTCGATATGGCGCCCCGCGCCTACACGCCGAATCATCAGGCGCTCATCAACGCGCTGCGGTCGATCGATCCGACGGACTACGACAGCCGCAGCGACATTGACGATGTGCTGGCCAAAGACGTGCCGTCGTGGCCCATCCGGCAGTTTCTACTGAAGAATCTCGATTACGCC
>CAZBTM010000043.1:0-16752 GCA_964494425.1 uncultured Rhodothermales bacterium | reverse complement strand
CCCACTCAAGGTGGTCCTCACCAACTACTCCGCCGACGATACCGAGTGGATGGACCTGCCGTCGTGGCCGCACGACATCGACAACGAAGGTAGCCGCCGCGTACCCTTCTCGCGGACGCTCTACATCGAGCGCGACGACTTTCGCGAAGACCCGCCCGACGACTTCTACCGCCTGTCGCCCGGTGCAGCCGTACGCCTCCGCAACAGCTACGTCATCACCTGCGAGCGCGTGGTGCGCAATGGCGACGGCACCATCAAAGAACTGCACTGCACCTACGATCCCGCCACCAAAGGCAACGTTGACCCTGCCGATGGCCCCACACCACAGGGCGTTGTCCACTGGGTGGATGCGCAGGCCGGGATTCCGTTCGAGGCACGCCTCTACGACCGCCTCTTCACCGTGCCCGCCCCCGACGGCGGCGACGAAGACTTTAAGACGCACCTCAACCCCGATTCGCTTCAGGTGCACGCGGGCATCGTAGAACCCAGCATCTTGGACAACCCCGAGGACCAGCGCTACCAGTTTGAACGCGTGGGCTACTTCTGGCAGGATCCGGAAGACTCAACCCGCGACGCGCTTGTGTTCAACCAGATTGTACCGCTGCGCGACCGCTGGTCCGACGATGACGAGACGGTCGACCTGGAGGCCGAACGGAAAGCCAAAGAAGAGGCCAAGCGCAAGCAGCGCGAGCGGTCGATTGCCGCGCAGCGCGATCCTGCCGAGCAGCTCTCGGAGTCCGAGCGCGCCGTGTATGAGCAGTACCACCGCGAACTGGGCCTCACGCGCGACGGCGCGGCCCTGCTCGCAGGCGATGAGCCGCTGCGCACGTTCTTCCGCACAGCACTCGATCATTACGATGCGCCCCAGGCGGTAGCCAACTGGATCGTAAACGAGCTACAAGCCGCCCGCAAAGATCAGACGCTGACCGATCTGCCGTTCGATGCCGAGCAGTTCGCCGATCTGGTGCGTCTGGTGGATACCAACGTCATCACCAACCGCGCAGCCCGCGACATCTTCGGACGCATGATGGCCGAGGGCGGCGACCCATCTGCTATCGTGGAAGAAGAGGGTCTGGAACAGATCGACGATGCCGATGCACTACGCGAGGCCGCCCAGCAGGTCGTTGCCGACAACCCCGATGAAGCTGCGCGCTTCCGCGACGGCGAACAGCAGCTCATGGGCTTCTTCATGGGGCAGATCATGCGCGTCACGAACGGCTCCGCCGATCCGCAAGAAGCCCAGGCCGCGCTGCGCGAGGTGCTGTCGGACGCGTAACGGGTTGCCTGGCCTGTCATGAACCCTCATGGGGATTCATGGTATGCACATACGGATCTGATCAAAAGATTTAGCCTGTTATGCCAATCGACACCCTGAAAGCTTCAAAGCGGCTCAAGGCACTTGGCTTCACCGAGGAGCAAGCGGAAGGCGTTGCCGAACTCCTAAACGAGACAGACGCGGCCTCTGCGACCAAGGACGACCTCTATGCGCTGGAGGGCCGCCTTGATGAGCGGTTCGAACGCATCGATGAACGCTTCGAACGCATTGACGACCGGTTTGAACAGATTGATTCGCGCTTCAAACAGGTTGATGACCGGTTTGACACGCTTCAAGCAGATATCAACGAGCGCTTTGAACTTCAGTCCACTCGTATCGACGAGCGCTTCAACGCCCAAAACGCTCGCATTGACGCCCTGAAAGCCGAATTCAAAAACTACGTCACCTCGCGTGTGGCATGGGCCGCAGGACTGCTTGCACTGTATATCACGCTTGCGAATTATCTGATGGGATAAACGACTTCGGCCTCCCCAAATAGCCCCAACACACACTGCCCCGACGGAGGACGTCCTCCATCGGGGCAGTTTCTATTTTGTAGAAGCGGGATGCACCGCCTCAGACCGTATGCAAGTTAGCGCACAACGGTGATCCGCTCGGTTTGGCGCACGGAGTCGCCATCAGCGCGCACGAAGTACATGCCGCTGGACAGGCGGCTTGTGTCCAACGTCAGGCGCAGCACAGCGTCGGCAGCAACAGCGCCGCTGTGGAGCGTTTCGACGCGCTGCCCCAGTACGTTGTAGAGCGCGACCGTCACATCGCCGGACTGCTCGGGCTGAATTGTAAGTTCGGTCGCCATACCCGACTGCACCGGGTTCGGACCCGTAAGGCGCATCAGGTTGTCCTGGTTTACCTCAACAGTTATCGGTTCGTGCAGCGCATCCGTACCGTCCAGGTCGATCTGGCGGAGGCGGAAGGTGTGCGTGCCGGCGTCGAGCGCATCGGTGCTAAAGCGGTAGGACTGTGGCGTGTCGGTGGTGCCGTGGCCCTCCACAAAACCAAGTGCGCGGAAGCTGGACGCTCCGGGCGCTTTGTGTTGGATGTCGAACCCAGCGTTGTTGGTCTCCGACAGCGTCTCCCACTGCAGTTGCGCCTGCGTGCCGCTTACTTGTGCGGTGAAGGTGGCCAGTTCGACGGGGAGCGGTGTACCATCAACTTGGCGACCCGGAGAAAACGCATCAGTGCTCACCGTGGTGTGCTGTACGAATGCCCCAGTAAACTCGGGACTACGCACCAACGATTGGTCGTCGCCCCCTTCGCTTCCGTAGTTGTGACTATCAACGGTTCCACCGGACCCATCATTGAGCGTAACCGTGTCCCCTCCGTTGTTCAGACCAAGCGCGCCGCTGGACGCGGTTTGAACAACGCCGGGAATTCCTGTTGGCGTGCCGCCGCCGAACACCGTCAGCCCTTCACCTGCATCGAGCGTGGTACCGCTTGGGATAGTATGACGTAGACCGGTCTCATCGTCGATTGTATATCCGCTCAGGTCGACGGCCGAACTCCCATTGTTATAGATCTCAACGAATTCGTCATCCGCAAAATCACGGGTTCCATCGCCATTGGCATCGCCCGCAGCCCCGGTAGCGGGGTCAGCAAAGATTTCGTTAATCACAATCTGTCCAGACGCGGGCACCGCTATGGTAAACGCAAACACAAGACTTAGTGCACTCAGTACCACTTTTCGCATACAGGTCACCTTGTTTGTTTATGACATGCTTATGAACACGCATCTAAGATGAGAATAGGAACGCAGTAAAGCAAATCGATCCTGTTATCGCTCCATTACGAGGCATCTGTGTGCCCGCCGTCCATGCCTACCTGGCCCTCTTTTAACACCCGCGCTGTCCACGAGACTGAGATCATGGACGACTTTTCGGTGACGGACGAGCGTCTTACCGTGGCGCTACGCGACATTCGCGTTACGAACCGGCTGCTGGGCGGATACGGCCCCTCGCATCGGGCCATTCGGGCACTGCTCACTGGCAATGGTCCACACCGCGTGTTGGATCTGGGCAGCGGCAGTGCCGACTATCCGGCGCACCTGGTGCAGTGGGCGGATGCGCAGGATCTCGACATCCGCGTGGATGCGCTCGAAGCAAATCCCGTCACCGCTCGCCACGCCCGGTCGTACCTCGACCGCACGCTCCCGCCTGGGCTTCGCGACCGCGTGCAGGTGATCTGCGCCGATGTGTTCGACTACGCGCCCGACGACACAGCGTATGCCATCGCCCACGCCGGACTCTTTCTGCATCACTTTCCGGATGACGACCTCATTCGCCTGTTAGGGCGGATGCGCACGCTCTGCCCGCACGGACTCGTGATCAATGACCTCCACCGGCACCCGCTGGCGTACGCAAGCATCTGGCTCCTGGCCCGGCTGCTGCCGACCTCGCCCATGTATCAGCACGACGCGCCGCTCTCCGTCCGCCGCGCGTTTACGCAAGACGAACTCATGCGTATCGTACATGAGGCTGGGTACGCGTCGGCCCAGATTCGCTGGCACTGGGCCTTTCGGTGGGTGGTACAGGCGCATCCGACCGCGCCCGAACTACCCGTGTAGCACGCAGCATTCGTAACAATGTCGGTGTGCCGGAATGCGACGCTGAGCCCTGCATATAATCGCGCAGTACATGTATTTCCATAGCACACTGCAAAGTAGACTGCGATGATAGATGTTGCCGTTATCGGTGGCGGGCTGGCTGGGTGTAGCGTAGCCATTCAGATGGCCCAGGCCGGACACGAGGTCGTTGTGTTCGAGGCCGGGTCGTACCCGCGCCACAAGCTCTGCGGCGAGTTCCTCTCGCCCGAGGCCCAGTCCTCGCTCGACCGCCTCGGCGTGCGCGATGCGCTGGAGGCGCACCACCCGCCGCGCATCAACCGGTCGGTGGTCACGGCATCCGGCGGAGCTACAGACACTGTGGCGCTGCCCGCTGCTGCGTGGGGCATCAGCCGGTACGTGCTGGATGCGCTGCTGGCCCAGCAGGCTGAATCCGCAGGAGCCACGGTGCGCACGGGCTGCCGCGTGTCGGGCATTGACGGCACACTCGACACCGGGTTCACCGTCACCCATGCCGACGGCTCCACCGAGGCGCGCATGGTGGTGGGCGCTTGGGGCAAGCACGGCATCCCCGACCGCACGATGGGGCGTACCGACCTCACCGAGCCCGACCCCGTGGTGGCCTTCAAAGCGCATTACGACGGCGACATGCCCCCTGTCATCGACATTCATGCATTTCCGGGGGGATACTGCGGCTGTTCGCCTGTCGAAGAGGGGCGCTTCAACGTCTGCTGGATCGGCCGCCGCGATGCGCTAAAGCATGCTGGATCCCCCGAAGGCATGCTACAAGCCGCTGCCGATGCCAATCCGCATCTGGCTCGGCGGCTGGAAGCCGGCACGCGCTGCACCGAGTTCTGTGCGGTCAGCCAGGTTACGCTGGACACCAAAGGCCCGCTGTACCAAGACGTATGCATGGTGGGCGACACCGCCGCGATGATTGCTCCGCTCTGCGGCGATGGCATGGCCATGGCCCTACATGCTGCCGACGTGCTGGTGCCGCATGCGCACCGGTTCTTGACCCGGCAGCAAGCCGCGGCCACGCTGCGCACGCGCTACGCTGCCGACTGGCACGACGCGTTCGATACGCGCTTGCAGTGGGGACGGTGGGTGCACCGGATTGCGTTTCGTCCGGGCGTAGCGCGGGCTGTGGTTACGGGGCTTCGCCTGCTTCCGCCGCTGCATCGCTGGGTGTTTCGCCAGACGCGTGGCCCGCTGCCCGCCTGAGGCGATCCATGAGCGCCCGGCCCAGCCCGGTGGGCGCAACTGGCTCGCAGACAATGCGGTCTATCCCTTCCGCATCAAACTGGCGCAATGCGGCGTAGAGACGCGCGGCATAATCGGGCAGGTCGCGCGC
The DNA here is from genome assembly GCA_964494425.1 of uncultured Rhodothermales bacterium. Lineage (GTDB taxonomy): Bacteria > Bacteroidota > Rhodothermia > Rhodothermales > Salinibacteraceae > Longimonas. The sequence goes on along the minus strand of CAZBTM010000043.1, from coordinate 11,505 downwards.
CAGCACCACCTGGCCCCACGAGCCGGACTGCGTGGGCGCATTGAGACCAAGAAAAGCGGCATTGACACCGGGCACGGCTTCTTCGGCGGATGCCAGTTCTACGGTGGCGTCTGGAGCATAGTGGCGGTGGCGCGTGCCGGGACTGCGCTTTGCCTGCTCGACCGAGTCGGCCACAGCCAGATCCGGCACCACACGCTGCGCCTCTTCCACCGACACCGCCCCCGGACGCAGTACCACGGGCGGATCTGTAGTAGTGTCGATCACAGTCGATTCGATACCAGTCGGCGACTGCGGCCCAATGAGGATACCGCGAATCCGTCCGTCCAGATCATAGCGCACGGCCTCCCACGTCGTAGGACTGGGCCGTCCCGACCGGTTCGCCGACGGCGCGGCCACGGGCACCGCACACGCTGTTAAAAACGCCTGAGCTACAGGGAGCGACGGAATGCGTACGCCTACGGTGTCGAGTCCGGCGGTGGTCACATCAGGCACCTCGCTCCGCTTGTGCATCACACAGGTGAGCGGACCGGGGCTGAACGCGCGCAGCAAGGCCCAGGCTGCACTCGATACGTTCTGTGCAACGCGCTCGACCTGCTCAACAGAGGCCACGTGCACAATCAGCGGGTTGTCGGCGGGGCGGCCCTTCGCGTCGAAGATTTTTGCCACTGCATCTGCATTCAGCGCATCGGCGCCAAGGCCGTATACCGTTTCGGTGGGAAACGCTACACAGTCGCCTGCACGAAGCCAGCGGGCTGCTTTTTCGGGATCGTCAGTGCGTTGGGTAATCATGCAATGCAGTAACCGTGAGGAAACCGGTGCGAACTCCGTTGTAGGCTGTGCATCAAAGATACAGGGTGGCTCCAAATGTTTCGCGGGGCCGCTCTGTTCTCATCCTGCGTGCTTTTGCTCTCTGCTAACCTCATGCTCAACAATGCCTGACCCAACCGAGTCATCCTCCTCATCCTCCGAATCCTCCTCCAACGCATCTGTGGAAGCATCTGAGGCGGCGGAATCGCCCGATACGGATGCAGCGCCTGAGTCCGCCAAACCCGACCATGATGATGCTTCAGGCGCTGCGTCGTCGCAAACGTCTCAGCAAACGCCGGAGCAGCCCTCCCTCACCGACGCCTTCAGTGAAGCCGCCCAGGAGGTGCTCGAAAAGCGCTTGCGCTGGGTTGGGGTGCTCCGCAAAGCAGTGCAGCGACTGGGCGAAGACGACTCAGTTCCAGCAGTGCTGGCCCGCGACATTGCCACGCTGTTTCGCATGATTCGCGCCTGGCGCAAGGGCACGTATGCCCACTTTCCGTGGCGCTCGGTGGGGGTCATCACGCTGGCGGTGCTGTACTTCTTGCTGATGGGACGTTCCTCGGGCGGACGCTCACTGGCCGGGCTCGGTATTATCGATGACACGGCCATTCTTGCGTTTGTGGTGCGCACGACCCACAACGAGCTTGTGCGCTTTCGTACGTGGGAAAACCAGGACACCAAGACGGATGCGTCGGATACGCCATCCGATGACGAGGCGTAGCCGCCTGCCCTCCGCGTCCCTCTTAACCCGCAGTATATTGCGTTCGATTTATGGAAATTGCCGACTCGCCGCTCTGGTACGTGTTGATTTTGATCCTTGGCATTGGCACCGGGCTCGTCGTTGCCTGGCTACGCCGTAGTAACGACCAGGCTTAACGCACGTCAACGTACGCCCTTCAACGCACGTCCTGTTGCTTTGCTGCACAAAAACGGCCTCAGTGTCTGGCAGATGCCAGCATTGAGGCCGCTTGTTTTGAGGAATCCGCTTTGTTTTTGTTTACAACTGCTTATGGCACGATTTGCTCATCGCCGTCGTAGACGAGCAACGCGTCAACTGGACAGATCTGGCACGACTCGACGAGGCGGCTGGCGTCGATGCTGTCATCGACCTCGTCGTTGAAGTCGACAATGGCATCTTGCCGAATGGTGAAGACCTCGGGGGCCAGGTTCACGCAGTTGCCGGAGCCAATGCACAGGCTACGGTCGATGTGGACCTCCAGCCCATTGATCGTTTGTGTTCGAATGTCTGACATACAGAATGGGAAGCAATGCACGGGGTGATCGGATGGTGCGCGGCGCTCCAGTGATACGGCGTTGCAGCACGCAGTTTGAGCGCCTGCGCACCGCATAACACCTACCGCGCACTTGGCACGTTCCACCCGAACGGATGCGTAACAAAGCGGCTCGGCAGCAGCATATGTCTATGCGCCTGACACCGACTCGGAGGCATCCCCTGCAATTTCAACGCTGGATTCGTTGGAGTCGTCTTTCTCGTCATCGTCGAGCAGGTTATGTGCGACGTCCATAAACTCGCGCTCGGTGATGATGCCTACGAGCTGGCCTTCACGCACGACGGGTAGCGCCCCGATCTGCTTCTCGCGCATCAGGCGCACGGCTTCCAACGTCGGCATGTCGGGGGCCACTGAAATGGGATCCTGCTTCATGATGGACCCGATGGGCGTGTCGTCACTCTCAGTGCCATCACGCTCGGCCATGTGGCGAAGCAAACGTCGGTGACTGATGATGCCTACGAGATGATGATTTTCGTCTTCAATGAGCACATGGCGCAGGTGCTGCCAGTCCATCATACACGCTACAAACTCGACCGACTCCTGCTCGTGCACGGTCATCAGGTCGGTGTTCATGTAGTCTTCGACCCGCGTTTCGCGGATGTGCCCGGGCGTGTAGGCTTCGCCAAGCGAGGCCAGCGTCCAGGTGTGCACCGGTTCGCCTTCAATCTGGCGCTTCACCATGCCACGTGTTACCCCGCTGAGGCGCTCGGTACGTGTGCCGCCGTTCATTGCAGCCAGCGAGTCAAGTTGCCACTGCGAACCGGTCTGCCCGGAGGCCACACGCGCCTCGATAATCCCCAGGTAGCGGTCGATGTCGTCGGTGCTGATTCCCGAGGTGTCGAGGCCGTCGCGGGCCATGGGAAGCAGCGTTTCGAGCAGCAACGAGCGGGCCGGCCGCTTCGAGCCGTCGACCCAGCTAAACTGTGAAGCCAGTCCGTGGCGAGCGGCTGCAATGAAGTTGTGGTGGGCATCGTCGAAATCCATGACCTCAGCCACATCGTGATAGTGCTCGGCCATGCCGGTTACGAGGCCGTACCAGAGCACTGCGTTTGCCATCTCGTCGGCCACGGTTGGCCCCGAGGGTAAGATACGATTCGCAGATGCGGTTTACCGTTAGTAATGCCGTAGCAGGCGCGGTTCCAGCGATACACGGTGCCGTTGTGCAGCTGCAGCGCACTCAGGTTGGGGATGCGTCCTTCATCGAGCTGCTGTAGCGGGTTGTCCTCAAACTCGGTGGACAGCAGCACCCGAAAGCGCGAGATATCCTCCTTGAAGATTTCGGTGACAGACTCTTGCACCCACTGGCTGCCGAAGTGCACGCGCGGACTCATTTCGCGCAGGTAGAGGTTGCTCGACCGCGTGTCTACGGCCTGCTGAAAGAGTGCAATCCGCGTTTCCCGCCACAGGCGTTTGCCAAAGAGCAAGGGCGAGTTGGTGGATGCCGCTAAGCAAGGGGCTGCTACGGCCTGTGCAATGTTGTAGAAGCGCGGAAACTCATCGGGCGTCACTTGAAAATGCGTCTGGAAGCTGGTATTGCAGCCCTCCAGCATAATCGAATCGTGCTTGACGAAGAGCTCGTCGAGGCCGCGAATCTGATACCGCCCTGCGCCCCCGCGCAGCCGCGTAATCGCATCGTTGAGCGCATAGTAACGCGGCTTCGGGGTCATGAAGTCCATAGAGAAGTTGGCCAGATGCGCCGTGGGTAAGATGCCCACCAAGATCGGCTCGGCCCCCTCTTCGCGCGCCAGCGTACGCACATCCGCAAGGAGCTCGTCGGTGGCGGCCTCCATCGTGCTAAAACAGTCGCCCCCGTACACGAGCGGATCCATGTTGAACTCCGCGTTGAACTTCGTAAGCTCTGTTACAATACGCGGATCGGTATTGCGCTCCATGAGCCCTTCGATGACCGGAGCCGCCTCGCCCCGGTGATCGACCAAAAACAGCTCTTGTTCGGCGCCGATACGTCGCGTATCCGTCTCAAACATCTCCTCGTCGAGCATGCGCTCCAGCGCACGCACGTCATGAATAAGGCGCCGCGCAAAGTCGCGTAAGCGGCGGGGGTCGCGTTCTTCACTCACATTCTGTTCGCCCATAACATTAGCGTACTTGGTGTACTGCGGGTATAAGGAGTTATACATGAAGATTTAGTATACGAACGACACGTGCCTTGCGCAAGCAGTCTGGCAGGCGCAGAGGTCTGCGTATGTGGGTACGGAACACCAGGGGCCGTGCGTTATGCTTGTGCCGCACGCCCGCCCCGGCACTATCTGCCAGGGCGCTGTGTCGTTCATATATTGCTCACACGTTGTTCGCCGCCATGCGTAGTGCACTCCAGTGTTCCCCATTCCGTGGGGTTGGTATCGTAATCGGGATACTCGCCAGCCTGCTGCTTTCGGCATGTGGAAGTAGCGCCCCCGTTATCGAAGAAACCGCCATGCCCGATGCCTTCCCCAACCATACGCATGCCGACATCCAACGCGCCGTACAGGGCCGCACCGACACCCTCAGCGCATTTGAGGGCGACCTGCGCATGAGCCTGAACAGCCCCATGCGTGACGAGCGTTTTCGTGCTACGCTGCGCCAACGACGAGCCGACTCGCTCTGGATGAACGTGCGCGGACCGCTTGGCATTAATGCAGCGCGCATGCTCGTTACCCCAGACAGCTTCTACGTGCACAACCGCATCGACAACGAGTTAGCCGCGGGTCCGGTTGAGGCGGCGCAGCAGGTTCTGCCTGTTCCGATGTCGAGTGAGCGGTTGTTTCAGAACCTGTTGGGTCTGCTCGTACCTCCGAACGGTCCTGCTTGGTCGGTGCGGGCCGATAGCGCCCTGTACCACGTCGAAGATGCTTCGGGACGCTACACGTATTCGGTGGATCCCTCCGTTTGGCGCGTGGTTCGGTATGTCGAGCGCGCCGAAGACGGTACCGTTGTGGATGAGCGCATATTTACCGATCATACACGGGTAGCGGGCGTACTGCTTCCTACACGCATCGTGCTGCGCCGTCCGAATGAGGGGGTGCACGCACTCATGACATACCGCTCGATCACGCTCACGCCCAAATCGCTTTCGTTTCCGTTCGATGTACCTGCCGATGTGCAACGCGTTGCGCTTCCATAGCTTCTCTTGCCCCGCGTACTGGGGTGCAGGGGTGGCCGCTCTCTTGCTACTGGCCGCCCTGACCGCACCCGCCCATGCGCAGTCGGCCCAGGAAGAACGCGAAGAGACCGAGGCACGCCTTGAAGCCCTTCGCACGCAGATCAACCGCGACCAGGAGCGGCTCCGCACCACCGAGCGCGAAGCTAATGCTACCCGTGAGCGCCTCAACGAACTGAATCGCGAAATTGCACTGCGCCAGGAGCTTGTGGATACCTATGAGCGCCGCCTCCGGCAGCTGCAGCAGCAACAACGGCAGGCGCGCGACACGCTCCAAACGCTCGATGCAGCGCGCTCAGAACTCGTTGCCGAATACAAATCCCGCGCCGACCACGCCTATCGCTATGGACGTCTGCACGACCTGGCGCTCATCTTGTCGTCGAAGTCCATCAACCAGATGATTGTGCGTGTGCGCTACCTGCGCCAGTTCGCGGCCCAGCGGCGCTCTCGGCGTAGCGCCATTCAAGATGCCCAGGCTACCATCGAGGCGCAGCAAGAGGAGCTGGCAGCCTCGCAACGCGAAACGCAGCAGCTGCTCACCGACGCCCGCTCCGAACGCAATCGTCTGCAGGGCTTGCGCCGTGACCGGCGCCAGGTGGTCGACGAGCTGCGCGCCGAGCAGTCAGCACTACGCGAAGAGATCGAACGCAAGCAGGCATCGGTGCAGGAGCTCCAAGACCAGATCGAAGCGCTCATTGCCGAGGCCGACGCCGCGTCGCAGGGTACGGGGCGCACGGGCGTACTCTCGGATGCTGCTTATGAACGGCTCTCGGCGTCGTTTGCTGATAATCGGGGACAGTTGCCGTGGCCCGTGGAGGGCGCGATTACCGAGGACTACGGCAACCAGGTAGATCCGGTACACGGCACCACGACCAACAACCCCGGCATCACTATTGCTACCAATCCGCGCGATCCGGTACACAGCGTGTTCGACGGCAGCGTGAGCGGCATCGACTTTGTGCCCGGGTTTGGCACGTACCTGGTCATCCGCCACGGCGATTTTCTGTCGGTGTACAGTAACCTATCGGAGCTCGACGTATCTATGGGCGAATCGGTCAGCGCAGGAGAGCGCGTAGGATGGGCTGGCACAGAGAATGAACCGCGTGGTGCGGGCGTGTTCTTCGCTATTTTTGACATGGAATCGAACGCCTCCAACGATCCGACGCAGTGGCTCCGCAGCCGGTAGATTCTCGCCTCTCCAATTCACACAAGATTGCGCCCGGGAGACCGCCCACTGGTGGGAACGGTGCCCACCGTCTCGTATGTTGAACGTGTTGGCCCAATGGGCTGCGCTATCGACCTTGGAATGTTTCGCATACTGTTTCGCACCAATCTCTTATTGTGTCCATGGCTACCCATTATGATTGCATTGTGATCGGGACCGGACCGGGCGGCTACGAAACCGCCATCCGGGCCTCGCAACTCGACATGAAAACGGCGGTGATCGAGAAAAACAAACTCGGCGGTGTGTGCCTCAACGTGGGCTGCATCCCAACCAAAGCACTGCTGAAAAGCGCCGAGGTCATGGCGCAGGCCGAGCATCTGTCGGACTACGGCCTGGAACTCGACGGTACCGTTACGCCCAACTTTGCCAAGGTCATCGAGCGGAGCCGCAACACGGCCAACAAGATGAACAAGGGCGTGCAGTATCTCATGAACAAGAACAACATCGACGTTATCCAGGGGCACGGCCGCCTCGCCGATCCCAACACGGTGGAGGTCTCGCCGTCGGTCACGATGGATGGCGACGAGGTCGGCGAGGAAACGACAATTACCGGCGATACGGTGATTATTGCCACCGGCGCCCGCGCTCGCGAAATCCCCCCGCTGCCCATTGATGGCGAGAAGGTTATCTCGTACAAAGAGGCGATGCTCCAGACCGAGCAGCCCGACCGCCTGCTCGTAGTGGGCGCGGGTGCCATCGGCGTGGAGTTTGCCTACTTCTATCATCACATGGGCACCGAGGTCACCATCGTAGAGGTGGAAGACCACCTCGTACCGGTCGAAGATGAGGAGGTCTCGCGCGTCCTGGAGCGCTCGTACAAAAAGAAAGGCATCAACGTAATGACCGGCGCCATGCTGCAAGGCGTTGAAGAGCACAACGGGGCGCTGCGAGCCGAAATCCAGGTGGGCGACGACACCGAATATGTTGAGTGCGACCAGGTGCTCTCGGCGGTAGGCGTAACGGGTAACATTGAGGATCTTGGCCTCGAAGAGCTCGGCATCGAAACCGAAAACTCGTACATTACGATCGACGAGTACGGCGAAACCACCGTTGACGGCGTCTACGCTATTGGCGATGTGGCGGGCGGCCCCTGGCTTGCCCACAAGGCCAGCCACGAAGGCACCACCTGCATCGAGCACATTGCCGGGCACGACGTGCAGCCGCTTGACTTCGACAACATTCCGGGCTGCACCTACTGCCAGCCGCAGATTGCATCGGTGGGATACACCGAGGCGGAAGCTGAAGAAGCAGGCTACGACATTCGCGTCGGCAAATTTCCGTTCTCGGCGTCGGGCAAAGCCGCCGCGCTGGGCCACACCGACGGCTTCGCCAAAGTCATCTTTGACAAGAAGTATGGCGAGTTCCTGGGCTGCCACATCGTGGGGAACGAAGCCACCGAGCTCATTGCTGAAGTGGTGGTAGCGCGTAAGCTCGAAACTACCGGCCACGAGATCATGGAGGCGATCCATCCGCACCCCACGCTCTCCGAAGCCATTATGGAGGCTACGCACGTTGCATACGACCAGCCCATGAACATATAGGCGCGCCGCTGCGCTTCTCCTGTTCCATGCAACGCCCGTTTCCGTGCGGCGTGTGTCTCCTGTAAATGAAGACGCACACTGCGGAGGCGGGCGTTTGGCGTTTCCCCGCTTGCTCGTATCCCTCAGCTGATGTTGCCTTTCGCATGCTTACCATAGACCGCTCGGCCCCCACCTCGGTACACGATCAGCTTGTCAAGCAGCTACGCTATCAGATTGCGCGCGGTGAATATGCGGTCGACGATGCGCTTCCGTCTACGCGCAACCTGGCCGAGCAGCTCGACATCTCGTTCCACACCGTCCGCAAAGCCTACAACACACTCAAAGAAGACGGCCTGCTCACCTCCAAAGTCGGTAGCGGATACACCGTACAAGAGCGGCGTCCGCTCGACAAAGCCGAACGCATGGAGCGCGGCGCCCACGTCATGCACAGCGCGCTGCAGCAGCTCATTGGACTGGGCTGTACCGAACCCGAAATCGAGGCTATTATGCAGGAACAGGTCGCCCAGCTCGACTACATCGGGTTCGATCGTAAGCTGCTTGTGGCCGGCCCGTATCCCGAAATCAACGCGCTGTGGGCCGACCAAGTGAGCAAACGTATCCAGCAGCCCGTGCGGGCCTGTACGCTCGACGCGCTGTCGCGCCATGCCGATGCCGACTTCGTATTTACCCCCTACGACCATCTGCATGACGCTCGCGAGCAGGTGCCCCGGGCCGATGTGCTTGGCTTCGTTACCCACCTTCCACAAGACGTGCTCGATCGCGTTACGCGGCTGGCAGAGCGGAGCACGGTGGGCCTTGTTACGCAGCGCCCCAGCAGCGTTAGCCCACTTGCCACCCTACTCCGGCAGCATCCGGCCTTTCACGGTCAGGTCATTGCCGCCTCAATCGACGCAGGCACCGATCACTTAGACAGTTTTCTTAACGAGGTCGACTGCGTGCTTTACACCGCTGCAAGCAAACGCCGCGTGCGTAGTCACCTGAGTGCGCGGCAGTCGCACGGCTTGCTGCGCGTGCTTATTAGCACCGATTCGTTGGATGCGATAGCAGCGGCGGTTCCGGCCTAATGCGTTCCGCGCCGCCCTACGAATCCCTTATTCAGGCTTGCCAGAAATCTCGGAGGTATTGGCCGTACCAGCACCATCATTCGATTCGGCCCCCGACGGCTCTGATGCCGAGTCCGCATTTTCTTCGGCAGGCTCGTCGGGCGCATCCGCCTCTATGTCATCGTCCGAGCGGCTGGTGGGCACCACCACCGGCATTCCGCTCAAGTCGGGCGCCCCGTTGCCCCCGTTGTAGGCCGAGGCATCCTCCGCTTCAGGACGCAGCATGAGCGAGCGCCGTTCTCCCGGAAGCAGCGGCAGCGGCTCAACGCCAGCACTGGCCTCAAACCAGCCGTCTTCGCTCCACACGACCGAAACGTCGGCAGGCACGCTAAAGTCGATCGGAGCAATCCACGGCTCCTCAGGCGGGGTGCCCTCCTCTTCTTTCTGGCCCGGATACTTCACACGGCTGTGGTACACGCCCACCAGCAGCGACATAAACTTCTCTTTGACCGCTCCAATTTCCTTGAACGTAAGGTTGGTATCATCCAGCTGCCCCGTCTCAATGTGGCGCTGAAAGATGCTCTCTACCAGCTTACGCAGGTTGTTTTCAGTAGGATCGTCGAGGCTACGGCAGGCGGCCTCAACCGAATCAGCTAATAGCAGAATGCCCGTTTCCTTAGAGAACGGACGCGGTCCCGGATAGCGATAGTCTGCCGCATTGACCTGCGACTCGTCCCCATCGGCGTTCTTAAGCGCCTGCTGATAGAAGTACTCTACGCGTGCTGTCCCATGGTGCGTAGCGATAAATTGCAGCACGCGGTCGGGCAGGTTTTCCTCTTTGCCCATCTTCAGCCCCTGCTTGACGTGTCGCGTAATGAACATCGCGCTAATGCGCGGCGTCTGGTCGTCGTGCGGGTTCTGCCCACCGCGCTGATTTTCCACAAACTGCGCAGGCTTAATCATCTTGCCAATGTCGTGGTAGAACGCTCCTACGCGCACCAGCAGCCCATTGGCTCCGATTTTCTCAGCAGCGGCCTCGGCCAAGTTGGCCACCTGCATCGAGTGGTTGAACGTGCCGGGCGCCTCCAGGCTCAACCGCTTCAAGAGCGGACGGTTTGTGTCCGACAGTTCCAGCAGGGTCAGGTCGGTGGTGATGCCAAAGGTGCGCTCAATAACCCACAACACCGGCTGCACCACAATCGTGAAAGAGGCCCCCACAGCGGCAAAGATCAAGTCATCACCCAAGCGGGTCGAGGGCGTGCCCAGAAACAACCAAGTGCCGAAGATAATCAGCGAGTATCCTACCAACACCAGGGCCGCACTCAAGAAAAACTGGCCTCGATTTTTGATGTCGCGCACGCTGAAGATGCCCAGCGTCCCCCCAATGAACGCAGCCATGGCGTACTGTAGGTTCATCCCCATCATCTGTCCCCCTAACAATGCAAGCACCAGGGTGGCAAAGAGAGCTGTGCGCGCGCTGAACACGATAGCAAGCGTGACCGAGATAAGTGCCACGGGTACAGCATACAGGTCCAGCCACGGCACACGAATCGCAATGCCGAACAGCCCAATCACCACACCAAAGAGGATAACAATGAGTGCAATGAGTCCGTTCTCGTCCCAAATGTCGGGACGAATGAGGTAGATATAGAAGAAGAAAAAGAAGAAGGTGACGAGCACCAGAATGAGTTCGCCCGAAACTTGCCGCCATATGATGGTGGTAGCAGCCCGCTGATTCTTCTCACGCTCCAGGGATGTCAGCTTCTGTTTGATCTCTGAAGTCACGCGCTCCCCTTGCTGCACGACCACCTCGTCGCGCTCCACCCCCCCTGAAATGGGCGATACGTTCTGGGCCCGCTGCGTCCGCCGATCGCGTGTTTCTTGGGCCATGTGCTCGTAGACCGGCTGGAACGTGTCGCGGAAGAACGCAAAGGCGATCTGCGCCGCATCGGGGCGATCCTCGAACCGATCACGCAGCTGCTCGTCGGCGCGGCGGAAGGCTTCAGGCATCCCCACCAGTCGGTCCACCGAAATGCGGCGCTGGATGCGCTCTTCCTCGTTGCGCACAATCACATGATCGGTGTAGACCGAGTCGAGCGGAATGTCGATGACGCCGCGGCGCTGCAGTACCTCGGTAACCTCAGCTACAGCCTGCATGATGCGCCGGTCGAGCCGCTCGGTGGTAGGCGGCGCCCGTGTGGTGTCTGACAGACTCGGGATCTGGGCGATCGCGTTTTCAGTGAGCACATCCCACTGCTCTGGACTTAGCGTGACGCGCGTGTTGCGACGTAGCTGGATATAACGGAGCGAGTCGGCTTCTGCCTGTTCATCATTTCCGCGTATACGCTGGTAGCGCGAAGTGGTGTACGCGTCGAGCACCGCATTCACCTGCTGCTGCACGGTGTCGCGATAGGCGCGGCTTATCTGCTCTGGATTTAGA
>CAZBTM010000042.1:15100-16840 GCA_964494425.1 uncultured Rhodothermales bacterium | reverse complement strand
AGGATACAGCGGAGACGGGCTACAGCCGGGGACTACCGCAGCGCATCTTCAAGGGCCGTGGCAGCGTCGGTGCTGCTATCGCGGTACTTGATGATGATCGGCGTGTAGAGCGACAGCCCATGTGCGGTGCCAAAGTCGCTCTCCAGCGGACGCGAGCCGGATACCACGACGGCGTTTTCGGGCACGGTGAGCGTGCCCTCCGCATCCGCCGTAATGATTTCGCCTTCCACCGCGTCGTACAGCCGCGTGGAGCTGGTCAGTTGCACGCCTGCCGCAATCACCGCGCCGGTGCGCACTACGCAGCCCTCGTAAACGCCCGCCTGGCCGCCCACAAACACGTCGTCTTCAATGATGACTGGCGTTGCGTTCACCGGCTCCAGCACGCCACCGATCTGCGCCGCTGCCGACAGATGCACGCGCTTGCCAATCTGGGCGCAACTGCCTACCAGCGCGTGCGAGTCGATCATGGTGCCTTCGTCGACATACGCGCCCACATTCACGTACATGGGCGGCATGCCCACCACGCCCGGCGCCAGGTAGCTGCCCGTGCGCACCGCCGACCCGCCCGGTACCAGGCGCACGCCGTCGGACTTCTGGACCGGCTTTATGGGATACGTATGCTTGTCGTAGAACGGAAAATTAGCCGTCGAATAGTCGACGATGCGTCCAATCCGAAAACCGAGTAGAATGCCCTGCTTCACCCAGGCATGAGCGGTCCAGGTGCCGTTTTCGTCGGGCGAGGCCGAGCGGACGGTGCCCGTGTTCAGCGCTCGCACCAGATCGGCTACGGCATCGCCAGCAGCGCCCGCGTTGGGGTCCTCCTCCGCGGCGAGGGATTCAATTCGGGCGCGGAGCGCATCTACGTCAATCATGCTCTTATCAAAACTCATGGGACAAACAAACCAGCCTTCAACATGCAACGCGGCCAAGCCATTGTAAAGGACTCGGCTGTGAAAACATCGTCGGGGTGGGGGGTGCGCACGTCGTGTTTAAGCTGGGATTGGATCTCTATCCCGGCAGGCGCGGTACGTGCATCCGGCATGCATTGGGCATGTCTTCAGGCTTCTTTTTCTCGTAGATACCTTCGCCCTTATGATTCGTCGTACCCTCATTATACTCGCTGTTTGCGCTCCGCTTGCTATTGCCGGATGCCAGTGCTCCGACAAGCCCGACATTGGTCCCGTAGAAGACGATACCGCGCAGCATACCACGCCGCAGGCTGAATCCGTTCCAGCCGCACCCCGTGCACACATCTGATGCTACGCCTGATCGTGTCCCCTCGCTCGCTCTGCACCTGCGCTTCGCTCTGCTGCGCTCATGGCCCTTCCTGACGACAAGGTAGACGAAATTCGTTCCACCGTCGACATCGTCGATGTAGTGAGCGACTACGTACGTCTGAAGCGATCGGGGCAGAGCTACAAGGGCCTGTGTCCGTTTCACGACGAAAACACGCCCTCCTTCCACGTTAACCCCGAGGACAACCTCTACTACTGCTTTGGCTGCCAGAAGGGCGGCGATGTGTTCTCATTTGTGCAGGAGATGGAAGGCGTTGGGTTTGTAGAGAGCGCACGCTGGCTGGCCGAGCGCACCGGCGTGTCGCTGCCTCAGTCAGAGGCCGAGGAGGAAGCCGCCTCCCATCGCGAAGCCATCTACCAGGCACTGCGCATTGCCGGGCGCTTCTTCTACCGGGAGCGCACGCAGTCCGAGCGCGGGACCCCCGCCCGCCGCTACCTGAGCGAG
>CAZBTM010000042.1:0-15090 GCA_964494425.1 uncultured Rhodothermales bacterium | reverse complement strand
CGCAATCGATACGATTGAGCAGATCAACCTGAGTCCACCGCTGGAGAGGCCAACCTTGATCCACTTCTGGGCCAGCTGGTGCCCAATCTGCAAGCTTGAGGAGGGCAGCATCGAGGCGCTCGGTAAGGGGCACGATGTGATCACGGTCGCCATGCAATCCGGCACTGATGCAGAGATCAGCCGCTACCTGAGCGAACGCGACTTCGACGCCGACACGCTCAAAACCTTCGGCGTGGGCTACGCGCCCGATTCGTGGGATGCGCTGCTCACGGCCGCCCAGGAGGAGCACCTCAAGCCCGAGGTGCTGCACGATGCGGGGCTCATCATCGAACGCAACTCCGGCGACGGCTACTACGACCGCTACCGGGGGCGCGTCATCTTCCCCATCTTCTCGCACATCGGCAAGGTCGTCGGATTCGCCGGGCGCATTCTGGATGCGGATGCCGATCAGCCCAAGTACATCAACTCGCCCGAGACCGAGGTCTACCACAAGAGCGATGTCTTGTACGGCCTCTACCAGGGCAAACAGGCCATCCGGCGCGAGAAGGAGGTCTGGGTGGTGGAGGGCTACACCGATGTGATGGCGCTGCATCAGGCCGGAATCGAGCATGCGGTGGCCACGTGCGGCACCGCGCTCACGCCCAGCCACGTGCAGATGCTCGACCGCTACGCACAGCGCGTGATCTTGCTCTTCGATGGCGACGAGGCCGGCGGGCGCGCTGCCCGGAGCGGACTCAAAACGGTGCTGTCGGAGGGCCTCGGCGCGTATGCGGTTACGCTTCCGGCCGGGCACGATCCCGACAGCTACGTGAAGGAGCACGGCGCCGATGCGCTGCATCAGCATGTGGCCAACACGCGCAGCGACCTGCCGCAGTTTATGGTGAACCAGGCCCGCAAGGCCGGACGCATGCAGACGCCCGAGGACCGCGTGGAGGTGCAGTCCGAAGTGGTGGCGGCTGTCGCGGCCATTCCCGACGCCAACCTGCGCCGCGAGTACGTGCGTCAGGCGGCTGACGTGCTCGATGTGCCGCCCGGCGACCTGCTGGCTGACCTGGAGCGGCAGCGCGACGCCCAGCAGAAGAAACAACGCCGCCGTAGCCAGCGATCGCGCCCAAGCCCGCCACCGCCGCCCCAGGACAGCGCCCCGCCCAACGCATCCCCCCGTACGCCCCGCCCCGACGAAAACGGCTCCGACGAACGCGAAACGGACCGTTCCTACCGCGTGCTGCCCGAGGAGCGCTTGCTGCTGCGCCTGCTGCTGGAAAAGGCCCAGCGCATGATTCAGTATGTGCTCTCGCACATGGCGCTCGACGAGTTTAGCGAGGGTCCGGTGCGCAAGCTGGTGCAGTGCCTCATGCAGATGTACAAAGACGGTACCGTACAGCCCGACCGCATTCTGCGCGGCGAGGAAGGCCCGGTGCTGCAGCAACTGGCGGCCTCGGTACGGGTCGATGAATACAGCCCATCAGAGAACTGGGAGCACCGGCGCGACATTCGGGTGCCGCGGCTGAACGAGCGTCCGTACGAAGCCGCCGCCAGCGCCATGACGCTGCTGAAGCTCGACCGTGTGGACGACGCTCTGCGCGAGGCCCGCGCCGACATCCGCCGCGCCGACCGCAACGGGGCCAACGACCTGACCGAGCTGCAGAACCGCCTCATGAAGCTCACCAACCTGCGCAAGCACATCCACAACCGCGACTACCTCAACGATCCGCCCACGGGCTGACGCCTCCCTGCTACTTTTACCACTTCGCTCCCGTACCATGCCCGACACGCCCGCCTCTACTCGCTTGCATATGTCGCACGTGCTGGCCCCGCAGCCGGTGCCCGACGCGCCCTCGCTCGACCATCCGAGCCTCTACTTTAACCGCGAGCTCAGCTGGCTCGACTTCAACTGGCGCGTGCTCGACCTGGCCCGCGACAACCGCACGCCGCTTATGGAGCGGCTTCGGTTTATCGGGGTGGCCGCCTCGAACCTGGACGGATTTGTGCGTAAGCGCGTGGGCGGTCTGAAGCGGCAGATTGCCAACGGCGAGGTGCCCATTGGCCCTGATGGCCGCACGCCCGAGGAGCAGCTCGCACTCATTACGAGTGCGGTGCACGACCAGCACGACGCCATTCACGCCGCATGGACCGAGCAAGTAGCCCCTGCGGCCCACGACGCCATCGGGCTGGCCATCCGCCCCTGGTCCGAGGTGCCCGCCGACGACCAGTCGCGCCTCACGGCCTACGTCGAAGATCGCATCGTGCCGATCCTCACGCCGCTGGCGGTCGACCCCGGGCGGCCCTTCCCCTTCATCTCCAACATGAGCCTGTCGCTGGCGGTGGTGCTCACAAACCCAAACAACGGCACCGAGCACTTTGCTCGCGTAAAGGTGCCCAAGACCCGGGCGCGCTGGATTCCACTCAATGCGCCCATGGAGTTTATCCCGATCGAGGCCCTGGTGGCCGCGCACATCGACCGGCTGTTTCCGGGCATGCAGGTCGAAGGCGTCTACCCGTTTCGCGTCACGCGCAACGCCGAGGTGCCCCGCGATGACGACGACCCCGACGATCTGCTCGAATCCATCTCTGAGCGGCTGCGCGAGCGGCGGTTTGCCCCTGTCGTTCGGCTGGAGGTCGACGGCACCATGCCGCACGGCGTGCAGTCGTTCCTGCAAGGCAAGCTGAACGTGCCCAGCGAAGATGTCTTCGTAACCGACGACCCGATCGACCTGACCGATGTAAACGCCCTTGCCGACCTGCACGTCCCCGATGCTCGCTTCGACCGCTCGCTTCGGTTTCCGAGCTGGACGCCCATTGCGCACCCCGACCTGCCGCATCCCACCCGGCCCGCCGACCGCTCCCTGTTCGACGCCATTCGGGAGCGCGACGTGCTGCTGCATCATCCGTACCACTCGTTCGAGGACAGCGTGCAGCGCTTCATCGAAGAAGCCGCCCACGACCCCGACGTACTCGCCATCAAGATGACGCTCTACCGCACCTCCGAGGAGTCGCCCATCGTGCGCGCGCTCATCGAGGCCGCCGAGCAGGGCACCCAGGTGGCGGTGCTGGTGGAGGTAAAAGCGCGCTTCGATGAGGAAAAAAACATTGCCTGGGGCCGTAAGCTCGAAGATGCCGGGGTGCATGTAGCGTACGGCGTCGTTGGACTCAAAACGCACGCACAGGCCGCCCTTGTCGTGCGCCGCGAATCCGATGGGCCGCGTACCTACATCCATGTCAGCACCGGCAACTACAATACGCGCACCGCCCGCCAGTATACCGACTACGGACTGCTCACCGCTGCGCCGCAGCTCAGCCGCGACCTTACGGAGCTCTTTCACTTCCTCACAGGCTTCTCGCCCGACCAGTCGTACGACGCACTCGTGACCGCGCCTCAGTCCATGCGCGCCACCTGGCACCGGCTCGTGGCCGAGGTGATCGAAGCGGCGACCCAGGACCAGGACGCACGCATCGTGCTCAAGATGAACGAACTCACCGATGTAGAACTCATCAAAGATCTGTACCGCGCCTCGCAGGCGGGCGTGCCCGTCGATCTCATCGTACGCGGGCAGTGCCGCGTGCGTCCGGGCGTGCCCGGCATAAGCGACAGCATTCGCGTTCGCAGCATCGTAGATCGGTTCTTAGAGCACGACCGCGTGTTCTACTTCCAGGCCGGTCCCAGCGCCCACGTGTACATCAGCAGCGCCGACTGGCAGCAGAGCCGCCTCGATGAACGCGTCGAGGCCGCCGTCCCCGTGCGTAACAACACGCTGCGTGAGCGCCTGGTGCAGCACCTCAACACCGCCCTCGAACCGCGCCCGCGCACCTGGGCCCTCCGCCCCGACGGACGCTACGTGCGCACCCACGATGGCACGCACGACCAGAGCCTGCAAGAGCTTCTGATGCAACAGTACGCCGCCCAGTAGCCGCTGCTACCCGTCTCCTGCACCCTCCGCTTTTTTGTTAGGGAGGAACACTCACGCCTCGCCCGTTCCACCATCTGTACCGCGCCCCGATGGCTCGTTTTCTCATTCACGGCTTCGTTCTTTTCGTTGCGGCTGGATGGCTGGCCGGCTGCACCCCCAGCGATTCGGAGCGCCCCGCCTCCCCAACCGACGCCCCCGTGGTCTACGGCGAGCGCGTGTACGCCTTGCGCTGCCAGACCTGCCACCAGGCCGACGGCAGCGGCGTGCGCGGCGCGTTTCCGCCACTTAAGCCCAACAAATGGGTCCAAGGCGACCGCGGACGCCTCATCCGGCTGGTGCTGCACGGCATGGGCGGCGAGATCGAGGTGCGCGGCGAACGCTACCAAGGGGTCATGCCTCCGTTCGGCTACCTGAGCGACGACGAAATTGCTGCCGTACTTACATACGTGCGCCAGAGCTTTGGCAACGACACCACCAGCGTCTCGCCCGAACAGGTGGCCGCGGTGCGCGCTGCCAACGAAGCCCCGCGCGGCGGCTGGTCGGCCCGCGAGCTATGGAAAACCACCGGCATCCCCGACACCGCCCCACCCGATTCCACCACCGCACCCACCAGGTAGAGACGTCCCATTGGGGCGTCTCTACGAACAGGTATCTTTACGGCTCCTTATGCTTCCTCGTCGCATGGCTCCGCCGTGCGACGCAGGCTGTTCAGGGGCTCCGCCCCGCTAACTTGGTCTACACACCGCCCGGCACTGGGGCACCTCTACGGCTTCTTACGCAGATGCAAGCCATCCTGCGCTACCCTACAGGCACGGCCCAGGCCCACCAGCAGCCGTGGCGGCGTCCAAAGGCCAACTGCCAGTGATCATGCGGCGTCGTACGCGTCACAACCGCGTGGGCGGTCTGCGCCTGCGCATCCACCTGAAGCTGAATGGTTTTGGGCGAGCACCGAAATCCGCTGCGGCGCGCTTTCAGGACCGCCTCTTTGAGCGTCCACGCCAGCACGAGCTGCTCGTTGGGCGTACCCGGCAGCGCATGCAGCGTGTCGCGATCATCTGGGGCGAAGAGGAAGCGGGCCACAGCAGCGTCGCGGGGCTGAATCTGCTCCAGGTCGATGCCAATAGGCTCCGGTGCCCACACGGCCACCGCCCAGGCTCCCGAGTGCGCCAGCGAGACATGCATCGGTCCATCAACCGAGAGGCTTCCGTCGTCGGCTACGTGAACGCGTACCGCGCCGGGCGATCGTCCAGTGTAGCGAGCCACCAGTGTTTTGAGAGCCGTGCGCCCCGCCACGAAGCTGCGACGGCGATTGGCGCTGCCGAACGTGCGGCACCGGGCTCGTTCCTCTGGATCCAGAAGCGCGGGCCGCCCATCGGCCAGCCTGCTCCAATGCCAGTAGATATGTGCAGATGGAGCCATGCCGTTGCCTCCCATAAACAGCGCAGGTTCAAGTGGTTACACCGACTGTGGCTGAGCCCGATCGACTACCGAGCTCACCTCGCCAGGTTTGCCCAGCGCCAGCATGATGCGCCGCTCAAACGTGTTCTTAATGTGCTGCACATCCTCTTCCGGACTTTTATCGATGTACATGGCATGGATAAAGAGGTGGTCGCGGTCATCGGAGATGTCGAGGCTAAGCGTACCCGGTGTCAGCGAAATCAGGTTGGCCAGCAGTGTGATGCCGAGATCGGACTTCAGGTCAAGCGGTACCGCCAGAATCCCGGCGCGCATGCCGTATCCGGGTGTGATGACTTCCCACGCCACGCGGACGCTCGACTTCACAAGCTCCTTCACAAAGAACCCAACCAGCGACACCTGATGCCATATGCGGGCGTCGTATCCGGCCTCACCTACGAGTGGACGCAGCAGCAACAGCACCGCGTAGCCCAGCGCAAACCCGACCACGAAGTTAGCGAGCGTGAACGCCCCCTGAACGGCGGTCCAGATCAAGGCGAGTATAAGGGTCAGCAGCAGGTTCTTCATGGCCTAAGACAGCTTCGATGTAGGCAGAGGAATCGGAGAGTTCGTTGGCGGAGCGTTCGGCCAGGTCGAAGACCGGCCCGGCAAATACGCTAATCATAATGGTAACGGCTGCAAGCGCAGCGATGGGTACGTACATCAGGCGGGTACCCATCGTCATGGAGGTGCGCTCAGGCGTACCGTTTTCAGATGCAGCCCCGGGCTCACTGCTTCCGGGCAGGAAGGCCTTTACCCAGATCTTGGTCATCGAGAACATGGTAAAGAGGCCCACAGCAATAGCTACGGCCACAATGCCGTAGGCACCGGCTTCAATACCTGCCTTGGCCAGCACAAGCTTGGCCCAGAAGCCCGAGAGCGGCGGAAATCCGGCCAGCGAGAAGGCCGGAATCAAAAACAGAATCGCCAGGCCCGGATGGTGCGCGTAGAGGCCCTTTAGCTTCTTGAGGCTAAACGAACCGCCCAGGCGCTGCGCTACGCCGCTCACCAGAAACAAGTTCGCTTTTACAATAATGTGGTGGATGATATAGAACACCGCCCCGATGAGCGCCAGCGGCGTGTAGATTGCAAGCCCCATGATCATGTAGCCAATCTGGCTCACAATGTGAAACGACAGCACGCGCCGGAAGTCGTTCTGCGCCGCCGCGCCCAGCACGCCGGTTACCATGGTAAGACCGGCCACCCACATCAGCATGGTCGTATGTGTGTAGCCAATGTCTTGCGTAAAGAGTAGCGTAAACACGCGAATCATGGCGTACACGCCCACCTTGGTAAGCAACCCCGCAAAGAAGGCCGATACCGCCGCCGGGGGCGTATGGTACGAGGCAGGCAGCCAGAAGAAGAGCGGAAACAGCGCCGCTTTGATGCCGAACGAGATCAAGAACATCATCGAGATGATCGTAACAAGACCCGAAGACTCCACCTCATTGAGCACCAGCGAGAGTTCGGCCATGTTGAGCGTACCCGCTGTGCCATAAACCAGCCCCGCCCCGGTCAAGAAAAAGAGCGACGACACCAGGTTAATCATGACGTACTTGACCGCGCCCGCCAACTGATCCTCGGTATTGCCGAGCACAATGAGCACGAACGAGGAGATGAGCATCACCTCAAACCACACATACAGGTTGAACAAGTCGCCCGTGAGGAACGACCCGTTGATGCCCAGCATGAGCAGGTTCATGAATGGGTAGAAGCCAAAATGCACGCGCTCGGCATCGATATTCGGAATCGCGTACACGGCTACCGCCACCCCGATGATAGCCGACACAATGAGCATGATCACGCTCAGGTAGTCGGCCACCAGCACAATGCCAAAGGGCGCCGGCCACCCGCCCGAGGCAAAGGCCTGAATGCCCTGCTCATTGATCATGGCTAACAGCCCCAATGAGACTGCCAGCACGCCGCTCATGCTAATCAGATTGATGCCAGCCTGCACGCGGGGCACGTTGCGAAAAAGCAAAGCCAACACTGCCGCAGCCAGCGGCAGAACAAGCGGCAAAATGAGCAGAAGGTCAGCATCCATACAGCACAGAAGTTAGCGTCGTCAAAAGGCAGAACAGGAGGCGCTCCAGCAATGTCACGCGTCGTCGAACTCCAGTTCAACGAAGTCTTGCGCATCCACGGTATCGAGCGATCGGTAGGCCCGATACACCAGCACCAACGAGAACGCGAGTAGCCCAAACCCAATCACAATAGCAGTTAGAATGAGGGCCTGCGAGAGGGGGTTGGCACTGCCCTCGGGGGGCAGCTTCGCCCCCATCTCAATGAGTGGCGCCTCGGCTCGCGTCATGCGGCCCAGCGTAAAGAGCAACAGGTTCACCGCATTCGACAGAATTACGATTCCGATGACCATGCGCACCAGGTCGCGGCGCTGCAGCTGGTACACGGCAACGGCGACGAGCGCACCGATCACGAAAGCAAGCAGGGTTTCCATACGTCAACACAAAAACAGTCAGGGGGAGGCAGAGCAGGGTGGCAGGCGCGCATCACCACGATGCAATTCAGTAGGTTATGCGGCAGGCTATGAGGACGAGGGCGTGGTGCCCCGCCGATTCTCACGTGGAAAAAGGCTGAGGCCATCGTCGTCAAGCTCGTAGATGACGACGAGCGTCATGCCTACCACAAGCAGGTAGACCCCAATGTCAAACAGGATAGGCGTGCCCAGCTTCAGCCCGCCGGGCAGCGTCGTCCATAGCCCCTTAAAGAAGGGCGCGCCCGAAAAGAGCGGGATGAGCGCACTTACCAATGCAATGCCCACGCCCGATGCCATAAGCGTACGCGGATCGGCGTACAGCGCACGACGTGCGTCTTTTGTACCGTAGGCCATGGCATAGAGCGCAAAAGCACTGGCCCCCACGAGCCCCCCGATGAACCCGCCGCCTGCCTCGTTGTGGCCGCGAAGCATCAGGAAGACCGAAAACAGAATCATCAGCGGCACCAACAGCCGGGCCGCCGTACGTAAAATCAGCGACAGTCTCATGACAGTTGCTCAACTTGTTCAGAAGCACGCGAGGCCTTCTCCGATGTTTTGGAGCGTTTGAGGCGGAGCAGGGTGTAGATGCCAAAGCCAGCGATCAGCAGCACCGTGATTTCGCCCAGCGTATCGAGCGCACGGAAGTCCACCAGAATGGTGTTTACGATATTGCGCCCCTGGGCCTCGGAGTAGCTGTACTGCATGTAGTATTCGCCCATACGGTTCTCGAAGGGCTGGTTCAGCACCGCCAGCATGAGCGCGGTAAACATGCCTCCGGTGGCTACCGCCAGCACGCCATCGCGCAGACGGTGCCCAATCGAGACCACTTCGCTAAGCGTAGGCAGCGCCGCAAGGATCAGCACGAAGAGGATAACGGTGAGCGTTTCGATGAGGAACTGCGTCATCGCCAGGTCGGGCGCCCCGTACATAAGGTAGGTAAGCGCAATGCTAAATCCACTGATGCCAAGCGCAGCCACCAGAGCAATACGGGCACGCAGAAACAGCGTAGCAAGCGCTCCGCCCACGATAAGAAAGCTCAGGATCCACTCGTAGGGCGCAATCCCAACGAACGAGAGCACTGGCCCTTCGAATCCGAAATACCCAAACGTGTACCCCACCACCGCTACCGTAGTGCCTAAGATGGTGGCAATGTACCGGCGCAGATAGCCGTTCTGCAGGAAGTTGGTTTGCGCTGTGGCGGTGGCGAGCAGTCCGTTAATGGCGTGGTCGTATCCATTGTCGAGGCCGGTGCCCAGCCAGCGCTCCAGGGCACGGAACGGAGCGCTCTGGCGCATTGGAGTCCAGGCGAAGTACGTGCCTACGCCCAGCGCCACCGTCACCGCACTCAGCGCCAGCGGTAGGTTGAGCCCGTGCCAGATGGCCAGGTGCGGCGTGGCCTCGGCCCCCATGAGAGCGCTGAGCGAGGGCGCCAGGATCGCACTGTCAAGCAGCCACGGTGCCAAGCCCAGCCCCAGACTGAAGACCGCGAGCACCGCCGCTCCAAACCACAGCCCGGTGTCCGGACGATGGGCGTGCGACGTGAGGTCGTTCAGCGGCCCCATGAACGGACGGATGACGAGGAGTCCTGCCGAGGCCACCAGGGCGACATTCGCCAAGAGAGCCGCCCCGGTAAAGAACAAAGCGGCCTCGTCCAGATGCAGCGTGGCTTCATAGATAATCTCTTTCCCTATGAATCCAAAAAACAGCGGGATACCGGCCATCGACAGGCACGCGATGACCGCTGCGCCAAACGTGATGGGCATTTTGGCGCGGAGCCCGCCGAGTTTGGTAATGTCGCGCTCGTGTACACCATGGTCGATGGCTCCGGCCACCATGAAGAGCGCGGCTTTGTAGAAAGCGTGGACCAGCACGAAGACGAGGCAGGCCTTTAGGGCGGTTTCGGTGCCCAGCCCCAGCAGCATGGTGAGCGCGCCCAGCGCCATGATGGTCGTGTAGGCCAGGATGCCCTTTAGGTCGGTGTATTGCAGGGCGAGCCAGGCGCTAAGGACCATCGTAAACGCGCCAATACCACCCACAAGCCAGAACCACAGGTCGGTTCCTGAGAGCACCGGATGGAAGCGCGCCAGCACATAGATCCCGGCCTTCACCATGGTCGCGGAGTGCAGGTAGGCGCTTACGGGTGTAGGCGCCTGCATGGCGTTAGGGAGCCAGAAGTAGAACGGGAACTGCGCCGATTTGGTGAAGGCCCCTGCCAGTACAAGGAGCACAATAGCGGTGTAGAAGCCATGCTCGCGAATGGCCTCGCCGGTTTCGAGGATGGCTGATATTTGCAGGGTGCCGGTGGCCTGCTCCATCAACAGAAACCCAGCCAGCAGAGCAAGCCCGCCTGCCTTTGTAATGAGCAGCGCCTGCCAGGCAGCGCGGCGCGAGGCGGCCTCGTCGTGGTTGAAGCCAATGAGCACAAACGAGGCAAAGCTCGTCAGCTCGAAGAAGATGTAGAAGGTAAACAGGTTGTCGGCCAGCACCAGCCCTACCATCGCGGCCATAAACATGGACAGGTAGGCAAAGAACCGCCCAAGGTGGTGGTGACCTTTCAGGTACGCCCCGGCATAGATAAAGATGAGCGTGCCAATGCCCGTAATGAGCAGCGCAAAGAAGAGGCTGAGGCCATCAACGTAGAACGACAGGTCCACGTTAAGGCCTGGCACCCAGGCATAGGCTACGCGCATGGTTTCGCCCGCAGCTACCGGAGCGATGAACGTAGACAGGTACGCTGTGATGCCTGCGGGCACCAGGCTGTACAGCCATCCGGTAGCGCGCCCGGTAGCCCCTGTAATCCACGGCGCCACGAGCGCGAGCGCAAACCCGGCAAAGACAGCAAGAACGATCCCCATACAGACAAATTGGCGTCAACCGAAAACAATGCGACAGCCGCACACAGGTCGGTGTGGCGGCAACGTGATGCGCGACAGCAGAGCGCTACTTCAGCCAAGACATTTTAGGACGATGAGGCGTGCTGCTGCGACGTCTTTTGCGTGGTGCCTTCTGGAAACGCGTCGGTGCCGTCGGAGGCGGCATCAGAGCTTAGCACCTGGTGGGTGGGCAGCTGGTCAATCATAGTATCATGCCACAGCTGCACTCCAATCTGTGGCCCACCGTAGTAGGCGGCTCGCCCAATCATGTGGGCCGCTACCGGGGCGGTAAGCAGCAGAAATACGATGAGCGCCAACGACCGGGCCAGAATGCCTAACCCCGGGAAGAAGAAGGTGAGCGAGGCCGCAATGAGCGCAACGCCCAGCGTCCCGGCCTTTGTAGAGGCATGCATGCGCATGGGAACGTCAGGTAGACGTACAACTCCCAATCCGGCAACGAACACGAAAAACGTGCCCCCAACGGCCAATGCCATTCCAATCCACTCCATCACAGCCTCCATAGCAGTTTACTCGGTATAGTCGTCAGCAACAGTAGCTTCAAGCGAGATGTACTCGATGTATCGCGCAAAGGCAACCGTTCCCAGGAACGCAATGAGTCCTAAAACCAGTCCGACTTCCAGGAAATAACTTTTATCGGTTGCAATAGCGTACATCAGCATCAGTGCAATCGCCTGATATGCAATCAGATCGAGGGCAATGACGCGATCCGGAAGGCTTGGACCTCGAACAAGACGCGTCACGGCCAACACCAGCGATACGCTGATCAGGATCAAGCACGAATACACGGTCCACGCGAGGGGGCCACTGAGTTCCATCATGCGCAGTTCGTCGTCGGGCATCAGGGTAAATAGGGTAGGACACGCGGCATTTCCGTGTATCCACACGCATAGGGTACAGGCTCATTCCGCTAAAACGCAATCGCCCATCCGAAATCGACGGGCATTTCACGGGTTTAAAGCGGACATGCAGCCTTTATGCGGCACTAAGGCCTTCTGAGGGGGCTGGCTATCGTCGGCATTTGCACACGCAAACACTGCGGGTTGGGGCTGATGTACATCATCCATTGTTTGCAAGTCTCAAATGACAAAGCGAAACAGGATTCACGATGATTGGTTGATCGAAATTCCATTGAATCAGACATGCATCGTATCATGTCCTGTCCGTCGCGTGCTACAACTGTAACCCGCATGTAAGAAACTAAAGAGCACCTACTCTTTTATATATTTGTCCATTATTATGGAAGCGCTTCCAACACGTGTTTAGCAAGTTGCAGACCAGATCTGGGGCAGAACAGCCCGGGCGGTGTCTACAGACGAAGTTAGCAGGGCGGAGGGGCCAAAGGTCATGCTTTTTCTGCCATGCGATGAGCGGGCTAAACAGATATCGCTTCCATTACAACGACTACACGCCCTCTAAGCACATGTGCGCTATGGTAGCTTACACGCTCTTTTACCTCATCGGTATGCCCTTTTGCTCATGATTCGCTGGTTTGATACGCTCTCGTCTGATGATGTCGCTCTTGTAGGAGGCAAAAATGCGTCCCTTGGCGAGCTCACCACGCAGCTTGGTAAAGCGGGCGTTCGCGTTCCCGACGGATTCGCCACCACCGCCGATGTCTTCTGGGCCGTCTTGGATGGTGCAGGACTCCGATCCCAGATCCTCGACTTGCTGAGCGACGACACGCGCGCGCCGTCTGCCATCGCTGCCGAAATCCGCGCGCTCATCGAAGGGGCCGAGCTACCTGTAAGCTTCGTAGAGGCACTCACCGACGCCTATCACACGCTGGGCAATCGGTACGGCCAAGACGACGTGGGCGTTGCCGTGCGAAGCTCAGCCACCGCCGAGGACCTCCCTGAGGCCAGTTTTGCCGGACAGCAAGACACGTTCTTGAATGTGTCGGGCATCGAGCAGGTCGTTGCGGCGGTGCGAAAGTGCTTTGCCTCCCTCTTTACCGAGCGCGCAATCTACTACCGCAACGAGAAAGGTTTTGATCATGCCGATGTTGCGCTCTCGGTGGGCATCCAGAAGATGATACGGTCCGATCAGGCCAGTGCTGGCGTTATGTTTACACTGGATACCGAAACGGGATTCCCCGATGTCACGGTTATCAACGCAGCATGGGGACTTGGTGAAGGCGTGGTAAGCGGTGAGATCACACCCGATGAGTATCGCGTCTACACGCCTTTTCTCAATACTGAGGCACTCACCCCCATCATCGGACGCCGCGTTCCACGCAAAGACCGGAAGTACGTCTATGCCGATGGCGGATTGACCGAGCTCGCACCCGTCCCCACGTCTGATGTTCATGCGCCTGTGCTCACCAATGCAGAAATCCTTCAGCTTGCGCGGTGGGGAGCCCGTATCGAAGCGCATTATGGCCGGGCGATGGACATCGAATGGGCCAAGGATGGCGATACCGGCGATATTTTTGTTGTGCAAGCGCGCCCTGAAACGGTTCAGTCGCAGCGCGAAACAGCCACGCTCCGCACATACAACCTCACCGAAACGAGTGAGGTGCTCGTGCGCGGCGCTGCCATTGGCGATGCCATTGCAACCGGACCGGTATGCCGCCTCGACGATCCCTCGCAACAAGATGACTTTGTAGACGGCGGGGTGCTCGTTACCGAGCTTACCGACCCGGACTGGGTGCCGCTGATGAAGCGGGCCTCGGCAATCGTAACCGACCGTGGCGGGCGCACCTCTCACGCGGCCATTGTGAGCCGAGAGATGGGCCTACCCGCTATCGTTGGCACTGAAAACGCAACAGAGGTGCTTGATATCGGGCGCGAGGTTACCGTGTCTTGCGCAGACGGTGACGAAGGGCAGGTCTTGGATGGTATCTTGAACGTTGACGTTGACGAACAGGACCTGAGTACGCTTCCCGAGGTCAACACCCGAGTGATGATCAACGTTGCAAGTCCGCCCGTGGCCATGAAGTGGTGGCGCCTTCCGGTTGAAGGCGTGGGACTTGCGCGGATGGAGTACATTATCAATAACATCATTGAAGTGCATCCGCTTGCACTCACCCGCTTCGATCAGGTTACGGACACGGCGGCCCGGTCAAAGATTGAGGAGATGACCGCCGGGTATGAGCACAAGCCCGACTATTTTGTGGAGACGCTTGCACGCGGCATTGCTACGATTGCTGCCGCGCAATACCCCCACCCCGTCATCGTTCGCATGAGCGACTTTAAAACCAATGAGTATGCCAACCTTATTGGCGGCCAGCTGTTCGAACCCGACGAAGAGAATCCCATGATGGGATGGCGTGGCGCAGCGCGCTACTATAGCGCTGACTACGCGGACGGCTTTGCCCTGGAATGCCAGGCGTTGCGCATGGCACGCCAAGGTATGGGATTCGACAATATCATTGCTATGATTCCGTTCTGCCGCACGCCCAACGAAGGCCGCGAGGTGCTTAAGATCATGGCCGAGCAGGGCCTGAAGCAAGGCGAGCACGGCCTGAAGGTGTATGTAATGGCCGAAGTCCCCTCCAACATCGTGCTGGCTGACCGGTTCTGCGACCTCTTTGACGGCTTTTCGATCGGCTCGAACGATCTCACCCAACTTACGCTGGGGGTTGACCGCGACTCCGACCGTCTGGCGTATCTGTTTGACGAGCGCGACGAGGCGGTTACGCGAAGCATCCGCCATCTCATCGACACGGCGCACGACCCCAATCAGGGTGCAGCGATTCCTGTGGGCATCTGCGGGCAGGGGCCCAGCGACCATCCCGACTTTGCCGCCTTTCTTGTGGAAGCCGGTATCGACACAATCTCGGTACTCCCTGACAGCGTAGCCCGCACCATCCGTACCATTGCTGATGTCGAAGCCACGTCCCATCAGCATTCCTAAGGCACTCTGGCAGTGGTGAGTGATAGATGCCTTGATAGAATAGTTGACTGAGCCGTACGAAGGAGACATTCGCACCGGGAAGCGCTCCCAATCCCCAGCTACCGGCGGTTGGATGTCAGAAGCTATCAGCGTGCTCCAACAACGTCTGCATCGGTGGGCCCCTTCGAGTCGTAGCGAGCGGCCAACGCATCAAGCTGCTCTGGATTCTTATGTGCTGGCAGCGGACGTGTGGCGGTGCTGCACGATGCCTCTACGCCGAGCTTCTTGCAGATGCGATCCGTGACGGCCTCGGCCATCTGCCGGTAGGTTGTGAGCTTGCCTCCAACAATGCTGATGAAGTTTTCTACGCCGTCATCGGCGTGATCGAGGACAAAGAAGCCACGTGAGATTCCACGCCGGTCGCCCTTTTGTTCATCAGGGGCATACAACGGACGCACGCCCCACCAGGTGCGCACCACCGACGCCTCGGCAACCGCTGGAAGCA
>CAZBTM010000041.1:7516-16910 GCA_964494425.1 uncultured Rhodothermales bacterium | reverse complement strand
CCTTGTTCGGCCATGTGTTTGACGTGTAGTATGGTGAAAAATGCTACGCTTCTCATCCTCATCCGATGCAAAAGTGTACGCATTGCGTAACAAAAAAGCGAACGAGGGGGCATCAATGGATGAGTTGTGGATTTTTTGTGACCAACTACGGATCTCTGCACACGATCTTTGATTGTAGTACAGGATTTCGGTGAAAATAATGTGCATGCACCGCAAATCTGTCCGTACTTGTATTGTTTGTTGATCGACAGCATTCCCATGGTTCCTTATTCCAGTAATCCGACACTCATCATGTCGGATGAGTACAGCATGCTTCGCGGTTTTTACGACGCAGTAGAAGCGCTGTTGGATGCGCCGCAGCACGTGCTTTTTAGCATACACGAAACGATTTCGGGCTGGTCGCCTGCCGAGCACCTGTATCACATTCTGCAGTCGAACAGCAAATCGCTGAAAGCGGCCCGCCTGGCAGCCCTCAATCGCGGCCCAACTGTGCAAGAAGGGGCGCCGAATGACATCGGTGCTCGTATACTTGAAGAAGGGTCGTTCGGTGATCTGGAAGCCGAAGCACGTTCGTCGGTGCGTCCGCCACAGGGCGTGAGCCGGGCGGACCTGCGCGCCACCTATGAGAAGAGCCGCGAGCAGTTCGAGGCGTTGCATGAACATCTGCCCACGCTCCCCGAAGCCGACGCCCGCGTCCCGCATCCGGCGTTTGGCTTGCTGTGCGCCTCAGAGTGGCTCCGGTTCACCCGTATCCACTCCGACCACCACCAGGATATTGTGCAGCAGATCTTGAATGCGGCACGCTCGCAACGCGCGTCGACATCGGCCCCGGCTCCGCAGCAAGCGGCAGCGTAACGGGGCCTGCCCTTCGCGCTTAGCATCCGGCGATCAGTGGGCCGCATCAGCAAACCCAAGCTGATCGCTGGCGTCTTTGACGAGGGCGCGTGCGGCTTCTTTCGATTCGGCCTCGGAGTACACACGCAGCACCGGCTCGGTGCCTGACGGACGGATGAGCAGCCAGCCATTCTCGGTGATGTGCTTGTAGCCGTCCAGCGTCTGCAGTTCGGTAACGGCGTGGCCGTTCACCGCGTCAAGACCGCCATGCTCGGAGAGACGCTCCAGCGCAGCGGCTTTCTGCGCATCGGTAATGCGTAGGTCGTCGCGGTAGGTGTAGTGCGGCCCGAACTCGTCGTAGAGCTCATCCACCAGTTCAGAGAGCGTCTTGTTGCGCTTCACCATCATCTCTACGATCAGCAGCCCGATGTACACGCCGTCGCGCTCAGGGATGTGTCCCTTGGCGGCGATACCGCCGGACTCCTCGCCGCCTACCAGCACATCGCCCTCAGCCATTTTCGAGGCGATATGCTTAAACCCGATAGGCGTCGTTTCGATGGGCAGGCCGTAGGCCGCCGCCATCTTGTTGAGCATGTGCGTGGTTGAGAACGTCTTGACGATAGACCCGCTCAGCCCGCGCTCCTGATGCAGATACTTCACGAGCAGCGACAGGATGAGGTGCGACGTCACGAAGTCGCCGTTCTCGTCGAACATGCCGATGCGGTCGGCATCGCCGTCGTTGGCCAGGCCCACATCCAGTCCGTTCTCGCGGATGAGCGTACCCAGAGCCTCCAGATTGCGCGCAATGGGCTCGGGCGGCGTGCCCTGAAAGCTGGGGTTGACCTCGTGATGCAGCGTGGTTACCTGCGTATCCCCCAAAAGCCCCGTTACGAGCCCCTGCCCAGCGCCGAACATGGGGTCGTGTGCAATCTGCACGCCCGATGCAGCAATCGCGTCGATGTCGAGCGCGTTGCGGAGAGCGGCCTGAAACTGTGCGCCCAGATCGAAGGGCACGATCATGCCGTCGGCCTCCAGCGCGTTGCGTGCAGGCAGGTCGGCGGGCACCTCAACGTCCGGGATCTCAGCTTCTACAGCACGCACCATCGCAGGCGGGGCGGGGCCGCCAAAGTCGGCCTTGAGCTTAAAGCCGTTGTAGTGTGGCGGGTTGTGGCTCGCGGTAATGACGACTCCCGCATCGGCCTCCATCTGTAGCGTGCCCCAGCTCACCGCAGGCGTAGGCACGAACCCATCGGCCAGATGCACCTGCACGCCGTGTTGTGCCAAGCGCCGGGCAACGCGTTCAGCAAACACATCGCTCATGAAGCGGGTGTCGTAGCCCAGCACGACCGAGGCCGCGTCGCCGTATTCGTTGCGCACCCAGGTCGCCGTTGCGCACGCCACACGGTCGAGGGTTGCGGTCGTATAGCCGTCGGCAATAATGGCGCGCCAGCCGTCGGTTCCAAATGTGATGGAGGGAGTAGGCATAAGCAGGAAGGAATGGGGCGTGTCGGATACATGGGTACGATGCTCAAACATAGCTGTATCGTGCGTCAAATGCTACCGTATCCACCATCAAATACAGGTGGATACGCAGGAAGTGCTCGTCCTGAACGGGAGCCGCCAAACACCGAGGAGATGGTTCGACGGGTCTCACCATGACAGGCTTCGTCGGAGGATCATTTCAAGGTGACCACTCCAATAGGCATTGACGCAGCACTACGCATCCGGGCGGGTGTCCATGAGTTCGCGGGCGTTCGTCAGGGCGGCGTCGGTAACGTCGGTGCCACTGATGAGCGAGGCGACTTGCTCGGCCTGCTCGTCGTCGCTCAGCCGCACGATGGTGCTGCGAGTGCGCTCGTCGACCACCTCTTTCTCGACGCGGAAATGCACATCGCCGAGGGCCGCAATCTGGGGCAGGTGCGTAATGGTGATGATCTGGTGGTAGCGGGCCAAGTTGTACATGCTCTCGCCCACGCGGCGCGCCATGTCGCCCGAGATGCCGGTGTCGATCTCGTCGAACACAAGAATGGGGAGGCGCTCGCTCTTAGCCAGAATGGTTTTCAGGGCCAGCATGATGCGGCTGATTTCGCCGCCCGAGGCCACCTGGACCAGCGGTTTGGGGTCTACGCCCACATTGGTCGAGATGTAGAACGCCATCTGGTCGATGCCATGGCGAAAGGCGCGGTAGCGTGTGCCATCGATGGTGATCCAGCCGTCGGCGTCGGCGGTGCGTTCGAAGCGCACCTCAAACTGGCTGTCGGGCATGCCCAGCGCCTCCAGCTCGCGCTCGACGGCGTCTTCGACGCGCGTGGCGACTTCCTTACGCTTGTCGGAGAGGCGCTGAGCGGCGTCGGAGAGCCGGGCGCGGGCATCGTTGATCTGCTCGGTAAGACGCTCCAGGGCTCCTGAGAAGTCGTTGGCCAGCGCGTACTTCTCGCCGATCTCCTCGCGATGCTCCAGCACCGCCTGGAGCGTGCCGCCGTACTTGCGCTTCAGGCGCTCCAGCTCAGCAATGCGCTCGCGAATCCGCTGCAGCCGGTCGGGGTCGAACTCGACATGTGCGTTGTAGTCCTGCAGAAAGCTGGCCAACTCGCTCACCACAATCTGTACCGACTTGATTTCGTCGAGCTGCTCCTCGAACGTCTGGTCGATGCGGGCGAGGTCTTGCAGCGTATTGCGCACCACTACAACTTTGTCGTGTACGGCATGCTCGTCGGTGTAGAGCATGTCGTAGAGGCGCGAGGTAGAAGCGTAGAGGTGCTCGGCATTCTCAAGCACACGGCGTTCAGCCTTTAAGTCGTCTTCCTCGCCAGGTTGGGGGTCGACCTCGTCGATTTCTTTGATCTGGAACTCGTACAGCTCGCGCTGCTGACTAAGCTCGCGCTTGCGCTCGGCCATTTCGGTGCGCTCCTGAATAAGCTGATCGACCTCGTGGTAGCGCGCCTCGTACTGGTCAATGAGTCCGCCCAGCCCGCCAAAGCTATCGATCATGGCGCGGTGCGTTTCGACCTTGAGCAGCGACTGGTGCTCGTGCTGCCCATGCAGATCGATAAGCTCGGCAGCAACGCCGCGCATCACGTCGAGGGTGGCGGGGGTGTCGTTGATAAAGCCGCGGCTGCCGTACTCGGTGAGCTGACGGCGCAGAATGATGCGCGGCAGCGGCTCGGTGTCGATGGTGTGCTCGGTAAGGAGCGCCCGGATGCGCGGGGTGTTGGCCTCGTCGAAGATGCCCTCGATGATGGCCTTCTTGGCGCCTTCGCGGAGGCGATCGGTTGAGGCGCGATCGCCCAGAATCATGCTGAGTGCGCCCATCAAGATGGATTTGCCCGCGCCAGTTTCGCCGGTGATGATGTTGAGCCCGCTGTCGAAGGTGACCTCAAGCTCTTCGATGAGCGCGTAATCCTTGACGTATAAGGATCGAAGCATAGAACCGGGGCAGCATTGGAATCAGGAATCCACACGGGAGGGGACGCGCGCCCTGGACCTCCGAGACGCCCGGAGCTGTACGCAGCGCGCAGCCAGGCGGGGAGCGGACGATACGGCGGGGCCAGCGGCGGCCCTTTGCTTCCAACCTACAACATATTTCGGACGCAATCACGGAGCCGTTGCAGATGACTGATCCGAACGGCCCCGTATGGCTGCCTGAGACCGCTTACGAGATGAGCGACCAGCCCTGCTTCATTTTCTTCTTGGCGTGTTTATACTTCATCTCCACTGTTTCGCCCGTGCTGTTGTTACGGACCTTGACGTAGTCGTTGCGTCCGGGCTCATCGGCCACGGTGACGGGGGCTTGCTTATCGACGCTCGGGTCGCGCTCGGCGGCACCGTCTCCGCTCTCGCCCTGTCCGGCTTGCACGCCGTACGAGGGTTCGGCGCTGTCGTGCTGCGTTTTGGCGCGCCGGCGGTCCAGGCGGCTCTTGGGCTCGCTGGTGCTGTCTTGCGGGGGGGCGTCGTTCACGACGGGGCCCGACCGGAAAGCGAGCGAGACCACGTCGTTGCCGATCTCTTCCATC
Organism: uncultured Rhodothermales bacterium; assembly: GCA_964494425.1. Taxonomy (GTDB): domain Bacteria; phylum Bacteroidota; class Rhodothermia; order Rhodothermales; family Salinibacteraceae; genus Longimonas. The sequence continues at coordinate 12,063 of CAZBTM010000041.1, read as the reverse complement.
ATGTCGGCGAAGAGGTCGAATGCCTCCATCTTGTACTCGACGACGGGGTCTTTGCGCCCGTAGGAGCGCAGGCCGATGCCTTCTTTGAGTTCGTCGAGTTCGCGTAGGTGATCGGTCCATTTGCTGTCGATGGTAGACAGCATGGCGTTGCGTTCGAGGGCGTCGTTGATCTCTTGGCCGTCGGTTTCGAGCGCGTCTTCAACATCGGCAACGGCGCGCAGGAGGCGCTGGCCGTCGGTAAAGTCGACGTACACCTGATTGGGCGTATCCTCGCCTCGTTCTTCTTTGAGGCTGTTGAGCCGATCGTAAAACGGCTGGGCCAGGGCCTGCCGTTTCTGCTGATAGTGCTCGCTGGCTTCCTCGAAGACGCGCATGGCGACGCCGTCTTCGCCGAGTTGCACGAACGTTTCGCGGTCGATCTCGAAGTCGAAGGCCAGAACGCGCAGGAGCTCTTCGCGAAGTCCGGCAATGTTGCCGTCGCCGTAGTACTCGGCGACGATCGCTTCGCAGAGCTCGTGCAGCATGGAGAGCATCTGGCCGTGGAAGCGCTCGCCGGTGAGCGCTTGGCGGCGACGTTTGTAGATGACCTCGCGCTGTGCGTTCAGCACATCGTCGTATTCGAGCTGGCGCTTACGAATCGCGTAGTTGTTCTGCTCGACTTTGCTCTGCGCCCGCTTAATGCTCTTGTTGATGTATTTGTGCGTAATGGGGACCCCTTCTTCCCAATTCATGCGATCCATGATCTTGGCTACGCGGTCGGAGCCAAACATGCGCATGAGGTCGTCTTCGAGCGAGACGTAGAACTGGCTCTCGCCCGGATCGCCATGGCGGCCCGCACGTCCGCGAAGCTGCAGGTCGATGCGTCGGCTCTCGTGTCGTTCGGAGCCGATGATGGCGAGGCCGCCCAGTTCGCGCACCTCGTCGCTAATTTTGATGTCGGTCCCGCGCCCGGCCATATTTGTAGCGATGGTGATGGCGCCTTTCTGGCCGGCCTCGGCTACGACCTGCGACTCTTGCTTTGCGCGGTCTTGCTTGGCGTTGAGCACATTGTGGCGCAGCCCCTCGCGCTTGAGCATACGGCTGATCTGCTCGGAGACCTCAACGGAGGCACTTCCTACCAAAACCGGCTGCCCGTTCTCGTTGTATTTCTTGACTTTATTAACAACAGCGTCGTACTTCTCGCGGCGCGTGCGGAAGACCAGGTCGTCTTTGTCGTCGCGGCGGATGGGTTCGTTGGTGGGCACCACGACCACATCGAGGCTGTAGATTTCGCCGAACTCTTCAGCCTCGGTCTCGGCGGTACCGGTCATCCCCGAGAGCTTATCGTACATGCGGAAGTAGTTCTGCAGCGTGACCGACGCGTACGTCTGCGTAGCCGACTGCACCTCGACCTCCTCCTTCGCCTCGATGGCCTGGTGGAGGCCTTGCGAGTAGCGGCGTCCGTCGAGCACACGTCCGGTATGCTCGTCAACGATCTGCACCTTGCCATCCTGCACAATGTACTCCATGTCGCGCTCATAGAGGGTGAACGCTTTCAGCAGCTGCTCAATGGCGTGCAGCACCCCGGCTCGTTCGGAGTAGGTGTTGTAGATACTGCGTTTTTGCTCTTGCAGCTCCATCTGCAGCTCCTGCTTCTGCTCCACGAGGCGCTCGTCGCGCTCCTCGCTCGACAGATCGTCGCGCTCGCGAAGTTCAGCTTCGAGCTCAGCAACACGTTCGGCGTGCTCGTCTTCGAACTCGGCAATCTCTTGGCCGACTTCAGGCAGGACAAAGAGGTCTTCGGTTTCGCCGCGGATCTGGGCGATGTACTCGCGTCCTTTGGCGGTGAGTTCGACCGTGCGCTGTTTCTCATCGAGCGCGAAGTAGAGCTCCTGGTCCACGAAGGGCATGTTCTTCGCGTTTTCCTGCAGATAGAAGTACTCCGTTTTCTGGCGGAGCCGTTCTACGCCTTGCTCTTGCAAGAGCGATTTGAGCGCATCCAGGCGGGGATAGCCGCGCGAGGCCCGCAAGAGGGCCAGCCCGGCTTCTTCCTCCAGCTCGTTGGCTTTGCCCTTGCTGCCTTCATCTTGCGCTTCGTCGCGCGCTTCGAGCAGGTCCTTGGCTTCGCGCGTCAGCTTCTTGACGAGGCGCTTCTGCGCTTGCACGACCTTCTGGACCGGGTCGCGCCATTCCTGATACTGGTCGTTCTCCTGGTCGGGCACAGGGCCACTAATGATGAGCGGGGTGCGGGCCTCGTCAATAAGGACCGAGTCAATCTCATCAATAATCGCGAAATGATGCCCGCGCTGCTGGAGCTGGTTCGGACGCACGACAAATGAGTTGTCGCGCAGGTAGTCAAACCCGAACTCGTTGTTGGTACCATAGGTGATGTCGGCCTGGTAGGCCGCACGGCGGTCTTCAGAGTGGGGGTCGTAGCGGTCGATGACGTCGACGCTCAGGCCGTGGAACTCGAAGAGCGGCTTCATCCACTCGGCATCGCGCTCAGCCAGGTAGGGGTTCACCGTTACGAGATGGCAGCCACGCTCGGCCAAAGCATTCAGGTAGAGCGGCAAGATGGCAACGAGCGTTTTTCCCTCACCGGTCTTCATCTCGGCGATGTTGCCGCGGTGCAGCACCACGCCGCCTAACAGCTGCACGTCGTACGGCACCATGCCCCACTCGATCTGGGTGCCGCCGGCCTGCCACGTTTCGCCGAGCATGCGGCGACAGGTCTCCTTCATGACGGCAAAGGCCTCGGGCAGAAGCGCGTCCATCTCCTCTTCGGTGATGGCAAGCCAGTCTTCCTCCAGCTCGTCGAGCTCGTCGTACAGGTCCTCGCGCTCCTCCAGCGTAATTGGGTCAAAATCAGCCCGCGGGTCTGTGCCGGGTTGCCCATCGCCGCCGACATCGGCCTCTTCCATCAGCTCAGCGGTAGCAGCGCTGGGGGCGCGGCGCAGGCGCTCGTTGATCTCGTCCTGACGCGCCTCGATGTCTGCGACCGCCTCATGGAGTTGCTCCCGAAACGCCTTGGTCTTGGCGCGGAGCTCGTCGTCGGTCAGATCCTGAAGCGTATCATAAATCTCGTTGATCTCATCAACGATAGGCCAAATCTTCTTCAGCCTACGCTCATTCGGATCGCCAAACAGGTTCTTGAGCCACTCAAACATAGAGGGAAGGAAAAACGAATGCAGTAACGAATGGAACGGGCCCGCGGCACTGGGGGGTCGAGCAGGCTCGAACACAATGGAGCCGTCGGGCTGATGCGCCGTGTGTGGCACGCAACCAACACTTGTCCGTTCCCCGAAGGACTACCACGGGCTGTGGATGCGGCCAAACTGCCCGGACACATGTGGGTATACGGAATAGATTTACACTGCTGACCTCCTGATGTGTTATGATGCTTCGTGTTGGATGGATGTTGAGCCTGCTACTTGGTCTGGCGATGAGCCCGCTTGCTGCGCATGGCCAACTGGGCGGGGCGCTGTCGGAGTTTGGCTTTCTGCGGCTGGACACGTCAGCGCGTAGCGCGGCCCTGGGAAGCAGCCTCACCGCTGCCCCCAGCACCGATGCGACCGCTTTTTACTACAACCCGGCGCTGGGCACGGAGGCCACCAGCAGTCAGGTCATGGCTTCGTACACCAACTTTATTGCCGATAGTCAGGTGGGTACCGTAGCCTACAGCCACCACATCGACGGGCTGGCCACCGTGGGCGCAGGGGTGCGCTATGTGGACTGGGGGGCGTTCGATGGACGCGATGCGCAGGGCGTGCCCACGGGCGATTTCGCCGCGCGCGATGTAGCGTTTTCGGTGGGGCTGGCCACGGCGCTTACCGAGCGCATCCGCTATGGTGCCAATGTGCATCTGGTCTATTCGGCCATTGAGTCGGCCCGCGCTACGGCGGTGGCCATGGACGCAGGCATCCAGGCGCACTGGCCCGAGCAGCAGTGGGCGGTGGCGGCGTCGGTGCACCACCTGGGACGTACGCTCAGCGACTTTGGGACGGCGTCGACCGATTTGCCTGTGGATTGGCGCGTGGGGGTAGCCAAAGAGCTCGCATATCTTCCGATCGAGATTTCGGTGACCGGGTACGATCTGCATAACTTTGGCACCGCGCTCGACGACGAACCGCCGCTCGGACAGGCCCTGGCGCATCTCACGTTTGGGGTCGAGCTGGCGCTGGGCGAGGTGCTCGATGTGCGCGGCGGCTACAACCACCGCCGGAGCCGCGAACTGGTGCTGAACGATCGCCTGGACTGGGCCGGATTTGGGGGCGGGTTTGGCATCGACCTGGGGCCGCTCCGGGCCGACTATGCGTTTACGTCGTGGTCGTCATTTGGCGGGCTTCACCAGATTAGCTTACAACTGGGGTCGTGATCGGGCGGAGGATGAACGTGCGGAAGATACCCGATGACCCTCCCGTGAAGGAGGGTGCTATGAGCGATTGGCTTCGCAACGGCTACATCGCCTCGGTCTTTCAATCCTCACCCTCCCGTGAAGGAGGGTGCTATGTGTTCGACGGCGGTGTGCTTGTGCTTGGGCATGGCTTTCAATCCTCACCCTCCCGTGA
>CAZBTM010000041.1:0-7506 GCA_964494425.1 uncultured Rhodothermales bacterium | reverse complement strand
GGCTCTTTTCGCATGGGAGGCATCGATCTCTTCTGAAGTTGGTGTACTCGTCGACGCACGTCGCGTAGCCACTGTGGCCGAGGTCGAGAGACTGATCTCGGGCTCACCGTGCTCCAGCAAGTCGCGCAGCAAAATCACGATGCCGCCCACACATAAGAATAGCCCCATCGTAAGCGCCACCGTCTGAAAGTGCCGCAAAATGAACAGCCCCTCGGCTACTCCTTCGGGCATCCACAGAAGCGGCGCCATTAATCCCAGTAGTGCCACAAATGAGTACACCATAAACCGCACAAACTCGACCGGCACACGCTGAATGGAGAGGCCGTACACCAGCGTCGCTACAATCAGGACCGAGGCCGTGGCTTGCACTGCAATTCGCGCGCGCTCCCCAATAAAGACAAATCGGCTCTCCTCGTACGGTGCCGTGCCCACCTCCCCGCCAAATGCAATGATGATGCCCGCATTGCCCGCCAGATACAGTAGCGCCAGCCCAAACGGAAGCCAGAGCATAGGCGTGCGGCGTGCCAGCTGGTAGCCGTTTGCCACGCGCCACACCAGCAGCCATATCGGAATAGAGATCGCGTAGATGCTGAGGGCAATCAATTCGTACATAGAAGGCCTCTCGTACTGTCAGAAACAAAATGCATAGATCCGTACACGTTGCGCTACCTCACGCTTTGCACGGAACCACCGTCCATTCGCCCTCCAATATAGCCAACCGAATGAGTTTTTTCATTGCGCGAGCGTGTCAGTCTGTTGCGTGAGCGTGTCACACTTGCATCTCAGCAGATCCCGCAGCGTGAGCGATGATCATAGCGAGATCATGGAGAGATGCTGCCACAGCGGAAGGCTGGATCACGTAAAGCCACGTCGAAGACGGACCGAATGGCGCAGCGGTTTATATGATCGCTCTGGTGATGCACATGCATCGTACGTTCTGTACTCTGCGCCTCCCCCTGTATTCTTCTGGATGCCATGCCTTCTTCTTTCGTCCGCTTGCTTCTTCCACTTGCCGCTGCCACCCTCCTGCTCAGCGGCTGTCTGCCGTCGGGGTGTAGCAGCGGATCGTTCGACGCCATTGCCCCCGCCGATTCGCTCTCACGAGCCCGCGCTGCCGCTACACCGGCCGATTCACTACGTCTGCTGTATACCGTGGCGGCTTCAGAAGAGCAGCCCATGAGCTACCCGCGCTCGCTGCGCTACCGGCCCAGCGGCGCGCTCGTCGTGGCCGATGCCGAGCGTAATAGCCTGCACGTCGTGGCCCCCGATGGCACGTACGACCGCGAACTCGCCAGCGAGGCCTTCGATGTGCCCTACCTTGCAGGCACCACCGGCGACACGCTGTGGGTCTTCAACGCCGGGTCGGATACAGTAGTGGGGGTTGCCAACAACCGCGTACTGCCCGATGTAGGCTTCGCCATTGAACGCGCCGACGAGGCCTCGCTCGTGTACGCCACCGCCCACCCGGATGCGTTCTACCTGAAGGTGCTGGGCGAAGACATCGGATCCACCCTGTACCAGTACGACTGGAGCGGCACCCTGCAGGCCGAGCGCACCCTCCCGCAGCCGTACTGGCGCTACGCTGGCTTTCTGCGCATCCAGGGCGATTCGCTGTGGAGCCTCTCGGGCTTCCGCCCCGTGGTCGACCGCCTGCCGCTCGATTTGGAGGCCCCGCCCGACACGCTCGCCCTGCGCGGCTTCGACTCGCCCATGCTGGAGCGCAGCTACGCGTTTTTGCAGGGCGATACCCACGAGCCCCCGCTGCTCATCCCCTCGGCCACCTTTGCCGATGGACGCCTCTTCGTGCTTAACGTCCGCTCGGGGTGGGTGCAGGTGGATGTGTTTGGCCGCGACGGCACATTGCAGCATCGCCTCATCGAAGCGAATCCGCAGCCGAATACCGACTTCTTTCCGCACGACCTGAGCGTTCGCGCCCATGACAACGGCTATCACATCGCGCTGGCGGTCTCCAGTCCCGACCCGGCTGTTGTTATCTACCGATGGACGCCCAGCGACGCGCCGGAGTGAGGCATGAGTAGGATGCACAGCACAGAAAAAGGCGCCGTTGGACTGTTGCCATGTCAACGGCCATGCGATAGTGGGTAAACGCATGGTACGCGACAAAACACAAATGCGTCTTCATGCCTCTGGTCGTCCTCTCTTCAGTCCGGTCAGTCACGCCGGAGACGTCCGCGCCGGGCGGTGCTCCCTGGCTCCGGCGACTGGTATGTTTCCTCCATCATACAGCGTTGAGCCGCCCCCCTACTTTTTTTCTATCTTAAAAGACCACAGGATGCTACAATTACTCGCAGTATCCTGCAATACACCATAGCAGACGTTACATAGCTTTAGAATGCAAGATCTAAAGACGTCTCTTTCTCCTGCTGTGGAGCATGTACCATGACCGATCTGAATGCGGCGCCCGAGGGGCCTGGTGCGCAGAACCCGGACTCCTTCGACCGTGTAGATGTCCCGCTATCTACACGGCAGCTGGACTGGGTATCGACCAAAGCACAGAGCTGCAATCACTCCCCCGCCTCATTCATCCGCCTGCTTATCTTCTATTACAAGTCGATCTCTGAGCGTCCCGGCGATGCAGAGTCCTCGGCCTCCGTTTCATCTTCGGATACCGAAGAGCGCACGCAACAGAGCGCAGATGACATCTCCACGACCAAGGATACGTCAGGGCTGAGTGCGCCACCGTCTATGTTCGACTACGTTGAGTAGACCTAAAACGCTCGGGCCTTCCCCTGCAGCCCCTCCACTCTTCGAACCATCCCCTACTCTGGATGTGGATCCTCCCCAGTTGCTCGTACTGGACGACCATGCCGACACGCGTCTTCTCATCACGTATCTGTGCCCTCCATCATGGCACCTAACCCTTTGTGCCACTTGTGCTGAGGCCCAGTCGGCACTAACGACGCAGCGCTTCGACCTGCTGATTCTCGACATCCAACTGCCCGACGGCTCAGGACGTGACGTGCTTCGCTTTGCGCGCTGTCATCGCAACTCGCGCAACAACGATGTGCCAGCCGTTGCTGTTACCGCAATGGCATACTCCAGCCCCAAAACGCAACGTCTCAAAGAGGAGTTTGACACCTATCTTACAAAACCCTTTCGGAAATCTGATTTTGTGGAAATTGTTCGCAAACATGAACTTATCTAACCTTGATAAGCTCTCGGATTTCTATCCTCTATAGTGTTCTGTTCCCTGCAGTGCCTTCTGATACGCGATCTTCCAATACATTCGGAACACGTTACCATATTCGTGGCAAGCGGCTCTGGCGTGCTGCCCCTGGTATCTCGATTCCTACAGATGTACCGCTTCTCATTGAGCAGATTCAGCTCAATAGTACAGAGCCGCTGCACGCCATGCCCCGGCTTCAACATCACCTGCTCGGCGTTGTCTTAGAGGGCGAAGCAGATGGAGAGTATCGCCTCCATCCTCATGCAGAGACGTACCCCATATCCGGGCGTGCCGGAACGGCATACACTATAAAGATAGGGACTGACGGCCACTGGGGCTGGTCGGCAGAATCGTGCACTGTAATGCTTGTGTATGTGCCGCCCGCGTTGGTGCATCACATCGGTGCGGCATACGGGTTTAGCCCTGCCCGTACAGCACTGCGCACTGAGTTTGTAGTGCACGATCAGTTTCGATACCTGCTGGCTTCGGCAATAGCAGGGATGCTTGACAGCGCTACGCCGGCTGCCGACACGCTCACGCAGTCTGTGACCCAAACGCTGGTGCTCCGTGCCATCACGGATCAGGAAGAAGCGTCTTCTCTCCTTGATGCGAAGAATGGCCCGCTTCTGCTTCCCACACGGCGGCGCCTGCACAGCTATGTCCGCACACACCTCGAAGATGGGCTCTCTGTGTCCGATTTGGCCGCGCATGTAGATATGAGCCCGGCGTACTTTAGTCGTCTGTTTAAGGAGACAGTAGGGATGACACCGTATCAGTACGTGCTGCGCGAGCGCGTGCGGCAGGCCCAGCATCTGCTGGAAACGACGGACACCTGCATTGCCGAAATTGCATTACGTGTTGGCTTTGCAAACCAAAGCCACCTTACGCGCCGCTTTCGCGTCGTAACACATACCACTCCGGGCACCTACCGCCGCGCGGTACGAGCCACCCCCACCTCTTCAGCGTAGCTCTGCGTTTGCAAATCTGCTCCGTACACGTCCTAAAAAGATGGGTAGCAATTCAATGCTCTGTGGCGAAGGGAATGGGTCTGTAGTCGGAGACGGGGAGCGTCCCCGGCGCGGACGTCTCCGGCATGGCTGACAGGAGCGAACGGGGGACCGTTCGTCCCAGGAAAGATTTTTACCAGTATTCGCCCCATACACGTTCAAACGGATATGTGGATGCCCTGCGTGTCCCTTACGACTGAGCAGGCTTCACCTCCACCGTGCCCGTCCCTGGCTCGGGCAGCCACGACCAGTTGGGCAGCTTACTGCGCACGCGCATCGCGGCCTGCTCAACCGTGATGTACGCCACCGGAATCAGGACCAGCGTAATCAGGGTAGAGGCAAAGAGTCCTCCAATCACCACGCGAGCCAGCGCCGCCTGAATATCGCCCCCGGCTCCAAGACCGAGCGCCAATGGGAAGAGCCCAAGCATGGTAGTAAGTGCCGTCATCAGAATGGGGCGCAGGCGCAGGCGTCCGGCCTCCACCACCGCGTCGACCATCGACAGGCCGCGTTCGCGCCGCATGATGTTGATGTAGTCGACCAGCACAATGGCGTTATTCACTACGATACCGATCAGCATGATGAGGCCCATGATGCTCTGGATGTTCACGGTCGTACCCGTTGCAAGCAGCGTGGGTACCACCCCGATAAGCGCAAGCGGCACCGAGAGCATCACGATGAGCGGATCCAGAAAGCGCTCAAACTGCCCGGCCATGACCATGTAGATGAGCACGAGCGCCATGAGAATCGAGATCAGGAAGTCACGCTGGGCGGCCTGCTGTTCGCGATACTCGCCGCCAAAGGTCACCGAAAACTGCTCGGGCAGGTCCATCTGCGCCACTACAGCCTGTGCCTGACCGACCACTTCGTTGAGCGTAGCGCCTTCGTTGAAGGTCGCCTCCAGATAAGTTACCCGCTGCCCGCTAATGCGCCGAATTGTGCCGGGACCGCGGCCCTCTTCAATTGTTACGAGGGAGGCCACCGGAATGGTGGCTCCGTCGGGGGCGCGCACCGAGATATTGTCGAGGTCCTGCACCGTAAGGCGGTCTTCGGGGCGCAGGCGCACGCGGATCGGAAACTCGTCGCCATCCACGCGGAACTGCCCGGCGAGCGCCCCGGCCAGGTTTACGCGTACCGCCTGGGCCACATCTTGCACATTGAGCCCGACCTGCGCAATACGGGCGCGGTCGAACCGGATGTTCTGCTCGGGACTGCCCCGGTCGTCGTCGTCGCGGTCTACGCTTGCGATGCCGGGCACGCCTTCGAGCCGGCGCTGCAGGTCGGCCGCCAGCAGGCGCGCCTGGTCGAGGTCGTTGCCCCGCAGCTCAATCTCAAGCTCCTGCTCGCCGCCGCCTCCGCTACTGAAGGCCCGGCGCAGCACCCAGAGCCCGGTGCGGGCCCGAACGCGCGTATCTACGCCCGGCACCACCCCTTCGATTTCGTCGCGGAGCTGTGCAGCCAGCTCCGATGGCTCAATGGAGCGCTCACTGGCGGGCTTCATCGCAATGTCGATGCGGGCCCGCCCCCAGCGTATCTCGCTGATCACGAAGCGCGTGTCTTCTTCCGGAATGAGCGGCTTCGCAACGGCTTCCAGTTCCTGCAGATAAGACTGCACCACCGCCAGATTCGTCCCTGAATCCATGCTCATATCGATTCGAATCTCGTCGGCGTCGGTCTGCGGCGCGAGTTCAACAGGCAGGAGTGGCCACAGCGCAACGGCGCTGGCAAGGAGCACACCGGTTACGGCGAACACTGTTTTGCGGTACTGCACCACCGTACGCAGGCGTGTTTTGTACGCGTCTTCGAGGCGGGTGAACCACCGCTGAAAGCGCGACTGCGTGCTGGTGTCTGGGTTTGCGTCGATGGTCAGGAAGCGGCTGGAGAGCATGGGCACCAGCGTGAGCGCCACGAAGAGCGAACACACCAGCGAGAACACCACCACCAGCGCCAGCGACTGGAAGAGCGCGGCGCTCGACGCCTGCGCAAAGACCAGCGGCAGGAAGATAACGGACGTGGTTAGCGTGGAGGCCACAATGGCCCCGCCCACCTCGCGCGTGCCTACAGATGCCGCCTCGGGCAAGCTCTTGCCGTTCTCCTCCCGATGCCGAACAATGTTTTCGAGCACCACAATGGCGTTATCCACAATAAGGCCCACGCCCAGCGCCAGTCCGCCAAACGTCATAATGTTGAGCGTGAGTCCGCCAAAGTAGAGCAGCCCGAACGTGGCAATGACCGAAATCGGAATCGACAGCGCAATGACGAAGGTGGTGGAGCCGTTGCGCAGGAACACGTACAGCACCAGAATGGCCAGCAGGGCCCCCCAGAGGAGCGATGTTTGCACGCTGCTGATGGAGGCCTCGATGAACGTGCTCTGGTCGCTCACAACCGTAAGGTCGAGGTCGTTGCGCTCCGCATTGACGCGCTCGGCTTCGGCCCGAATGGCCTCGGCCACGGCCACGGTATTGGCGTCGTTCATCTTCTGCAGTCGCATCTGGATGACGGGCATGCCGTCGAGTTCCGTCATCCGAAAGTTGTCTTCGTATCCGTCTTCAACCGTAGCGACGTCGGCCACCCGAATGGGCGTTCCATCAGCGTAAGCCACAACGGTATTGCCAATCTGGGCAATGTCGGTGTACTCGCCCAGCGCCCGCACGTACATGTCTTTAAGACCGTCTTTCACGTTGCCGCCGCCCACGACCACGTTCTCCGCGGCAATGGCTTGGCGCACCTCATCGGCGGTCGTGTCGGAAATTTGCGCCAGATCACTATCGGGAACCCGGAGGATTTCGGTTCCTTTGGCCGTGGGTTGGCCATAGTTTTCCGCAAGCATCACCAGCATTTTCGCCAGTTTGATCGCGGGGGGTTGGTTGCGCAGTTGAAAGCGAATATTGGAGTGGCGCAAACGTTGCACCATCAGTTGCAACATCCGGTGATGGAGTTGGGGGTCTTTAAAGAGGGTTTGGATGAAGCGTTGGGCGGAGACGCTGAGGAGTTCGACGGGACAGAGGGCAACCACATCGGTAGAGCGGGGCGATTCATCGAGGATCGCCATTTCCCCAAAGAAGTCCCCCCGGCCCATGACGGCGAGGGTGATCGCATCTTCGCCGGCCAAACGGCGGACTTTAACCCAACCGGAGACAATGAAGTAGACTGCGTTTCCCCACGCATCTTCCATTAATACCGCCCGGTCGCGGGGATAGCTGTGCTTGACGGCAACGGAGAGCAGCCATTCGAGGGTTTCGGGACTGGCGGTATTAAATAGGGGGAAAAGCTCGCTAAAAGCTTTGATCTCCATGAAGGCTTATCGGGTTC
>CAZBTM010000040.1:15322-17279 GCA_964494425.1 uncultured Rhodothermales bacterium | reverse complement strand
CGCTGTGATCTGGGTCTTGAAGAAACCAGCTGCTTCTGACCATGACGCCTCGTATTTCTTGGCATCGACCAGTGCGAGCCATTCAGTGGCGGCCTCTTGCGCTTCCTCTGCGTAGGCCTGTTCCTCCTCCGACGGCCCACAGGCAGCCAGCACGCTGCATAGCACCAGCCATCCGCACCCGTACATAATCTGTCGAATCCGCATTGCTACAGCTCCTCTCGGGCAGGTCCGTGAATAATGACTATGTCGTTGTATCTACCTGTCAGCGATCAGATGCACCGTTCGTCCAGCATATGAACCGTTCACCCAATCCAACGTCGCATTTATCGGCATGCGTCGTCATACTTTAGGATGCACCTACCCCCCTTTTATAGTTTTTCTATCGCTTATGCTACGTTCCCTGCGCAATGACCGCGCACGCTGGATCGGGCTCAGCACCTTGCAACTGATGGGTTGGGTCGTCTACGGTATCGTATACTACGTGACACTACGCCCCTACAATCCGTTCAATGCCATCGTGCTGCAGCAGGCCCTCTGGGCCACCGGGTCGGGGCTCCTCTTTAGTTCTTTACTCGGCGGAGCGTATCATGCCCTGGACCTCTCAAAACGGCACTGGGGCTGGCAGAGCCTGGCTATCGGACTCGGCTCCGTGGGCGTTGGACTGGCATGGGCGGGCGTAAATCACTGGGGCGCAACCCGCATCGATCCGTTTGCGCTGCCTGTACTCTCCTACGTTGGAATACTGCCCGGACAGGGCTCCCTGCTCTCGCATCCCGCCGCCTTTCCGATGGTGCTGCTCGTGTGGAGCGGAAGCTACCTGGGCATCGCCTTCTGGCACGAACGGCAGATGCAGCAACAGCGTGTGTTTCGGGCGGATGCCGAGGCCCAACGCGCTCGACTACAAATGCTCCGCTACCAGCTCAATCCGCACTTCTTCTTCAACGCGCTCAACACCATCAACGCCCTCGCCGATGAGAGTCCGCGCCGCGTGAAGGAAGCCGTCCACGAGCTGTCGGGCTTTCTGCGGTACTCCCTCCTCGATGAGGATACGCTGATGGTACCGCTCCACGAGGAAATCCAGGCCGTGCAGCACTATCTTGCGATTGAAAAAATGCGCTTTGAAGACGATCTTCAGGTGACCGTGGATCTGGACACCGACGCCGGACACCAGACCGTGCCTGCGTTTCTGGTGCTGCCTCTCATCGAGAATGCCGTTAAGCACGGCCAGCACACGAGCCCGTTTCCGCTGCGCATTCGTCTGGCGGCCTCACTTGCGGAGGATCGCCTCCACATCGCAGTCGCCAACACCGGCCATCTACGCACAGATGCGCCCACGGACGAGAGCACCGACACCGGACTCAGCAACGTACGGGGGCGCCTTCAGGCTCAGTATCCCGATGCGCACCGCACGACGATGGCTGGGTGCGCGCCTGCATCGATATCGACCGCCCCACGCTAACCACGAATGCTTCCCATGGCTAATGCCCTCCGCATCTTCATTGTAGACGATGAGCGGCTCGCCCGTAAGGCCCTTCGCAGCACGATTTCCGAACACGACGAAGCAAAAGTCGTCGGTGAGGCCGGTACGGTAGATGACGCAGCCGCTCTCATTGGCGCCACTCACCCCGATGTGGTGCTGCTGGATGTGCAAATGCGCGGCGAAACTGGTTTTGAGCTACTTGATCAGATCGATGCGCCGGTGCACGTGGTGTTTGTGACGGCGCACGACCAGTATGCCGTGCGGGCGTTCGAGGTGAACGCGCTGGATTATCTCCTCAAACCCGTGGCGCCCGACCGTCTCGCTGAAGCGCTCCGCCGCGTACGCGCCACCGACGCCGCCCTTCCGCACGACGACGCCGCGTCTGATGCGTCATTCCGGTACGATGATCTGTTTTTCTATGAAGAGAGCCGTCAGCCGCGCTTCATTCGCATTGCCAACATCTGCTACATCGAAGCC
>CAZBTM010000040.1:6856-15312 GCA_964494425.1 uncultured Rhodothermales bacterium | reverse complement strand
TGATGACGCATGTGCACTTACCGCGACATCGCTTCGCGAATGGGATCGCCAGCTGCCCGGTCCTCACTTCGTCCGTATTCACCGCTCCACCATTGTGAACGTAAACCACGTGGACCGCATCGAACGGCAGCCCAACAACACGTTCGAGGTGTTCGTGGACGGCAGCGAAGCGCCCCTGTCCATGAGTCGCCGCCGCGCGCAGACGCTGAAGGATCAGCTGCAGTGACCTCTGAATCAGGACACGCTCGTCCTCACATGCCCTTCGTAGGCGCAGGCAGTGCTGCAAAGCGCCAGCCACGGGCAGTACCCCAACGCAAGATCGCCTCCAGCGCGTCCAGCGTGACGGACTCAGTCATCGGGTTGTCGTGCAGCACCACAATGCTCCCCGGCCGCACATACGCGGTGGTAAAGCGCGCCACCGACATCGCCGATGCGCCGCGCTGGAAGTCAGCAGGCATCACATCCCACATGACCACGCGGGCGTCGTGACGTCCGGCCCAGCGGCAGAGCGCAGGCGTCAGATGGCCGTAGGGCGGACGTAGCAGCGACACGGGATCTCCCGTATGCGCTGTGATGGCCTGGGCAGCCTCTTCCAGTTCGCGAACAACGGTCGAATGGGTAGCCTGCCATGCATCCACATGCGTAAACGTATGGTTGCCTACCGCATGTCCCGCGTCTACAAGCCGACGCACGTGCTGCGGATGCGCCTCTACGTGATGTCCAATCAGAAAGAACGTGGCGCGGGCCTCGTAGCGGTGCAGGATGCGCAGGAGCGCCTCGGTCGCAATAGCGGTGGGGCCGTCGTCGAAGGTCAGGTAGACGGTGGGAGGCCCCGCAGGCGGTGCCGCCATGCGCCACCAGGTGTGCGGCCACCACGACCGGAGCGGACGCGTGCCGACACTGGCCCACCAGGGGAGCCAGCTGTGTGAAGCCGGGGGGAAAGCCATTCGGTTTGTTGGGTGCACATGAGAGCGAATATCTTAATTACGTATCCCAGCCATGCAGGTTGATGAGGCCGGTCGTTGCAGAAAAAAGCGTCCTTGCAATTTCGTCTGCTGATGGCTTATGATCGACTTCGGTGCACTGATTCGGTATATCCTCCAAGGTACAGGGCATAGCCTCTACCACACGCCGTCATTCTGAAGAGTAAAGCAAAGGCCGTAGGTCATGCTCTGAGGGCATATCTCTCGCTCAGGGCCAACCAGATGCGACAAGTGGATTTCCCCAAAGCTATTGGTGTTAGGATGATAAAAGATGAGATTTTTATAGGTTGCACCTTGAGTTATATCGGTGGTGGAGGCGTACAGACGGTATACCTGTACCCAAGCCCTTTCATATGCGCCAAAAGCAACACAGGCATGTGCCAGACCCTATTTATGAGCTTGAAGAGCGTCAACTATCATTAGGCCGTTGATAGCGCCCTCAATGCTAAGTGATGAAGAAAACACACCCGTAGCCGAAGAATGTGCACCACATGCGTTCGACACTGGAGCCAGAAAAGCCATCACTTAACATCTACCCATTGCCGGTTAAGTGATCACGCTTCTGCGAATATTTTCTATTAGCACACAATCCGTTTTCCCTCATCCGCTTTCTGCGAATCCTTTCATGAACTATCGAAGCATTGCTCACCTTTCCAATGATGTGCGCTCTTGGAGTGCATCCTTACCCGCCGACCTTGACTTGGTAGTGGGCGTGCCCCGAAGTGGAATGCTGCCCGCAAATATGGTCGCTTTGTGCCGTAACCTGCCATTTACCGATCTACAGGGACTCTTAGAAGGGCGGCTATTGTCTTCCGGACCACGCGGAGTAGGTGGGATCACTGAAGCGGACCTCAAGAAAGGTCGGTGTAAGATTCTCGTACTTGACGATTGCGTGTCGTCGGGGAAAGCAATGCGCAAGGTACATGAACAGATCGCACCGCTTCAAGACCAGCACGACATGCTCATGGGGGCTGTGTATGGCGACCCAAGAGCCGATGTCAAGCTCGACCTGCTTTGTGATACGCTGCATATGCCTTACCTTTTTGAGTGGAATATCATGCACTCATGGGGTGTGCAGAACGGCTGCCTCGATATGGATGGTGTGCTCTGCCGTGATCCCGATCCGCATCAAGACGATGATGGACCGGCGTACCGCCAGTTTCTTGAGAATGCCGCTCCGTATCTGCTACCGACTAAAAAGATAGCACGCATTGTAACATGTAGATTAGAGAAATATCGGGCCGAAACTGAGCAGTGGCTCGCGGATCATGGCGTAGAGTATGAGCAGCTTACAATGATGACCTATTCCGATGCAGCCGCACGCGACGCTGACCAGCGCTACGGCGCATATAAAGCAGAAGTGTATCGGTCAAAGAAAGGCTACCGGCTGTTTATAGAGAGTAATCTGCATCAGGCCCACCAGATTGCGCAATGGAGTGGAAAGCCTGTGTTTTGTACTGAAACAATGGAGATGCTCGTTCCGGGCATGCATCCCTTTCAATCTGTTGATTCAACGCCACACGACTACCATGCCGGTCTGTTTAATGGCCGGGTAAAGCGAGCAGCTCGTAAAGCAACAGGCTACCTGCGTGCAACCACACATGAAGCCAAGATAGGAGCCTACAGGCTCGCCAAGCAGTTCATGGGGGCATAAATCTATAAATCTAAAAGCGCATAACTAAAGATGAGCCTTACAGATATTAGGTAGCGCTTCAACGCTACGTAATAGAGAAAACATACCAGTAGCCGGAGACGGGGAATGCCCCCCAGCACGGACGTTTCCGGTGGAGTTGACGGGAGCGACCGGTCCTCCGTTCGCCCCAGGAAAGATTATTCCTGGGAGAGCGATCACTTAACGTCTATCCACTACCAGATATTAAAGCCTGCTCATTCATCGCCTTACGCTCAGCACAACGAGAATGAAGAGTTGATGGTGTAGCCTGCAGCCGTGCGTTGAGCGAGGGCGCTATTGCTGATCCATAGTGCAGATGGGCATCGCCACATGCACCGCTGCCGAACAGGAGAAAGATATGGAGCCGTGCCCCTGGGATTACTCCGAAACGGTGCGTCCCTTCCAGTGGATAGCACCAAACACGCCGTGCAGTCCGGCGCCGACCACATAGCCCAGTTGCAGCAGCGAGGCCGGAATGTACGAGCGCATCAGGTCGCGATGGCCCACCGTGTGCGATGCGGGAAGCAGCAGAAGCAGGTCGGCCCCCATCTTGGCAAGGAGTCCGGCTACAGCAGGCTGCGATAGCGCGTCGGGGTCGGTAGCACCGACCAGACACACACCCAGCAGAACCGCGTGCGCCACGAAAATGCCGAGCGTGCAGAGCCAGGGCACCGCGTGATAGGAGCGCGTGGCATGCGCCCAGCGCTTGCGTTGTTGCCAGAATGCCGTCCACGAGGGCGCTGGAGCAGTGGTTACGCACGCCTCGTTGTGCCACACGTAGCGGACGGAGCCGTCGGTCTGATATGCCACATGCTGCAGCAGCAGCTCGTCGGCGGCCAGATGGGTAGCAATTTGCTCCTCCGGAAGCGCCGCGATCAGCGATCGATGCACGGCCATGTTGCCTCCGTTGCAGATGGTGGGCCACCCGAGTCCGGCTGTGCCCGCGCCATAGGCATTCAGTCCAAGAAACTCCAGCGCCTGAAAGCGCTGCATCCAGCGTTCGGGGTCTACATCGTAGCGGACGGGTCCGCACGCCACGGGCGTTTCTACTGTGCAGGCGCGGGCCAGTGTAGCCGCCCACAACGGCGGCGGCACGCAGTCGGCATCAAGAACGAGGACGACGGTACCGGTGGCCTGCTCGGCGCCGTACGCTACGGCAGCTTCTTTGCCTGCGCCCCAGGCATCGGGCAGTGTGTGCACCTGGTGAACTGGATCTGCTGCCTCATCGCCGCCCTCCACAATGGCGGTGCGCAAGCTGCGTTGAGCACGCACACGTGTTGCATCGTTCGACTGGTCGTCGACCACAATGATCTCCAGTGTCGTGTGCGCAGGCAGGGCTTGGTTCTGCAGGGCATCGAGGCAGTCCGTGATGGCATTGGCCTCGTTGCGAGCCGGAACGACGACAGAAAGGCGATTGGGCAGGGTGCGGTCAGGCAGGGTGCGGGCACTGCGCGTCCGCCCATAGGCCAGGGCCGCCATGCCCATTCCGTAGAGCACACACACCCCGCCAACGATCCACCAGAGCAGAGAAACCGTCATGCAGGCGAAGAGGACTCGTTTGTAGACGACGAAGGCACCGCCTCGGCCACCGAGACGGCATTATGCTGAAGCGAAAGCCCCTGCACGAACATCGCCCCAACCAGCGAGGGCGCCGCGATGTTCAGGGCAAAGATGGTAAGTGATGCGTTAAGCGCAGCTGCCGGATCCGCCCCAAAAAATGGCAGGAAGAACACCGCCGCCCCCTCACGCACGCCCAGATCCATGAGCGTAGGCGAGGGTAGCAGGTAGCGAATGTAGTACGCCAGTGCTGCCCCCGCTGCAGCTCCAGTGAAGGCCACAGAGGCATCAAACGCTTGCACGAGGAGCGCCATCTGCCCAATGAATACAACGTAGCGAAATGCCGCCCACGCTGTGGCACCGGCTACCTGCCGCCGCGAGAGCCGGTCCAGAAACGAAAGATGTGCACTCCACGCCACCCACCGCTCCGGCAGTCGCTTTGCAATGCGAAGCACCTGTGCAGGAGCCATCAGCCCCAGCGTGACGACCGTGGCAAACCCGATGCCTCCGCCCAGCACTACGCCCCACGACACGCCCCACCCCACCTGGGCGGGGAGCATGCCGCTGTACCAGCTTGTTGCCAGCACGGCGGTACCCATCCACAGGCCCACCGCCAGATCAATAAGACGCTGTAACAGCACAGTGGCCGTTATCGACCATTTGTTGGGATATGACACGCTGAACGCCCGACCAGCATACTCGCCCACCCGTGCCGGGGTAAAGAACCCAACCGCAAAGCCCGCCATCACCGCGCGCCACATGGCACGTGGGCTAAGGGTGGGCATTAGCGGGGCCATGAGTACCCGCCAGGTGCGGCCATCTCCCCACAGGTTCGGGACAACCAGGACTACGGCGAGGATTAACGGCCATGGGTTGGCGGCCTGTGCTGTGGTCCATATAGAGGTTGGATCGACGAACAGGACCAGGTATCCCACTACTGCCACGGCAAGCACCGCTTTGATCACGGTGGAAAGATGAGCGCGCAAGTTGGGCATGCAGCAGGCAGTACGGCGGCGATTATCGACATATGTTTTTTTCCTACGGCAACGCGGCTTACGTGTGCCGATGCGACAGAGTGCCAGGCTATGTGCGCTTCAGCTTCGGTAGCCCATACACCGCTCGCGCGTTAGCAGTGGTCTGGGTGGCAATTTCGTTGAGCGTGTGGTCAGTGACATCGGCCAGATACGTGGCCACGTGACGCACGAACGCAGGCTCGTTGCGGTTGCCCCGCTCGGCTTGCGGAGCCAGATACGGCGCGTCGGTCTCCAGCACAATGCGCTCCAACGGAACGGCTTGCAGCATCGCGTCGTGGTCGCTGTTTTTGAACGTGGCAATGCCGCCAATGCCAATGTAGAAACCCAACTCCCAGGCCCGCTGAGCTGTAGCGGCGTCGTCTACAAAGCAGTGTAAGATGCCGTGCAGACGCTCACCCTGTGGGTGCGCTGCGCGCTCCTCCTCCAGAATTGTCAGCACATCGTCGGTCGCCTCGCGGTTGTGGATGACCAACGGCAGCTCCGTTTCGATGGCCAGGCGGATGTGCGCGCGAAAGAAGTGCTTCTGGCGGTCGTCGAACGAGCGGTCCCAGTAGTAGTCGAGTCCGCTCTCGCCGATGGCCACGATCTGCTCGTGCGCGCACCACTCGGCGACCGTTGCCATGACGTCGTCAGGCGCGTCTTCTGTAGTAGACGGATGCAGCCCGGCCATCGCAAACACGTCCGCATTCGCTTCTGCCAGGGCCACCGCCTGCGCAATGGAGTTGAGATCAATTGCCGGAAGGACGACGGCTTCTACGCCCGCATCGCGCATGCGGGTGAGCACGGCGTCGCGGTCGTCATCGAACCGATCGAGGTATAGATGGGCATGTGTATCCACAAGCATACAATGGGCGGAGACCAGCAGCAAAACAGTGAGACAGCGCGAGATTGCATATCCATGTGCAAAGCGGATGCAACTTCGCGTGTCGTTGTATATACTGTAGATTCCGAGGTTGCCGCCTCGTCATCGCTTCATGCACCTATCCACGAACTGATCTGTTCCTGTGGCTTTCTGGCTTGCCTTTACATATATGTTGCGCGCTCCTGCACGCTGGCTGGGATGCCGTGCGATAGCAGTGGGCACTGTGGGGCTTCTGCTCGTTGGCAGTGCTCCGGTGGCCCAGGCGCAAGACGTACGCGTGCGCATCTTCGACCGGCTGTCGC
The DNA here is from genome assembly GCA_964494425.1 of uncultured Rhodothermales bacterium. Lineage (GTDB taxonomy): Bacteria > Bacteroidota > Rhodothermia > Rhodothermales > Salinibacteraceae > Longimonas. The sequence continues at coordinate 8,902 of CAZBTM010000040.1, read as the reverse complement.
CACGCCAGGTGGAGTTGGTCAGCTCGCGCCGTATTCCAGTGCATACGAGCCCCGAGCGCGCTCCGCTGTTTCACATCGAGCCCGGGTCGGTTGCGCAGCTGAGTCTGCACCGGGGCGATGTGCGTATTGCGCATGGATCGCACCGCGTGGCCGCCTCAACGCTGTACCTAAGCGCCCCTTCGCGTGCGGCGACCACCCTACGCACGGCGGGCGCGCAGCGATCGTACACGGGCGCCTTCGAGATTCGCCCGGACGGCGAGGCGTTGGAGGTTGTGAATGCGGTGCCGCTGGAGCAGTACGTGGCCAGCGTGGTGGCCAGCGAGTATGGCCTCGACGACGTAGAAGGGGCCAAAGCTATGGCGGTGGTCGCGCGCACCTACGCCGTGCGGGGCAGCGACAAGTTCGATGGCGCGTATACGCATGTCGACCACACCATCTCGCAGGTCTATCGCGGCCTTTCGACGATCACCGAGGCCTCGCGCGCGGCAGCGCAGGCGACCGCAGGCGAGGTGCTCACCTACAACTCGCACCTTATTGAGGCGGTATACTTTTCGAGCAGTGGTGGACATACCGCCAACAACGAAAACGTGTGGGATGCCAGCGAAGAGCTCCCGTATCTGCGTGGACGCCAGGATCCGTACGACTCGGTGGCTCCCCACCATACGTGGCAGACCTCCGTCAGCCGGGCGGCGGTGCTGCGCGGGCTGGAGCGGCAGTTTGGCGGGTCGGTACGTGGCTTTTACCTGGGCGACACCTCGCCCAGCGGGCGGTTGCTTACGCTGGAGCTGCTTCGTCCCAGCGGAGCTCGGGAGCCAGTTGAGGCGGGTGCGTTCCGCCGGGCCGTAAACCGCGCCGCAGGCCGCGAGGTACTGCGCAGCACGTGGTTCGAAGCGCGGCGCCAGGGCAGCCGCTACGTGTTCGACGGACGCGGCTACGGGCATGGCGTGGGCATGAGCCAGTGGGGCGCCCACGGCATGGCACGGGCCGGACGCTCCTACCGCGACATTCTGGCATTCTACTACCAGGGGGCTACGCTCACCCAGCTCGACAACGCCGATCGGCCTCCGGCTCAGCTTGCCCTCGACGACACCGCTCCCGAGGAGCCGCCCCCCGCTTCATCGGCTTCTACCCGATCGCGCTCGGGACGCATTGGATGGTAGCGGCGCATGCAGGGAGCCCCATGTGCAAGGAGCTCCGTTCAAGGAGCTCCCTGCGCCGACACGTCCAGCCCCACAGCCAGCAGGTAATCGGTTCCGTCAATAGTGCGCACTGCGCCGTTGAGCATGCACGGATGCAGCGTCCCATCTTTCGCTTGCAGACGCGCCGCGACCCCGAACTCCGACTGCTCTGCAAACACCGCATTTACCGCTTTCCGGATATGCAGGCGGTCGTCGGGATGAAAGAGGTGCGGCAGCGCAGAACCAGCCAACTCGTCGTTGGTGTAGCCCGTGTACTGGCGTAGCGTCTCGTTCCAGGTGCGCGCATGTCCAGCATGGTCGGTCATATAGAAAAGCGCCGGCATGGCGTTACGGGTAGATTCAAAACGGCGCATGTGGGCCACCCGTTCTTGCTGCACCCGATAACGCTCGGTGATGTCGTTCATCGCAAAGACCACCTGCGACGGGCGCTCGGAGCCAGCGGGCAGATGCGCTGCGTTTAAGCTCAAATATCGATACCCCCCATCGGGCCACGTCACTTTGCACCGAAGACCCTGGATCGGCTCGTGCGTATCGATCACATCGCGTAGAGGAGTACGGGTGCCAGCCTCCGTATCCAACGGCTCCATGCGCCATCCAAGCTGCTTATAGCGCCAGGCTCCCACGCCATGCGGGGTATCTTGAGCCTCCTCGGTGCGCTGCAGTCCAAGCAACGACTCAGCCTGCGTGTTGGCGTAGGTCACGCGGCCCTGCTCATTTACAACAGCGATAGCAGCTACATCGGTCTCCACAATAGTCCGCAAGAGGCGGTCGGTGCGGCGCTGTCTCGCTTTTTGGGTCACTATTTCCGTTACGTCGCGCATGGTAAGGACCCGCAGCACGCCGGCGG
>CAZBTM010000040.1:1083-6846 GCA_964494425.1 uncultured Rhodothermales bacterium | reverse complement strand
CAGCATCGCCCCCCGGTTCGGGTAGTTCGTCAGCGAACGCGCGTGGAAGCACAGCCCCTTGTGCAATCTCTTGATCAGGAAAGAACGCATGTGCCTGTTCGTTGAAGTGCTCAATGCGGTAGGTGCTGTCGACTACCAGCACCGCCCCGTCTATGTGGTTCAGGAGCCCGGTGGGCACCTGTGACGACCGAGAGGCCGTCTCCTTGTCGTCATCTGGAGGCACATGCCCCCACACTGCTGCCAGCATGCACGCAGCGACCAGTGCTGGAAAGGCATCGATCATTTCGTTGAAAAGCAACAGCTCATGGGCCAGGTAGAGCACAGGCTACAGGGAGTTGATGGGACAGAGTATGGTTACGGTATCGACTGCCGGTGGACCAAGCGCGTATGCTTTCCCCCAGTTTTAGTTTTAAACCCAATGCACTGTGCATCTACGAGTGAGCGGTTGGTGTTGCCTCTGGTATCCATACCGACACGGTGGTGCCAACACCTCGCTCGGTTTCAATGGTGACGGATCCCCCCATCATATCGGCCAGCCCCTGAACAATAGCCAGTCCCAGCCCGCTTCCTTCGTGTGAGCGCGTTATGCCATCAGCAGCTTGCGTGAACGGCTCAGTCGCATGCGGCACATAGTCGGCGGGCATGCCCTGTCCTGTGTCGGCAATAGAAAGCCGAGCGCCTGCGTTCTGCATGTCGATCTGCACCGTAATCGTATCTTCCACCTCGGTAAACGCAACCGCATTCTGCAGCAGATGCGTTGCAATTGCTGTTACCGCCTGCCCGTCCAGGCGCAGGAGGGATGCATTAGCCGGTGCCGTTACGCGAATTGCAGCGCGGGCCTCCGGCTCAACCTTGCGGATGGCTGTGCGCACGGCGTCTTCCACGTTTGTGAGTGTAGGGGTTAGCGTGTATACTCCGGTGTCGAGCTGCGAAAATGTTAAAATATTGTCGAGCGTACGTAGCAAACGCTGCCCTCCCTGTACGATATGATCGGCAAACCGGCGGGGGGGGTCCTCGTCTTCTGCCAGGATACGCGCATACCCGATCATCGTGGTGAGCGGCGTCCGAATTTCGTGGCTCATGTTAGACAGAAACGATGTTTTGAGCGCGCTCATGCGCTCGGCCTCGCTACGGGCCTCGTTGGCCTGCTGGCGCGCCTGGCGAAGGGCCTGCTCACGCTCACGCTGCCTGGTGATGTCCAGGCCCATGCCTGCAAGGTAAGGGGTGCCATCAACGGTGAGCGGGGCCGCGGTAAACACGTATGGCGTAGCGTCGCCCTGCTGCGTGGTTAGCTCCACTTCGAGCGTGAAGCCGGTGTCTTCGGCAAGCGATTCGTGCACAGCCTCGCGGACTCGGGTGGCATCGGCCGGCACCACGAGATCGGCCAGCGTGCGGTGGGCCAGTTCGTGGTTGGTGTATCCGGTGACGGATTCGAGGGGCGCATTCCACCGCTGATGCTTCCCTTCCGCATCCACCATAAAGAATAAACCGGGCAGGCTGTTGATAGCAGCGGTAAAGAAGCGCTGTTCGTCTTTGAGCTGCTGTGCAGCCTGATGGCGCTCGGTAATGTCTTGCACCGAAAACACCACCTGGGGCGCTTCGCCCGGGGTCTTGAGTGGCGCGGCGTTCAACAGAAGATATTTACGGGTGCCGTCGGGCCAGGTAATGGCGCAGCGCATGCCCCGAATAGACATCCCTGTAGATAGCACGTCGTGGAGCGGCGTCGTCGTTTCTGCGTCAATGGGTGTAAGAGTCCAGCCAGTCTGACTGTAGGTCCACGTCCCCTGCGAACCACTCTGTAGGCCCAAGATGGATTCGGCGTGCTTGTTTGCGTACGTGATCGTCCCATCTGCATTCACAACCGCCACGGCGGCTACGCTGGTCTGCACAATAGCGCGCAAGAGACGATCGGTGCTACGCAGTGTGGCCTTGGCATGCTGAAAGGCCGTGGTATCGTGCAGGGTAAGCACACGATACAGCCCGGTAGCGCGACGCACGGTGCGCACATAAATGTGAAGAGCGGATGACCCACCGTGCTGCCAGGGCACGGAGGTGGGCTCGTTGCCTTCAGGCAGTTGCTCAACCAGCGCGTGGGGTAGCACTACACCGGGCTGCAGTGTCGGCTCGTTGAGCAGACTGCAGGCCGCTGCGTTGATGTGCTCAATGCGGTATGTGTTGTCAACGACAACGAACCCCGCCTGTAGCGCCTCAACCCACTCAACATCTATGGAATGCGGCGCCTGTGACCGCGCAGGATACCGCTTGGCCCCTTCTGACTCGGGGCCTTCTGACTCAGAACTCCCAAGCGCAGCATCTCTGGAATCAAGATCGTTGGAGGGGCTACGGAGCGCGAACGTCTTTTGCGTTATGTGCTGCCCCCAACGCCACAGACGCCCTCGAAGCAAGAATCCTATGATGAGAAGCAGTCCTACTATTCCCCCAAGCACACCTCCCGTCGATCCGTTGAGCACTTGCTCCAGAAGATCAGTCCATACCATAAACCAGATGGCACGCATGAAAAGGCATGGTATAGTGGTAACAACACAAGGCGCACAGAAAGAGATCGCTGTTGCGATCTTCGTTTGGGGGCAAGAAACCCATCCATGTACCCTTCTACGATGCAGACCGTCAAACCAGTCACGCGCAACTGTTACGAATTCTGTATCTCTTTAGGCGGCGGGGAGGCGCGTGAGCGATGCTTAGAGACGCTGTTTCCATATTGCCGGTTTGGCTGCGCCGCCCTCCGGCCTCACCCTGCTGAAGCGCTCAGCCATAGAAAAAGCACCGTGGCAAGCGCCAACAGCACCGCCCCGCCGATCACCATATGCCCAAAACGAACATGCGGCATCCAGTCGGCACCCGCTGATGGTTCCTCAGATGCATCGGCGTCTTCGTTTTCTCCATCCGGAATACGCTCTTGAGAGGGCCCCGTGTGGTTCTCCCTACCATCGATGGCCCCCTTTTTGCCCGCGTCGCCCAACGATGATGGCCTGGAAGACGGTGCATCGTCGGGAAGAAGATGGAACGCGCGAAGTATGCCGCGCGCTTTGCGTGTGTCCCGGTTGCGCACGCACAGCACGACGGCGGATGGAGATCTGCGCTGCTTCGATCTGCTGCCGGGGTTTTCCTGCTCACGTTCTGTCTCCGTCTCCAAAACAGCCCACAATCCGGCAGTCTGCAAGCGGACCGTAGCCTCTTGCCCATCTTCCAGCGTCTTGTATTGGACCAGCGGCGTACGGGCTGCTGTGTCGCTGAACGGTGGTTGCCTCGAAGATGCACTGCCAGTAGACGTTGTCGCCATAAAATTCAGACCGTTGTACGGTGAGGGAGTAGATCGACGCTACGTGATTGCCCTCTTGGAACACCTTCTCTGAGGAACGACCGGGCGCGTATCAACGCGGTGCCGCACGGCCTAATCCATTTCGGATCGGGCAATGTGCGCATGACGCACAGCCAGACGCCAGCCCTCGTCGGTTGCCTGCCACACATGCGTGTAGCGGCGATGCACCGTTTGCCCCGCATATGGCGCATCGTCGCCCGCGGGACGCACCGTTTCGCTGCCCATTACGATCGCCTGATCGTCTTCTACACGAATGGTATCGCGGGTCTGTGCATAGTGACTGTACGAGGCAATACCGGCTTGAAACACCTTCAGCACGGATGCGCGATTGGGCACGACGACATTGCGCGGCGCATTCACCATGAAGTCAGGCTGCCACAGCTGCTCCAGCGTCTGCAGATCGCTCTCTACAATCGCCTGGCGCATCTGCTCTTCTACGTTGCGCACCGCCTCGACCGCTTCGGACGCATCCTGCGCGTGGGTCGTGGACGGGGTAGCACCGGTTGCAAGAATAAGGAACAGCAGCATCCACACTGCCTGATGGGTACGAAGTCTCATTGGTGTCTGCGTTGCTTTGAGGGCAGTTATTTTAAGTATACATGTGGCACTGTGCCACAACGTACAGCAGCACGATTAATGCGCTACAAGCTACAAAAGCCTGATGAGAGATGCAGCCATCCTACGCCCCCACACTACGCACCAATTAGCCCGATGTGTAGATCCATGACGTTAGTGCCTGTGGGTCCGGGTCGATATAGACTGTCGACGTGCTCAAAAAAGGCGTAGCTGTTGTTATCGTCCAGGTGGGATTCAGGGGACAGGCCCTGCGCCGATGCATGGCGTAGCGTATGGGGCGTGGCCCAGGCTCCCGCCGCGTCGGTGGGCCCGTCAATGCCATCGGTCCCGGCGCAAAGCAGCACAGCAGGAGCCGATTGCTGTGCCAGCGGACGCACTGCCGCTAATGCGGCTTCCTGATTGCGTCCTCCCGTACCGGTGCCTGTTACGTGCACCGTTGGTTCGCCGCCCCACACGAAGGCGCATCGACCGTCTGCCCCGGAAAGCTGCTGCGCATGGGCGCGTCCCACTGCGCGGGCTTCTCCTTTCATGAGTGTGCTGGACGTACGGGCTGCATATCCACAGTCTGCCAGATGCGAGGCGGCAGCAGCACGCGCATTTTTGTTACTTGCAATAACGGCGGTTTGGGCGCGGTGGAGCCCCTCGTCCTCGGGGGCCACGGTTTCAGGATGCTGGCCCTGCGCCCCCTCTTGCAGATAGGTGCGAATCGTGGGCGGCACCTCTGCCCACACTTCGGCGCGCTGGAGTACGGCAATGGCGTCGGCATACGTGGTCGGGTCGCCCACGGTGGGCCCACTGGCGATGGTCGACAGGTCGTTGCCCGGCACGTCCGAGATGGCCTGGCACCACACCTGAGCCGGATGGGCTGCCGCCGCCAGGCGTCCGCCCCCGACCTGCAGCACATGCTTGCGCACCGCATTCACCGCGTCGATAGCACATCCGCTGTGCAAGAGCAGCGTGTTGAGCCGACGCACCGCCTGCATGGACACGCCATCGGGGGGATACGCCGTGCAGGCCGATCCGCCGCCCGACAGTCCGATTATCAGCACGTCGCTGCGCGTGCACGCCGATGCCATGTCGAGCAGGAGCCGTCCGGCGCGTGCACTGGCGTCGGTAGGATGCGGATGCCCCGCCTCCACCCGACGCCATGATGCCGGAAGCCCATCCTTTTCGTGTACGTCATAGCCCGCCGGCACGATGATGCACCCGGCCTCGGCCACCTCTTGAGCCGCCCACCAGCGGCCCCACGACGCGGCCGCCTTTCCAATCGTAGCCACGAACACACGCGATGTCTGGCGTGCTCGTTCGAGCAGCGTTCTATTTTGCTCGCGCTGCATAAGCGTTAATGGATGCACCGCCTGTACGCCTGCCTCAACAGCGGCTCGCGCATCCCGAATCAGTGCAGGTATTGGCATAGCCAAAGCTTTCTTTGGTCAGGCAACGAACGCGCAGATATCGTGTATGCATCTGCGCATCCCGCTTTCTGGTTCCCTTCAACATCGATTGACGCCCCATGTCAACTTCGCTTCCCCCCTCAGCGGTTGGACGTCTGCACGTTATCACCGACTTTCGTCTGCAGCAGCGCTTTTCGCACGCGGAGCTGGCTGCCCGTGCCATTGCCGGTGGGGCCGACACCATCCAGTTCCGCGAGAAACACGGCGGCATCCGCAATCAGCTCATTGCCGCTAAACGTGTGCAAGTGATGTGCAATAAAGCTGGGATTCCGCTTGTCGTGAACGACCGCCTCGACGTGGCCCTGGGCGTGCGTGCTCGGGGCTTGCATGTAGGGCAGGAGGATATTCCGGTCGCAATGGCGCGTCGCGTGCTTGGCCCCGCTCCTGTGTTGG
>CAZBTM010000040.1:0-1068 GCA_964494425.1 uncultured Rhodothermales bacterium | reverse complement strand
CGATTGCGCAGGCCCAACAGGCCGAGACCGCCGGGGCAACCTATGTTGGATTTGGTCCTATCTACCCAACGCGCTCCAAAGCGAATGCCGGTGCCACACAGGGGCTGGATCGGCTTCGCGCGTGTTGCAATGCAGTGGCGTGTCCAGTCATCGCTATCGGAGGGATCACACATCGGGACGTGGAGGCGGTTCTGGATGCGGGAGCCTACGGTATAGCAGTGCTTTCGGCTGTAGCGACCGCCGCAAATCCGCGCCGTGCCACGCGCCGCCTCCGTCTGGCAATCAACGAGACGCTGTAGGCTGCTACGCTGTCAGTGGGATGCGGAAGGGAACTGCCCTGAAGCCTGTGCATCTCGGATCGCCGCGGCCAGTGCGTCCGGTGTAGGGGTGGCAGCCACCGCTTGAACCGAGACGCCTGCGTCGCGCAATGCAGCGGCAGTGGTGGGGCCAATGGCGGCACAGGCATAGGCGTCGAGCATGTGGCCCGAGGTTCGTACCGCTTCGATTCCCGAGGGGCTGAAGAACACCAGCCAGGCGGGGGGCGACGGAAGTGTGATGTCGCTCCGTAGACGAGTGCGGTATACCTCAACTTCGTCGAACACGTAGTCGGCTTCTACGAGCGCGCGCGGCAGCGTGTCGCGGCGCCGGTTTCCAGAAAGAAATAGCAGGCGCCCCGGCGCATCCGCCACCATGCGGGCCGCGAGCGTCGCGGCATCGCCGGTTTCAGCGCCCACTGGCTCTCCCCCCCACGCCGATATTGCCTCCGCGGTGCGCGGTCCGACTACATAGGTTGGCTTACTGCTCCACGCAGTGTGAAGAGGGTGATCGGGGGGAAGTGAGCGCTTCAGTGCCTGCACCGCACGCGGGCTTGTGCACACAAGGGCACCATAGGCCGAAGCGCGATTCAGCAGCACCGAGAGCGTAGGCGGCGGGTCGATGTCGAACGCCAGCACCGGGGTACACTGCACCGTGGCCGCCTCGTCAGCAAGCGCGCGCTTGTAGGGATCAGGCTCACGCCCGGTATGTGGATGCCGACGGCCGGGAGCGGCGGGTGTCGACGGGCTGTCG
>CAZBTM010000039.1:16420-17717 GCA_964494425.1 uncultured Rhodothermales bacterium | reverse complement strand
TGATCCGCCGTCGCGTATCCAGGATGCTCCGGCATCGCGCCCACTCTCCACCCATCGCATTGTCTGCTTCGGGTGGAGCCCGCGGGTCGTGTCGCTGATTCAAGAGTACAGCAGCTACGCAACCCCCGTGCATCTTACCGTGGTGTCGACCGTTGCCGCCGCCCGCCGACGCGAAATGCTCAACGAACTGACGCTGCCTGGCCATGTGCAGGTTGAGCATCGCGAGGGCGACTACACGCAGACCGCCGTGCTGCGTGCACTCAACGTAGCAACCTACGGCACCGTGGTCCTGGTGGGAAGCGACCGCTTTGCCTCGGGCGAGGAGGCCGATGCGCGCACCCTCATGGGCCGCCTCATGGTGCATACGCAGATCGCCTCGTGCGCAACGCCCCCTGCTGTCGTCGTTGAGCTGATGGACGCCGCCAACGCGCCCTTGCTCCGCGACTATCCGGGCGATGTGATTGTATCGCCGGCCCTGATGAGTCGTATGCTGGCCCAGGTGACGCTCCGCCGCGAGCTGGGAGGCGTTATGAGCGAACTGTTCGGGCCTGATGGAGCGGAGATTGCCTTTCACGCTGCATCGCGCTACGGGCTTTCTTCCGACACCGAGCACACCACCCACGCCCTGCAGCGCGCCGTGGCGACTCATCATGGAACGCTCCTGGGGATACGACGCGGTACCGCTGCCGACCGCACCCTTCACCTGAATCCCCCTAACGACACCACATGGACCCTCGACGCGACCACTGAACTGGTTGTTTTGGCAACCGATACCGCAACCAATGGCACCCTTCACGCATCCTCCTCTTGAAATACAGGTCAAGCCCTTGACCTGGTGCAGAAAAAGGGCTACCATGCGTATGCCCGCTGGGAACTGCATCCCATGCGTGGCATTGATAACGACCGCAACGCACGGGACGCCCTGTGCAATGCGGCCCACGCGGAGCCTCATCCGCGCACAGTTACACTCCTCGGTAGCTCAATTGGTAGAGCATGCGGCTGTTAACCGCAGGGTTGCTGGTTCGAGTCCAGCCCGGGGAGCTTTTTGGTTTGCTGTCTTCACAACTCTCTTCAACGCCGCATGAGCGGCTGCTATGCCGACAGCCGTCGGCATGCTGGTTCGAGTCCAGCCCGGGGAGCTTTCTTGTTTGGTAGGCCGCACCTCTCTCCTCCAGCGCCGCATGAGCGGCTGTTATCCCGACCACTGTCGGGATGCGGGTTCGAGTCCGGCGCACCAACACGATGCGAGTACCACCACAACTTAACACTCCTCGGTAGCTCAATTGGTAGAGCATGC
>CAZBTM010000039.1:14052-16410 GCA_964494425.1 uncultured Rhodothermales bacterium | reverse complement strand
CGGGGCGCGGGGTCGAGTCCAGACCGAAGTACGTTTTGTCTTGTGGATACGAAGCCGCACGCATTCCAGCGTGGGGCTTCTTCTAATTTGAATCTGTGTGCGTAGCGAGGTATGCTGTCTTAGCCGAGCATACGTCCAATCTGATACGTCAAGATGGCCACGCCCCACGCGCTCTACATTCTTCAGTCGGAAACGGCTGATCGCTTCTATGTGGGACGGTCCAGCAACCCCGAACGTCGCCTTCAGCACCACAACACAACCAGCACCGGATTCACCGCGCGGTACCGCCCGTGGCGTCTTGTCTTTGTGGAGTGGTTTCCCACCAAGCACCAGGCCATCGCCGCCGAGCAACTGGTTAAGCGTTGGAAGAGCAAAAAGATGACGCGCTACGTGGTTGAGGGACGAATCAACCTTGAAGAACGGTTGGAAGCCCTATGACAGTTGGCTGTTATCCCGACAGCCGTCGGCATGCGGGGTCGAGTCCAGCCGGGGGGCTTTTTTGCTTGCAGATACGAAGCCGCACGCATTCCAGCGTGGGGCTTCTTCTAATTTGGGTAGTGGATAGACGTTAAGTGATCGCTCTCCCAATTATAATCTTTCCTGAGGCGAACGGCCCCGACAGTAGTCGGGACAAGTTCCTCCGTTCGCCTCCGCCAGAAACGTCCTTCCGACCGCTGTCGGAATACCAGTCTCCGGCTACAGGCCCATTCCTTCCATCACGTAGCATTGAACCGCTATCATAAAGATTAACACCTCGTCGCATGGCTCCGCCGTGCGACGTGCGCCGTACAGGGGCTCTGCCCCACCGACCTTGCTTATCACATCTGCATCAGTTTTGTACGAGGGCCTGAGATGGGGATGGGAGTTCATATCCCTCCACGGGCTCAGGCTTTTGATGAGTAGGTAGTCGCTAATCTTAGAGAGATCGATGTTGGCAGGAGAAGCATAGAGCCCATATCAGCGGCACCAACGGCGCCTTTTGTGGGATTAGCTGCCGTATACTACAACGCTCGCCCACAGGGATTTTCCATAGCTGGGGACGCGAGCGATAGCTGTTTCAGGCTTCCGCTTGCATCTTCTCTTGCATCATGCCAATCATCTTTCGATGGATCTACAGACGGCCTGGACGGGGCGGAGCCCCTAAACAACTGCGTCACAAGGCAGAGCCTTGCGACGAGCGGGACCGGAGTCGGGTTGGAGTTGGCAGAAGCGTTCTCCTCATCGCGCGGACGGGGTAACTTGTGCCGAACGCTATTGGCACCGTCGGGGCACCAGCAACGCCCCCCTTTCAGACGCTGTCACTTCGAACGGAGCAACTGCACCAAGCAGGTGCAGAGTCCTGGCACGAGGAAAGCGACTGCTGAACGTTAAGGAGATGGTTCGACTCTCGGCTCCTTCGTCGCCTTCCGCTCACCATGACAGGCTTCGTTCGGGGATGATTGCAGGGCAACCATCAAGATAAGGGATTGACGCACTCGGGTATGCCCTCAATGCCCGGCCTCCTCACACCGCAATGGGCGCGGGCAATGCCGGGTGGTGGGTGTAATCGTGCAGGTGGATGTGCTCCGGCGTGTAGTCGAAGAGCGAGGGCGCCGTGTCCACCGTAAGCGTAGGGAGCACATAGGGCGTGCGCTCTAACTGCGTGCGCACCTGCTCCCGGTGATTTTCGTAGATGTGGCAGTTGCCTCCGCTAAAATGCAGCATGCCGGGCGCGTAGCCGGTCTGGTCCGCCAGCAGATGCGTGAGGAGCGCGTAACTGGCCATGTTGAACGGCAGTCCCAGAAACGAATCGACCGAGCGCTGCTGCCACATCAGCGAGAGGCGGTCGGGGCCGTTGGATACCGGCTCCACGTGGCACTGGAATGCGTAGTGGCAGGGCGGCAACGCCATTGCCTCCACCTGTGCGGGATGCCAGGCGCTCACCAGATGCCGCCGCGAGTGCGGATTGGAACGCAGGCCCTCCACCAGCCGCGCCAGCTGATCCACCCCGTCAAAGTCGCGCCACTGGGTGCCGTAGACCGGACCCAACTCGCCCCACTCGGCAGCAAAGTCGGCGTCGTCGCAGATGCGCTGCTCAAAGTCGTCTTGCGCAATCGCCTCGCCGGTAGTCTCGCGGTAGCGCTGCAGCGGCCAGTCGGTCCAGATGGAAACGCCCTGCTCCACAAGCGGACGGATGTTGGTGCCGCCGTCCAGGAACCACAACAGCTCCGCCACAATGCCGCGCATCCACACGCGCTTGGTGGTGAGCAGCGGAACCCGCTCCCCGCCAAGGTCGAAACGCAGCATGGTGCCGAAGACAGAGCGCGTACCCACACCGGTGCGGTCCATGCGCTGGTCTCCATGCTCCCAGATATGGCG
>CAZBTM010000039.1:12915-14042 GCA_964494425.1 uncultured Rhodothermales bacterium | reverse complement strand
CGCGCTTGGTGGTAAGCAGCGGGAAGCCCTGCTGCAAGTCGAACGACAGGTGCGCGCCGAATACGCTGAGGGTGCCCGTGCCCGTGCGATCGGGCGTGCGCGTCCCCTCGTGCAAAATGCGCGACAAATACGACAGGTAGGTCTGCATGCGAATCCGCCGAAAGGAACGTGATTTTGAATGCGAAGGTAGAGGCCATTACCCTTATCATTCTAACCATCACGCATCCGAATCGCCCGCTATGGATCCTGATATTCCATTGAATAAGCACCTCAAGCAAGCCGTCAACCACCTGAACAAGGTGCTCAACTACGCGCCGATGGTCGCCGAAGGGCGCACCGCCACCGTGCATCTTACGCCGCAGGACTGGCACGTGGTGGCCGATGCCCTCTTCAAGATGGACAAGCCCGAGGGCGCCCTGCCCGATGCAATCGACGACTACGGGCTGGCCGACCAGAACGAGGTCATTACGCTGACCACGCCCGACTACGATATCCGCATCGAAATGGTGGCGGCGTAACCGAACTTACGCATCAACAAGTGCTTTGAGCGCTGCCTTGCCCCGCCCGTATGCGTCTGAATCCACCTGCATGCGCATGTTGGTTTGGTCGGATACGGAGTCGGTGTCTTCGGTATCGGGGAGCGTCTCAGGCGTGGACGTCTCTGCCGGCTCCCCCACTCGCCTTTCGACGTGAAGGTAGAGCGTTTTCCCGGAATTAGAACGCCGTTCGAGGTGTCCGCGCATCTCGTTCCACGCAGCACGATCTGCCCCTGCGATGTCGCCCTCAGTAAGCGCAGCACTGCGCTCCAGAGCCACGCGCCCCACAGGCCGCTGCTCGCCGCCGGTCTCCTGATAGACGTGGACCGGCCCCGCGTCGGTGGACTGCGGTGCAAACGTAAACGGCGCATCAGGATGCACGAGCACATCGGTGTGCTTCACCGCCACCGGGAGCAGTTCGCCCTCTGCAAGCGGGTTCGCACGAGCACGCTCGCGGAGCTGCTCTGCCTGGCGCTCCGCCGCTGCAAGCTGTGTACGTAGCGCCTGACGCTGCGCATCGGACGGCGTCCACCACCTTGCAGCGCACGCTCGGCGCCGGGCACGGCGCCTTGGCGGAGGCGGGGCTGCGCT
>CAZBTM010000039.1:11527-12905 GCA_964494425.1 uncultured Rhodothermales bacterium | reverse complement strand
CGGACGGCGTCCACCACGTGTCCAGTGTCTCACCCAGCTGCAGCGCGCCCAGGCTTACGCAGACCGCCACCGCATCAGCCGGGGTGAATTCGTCCGGCGGCCTCTCAATCACGCGGCGTAGCGTGTTGCACTGTGCAATGGCATCTGGTACGCAGGCTTCCTTCAGAAACGGCGAGGGCGCCTCCTCGTCATGACGCGACAGGTAGAGCGCCTCCTGGGCACGCGTCACCGCCACGTAGAAGAGCCGCCGCTCCTCTTCAGGGATGTCCGCTTCGCCGGCTGTCGTGGGCCGTGTGGGCAGCGTGCCGTCGTTGCAGCCGGGCACCAGCACCACGGGCCACTCGCCGCCCTTGGCGCGGTGGATGCTGCAGATAGCCAGCGCATCGGAGCTGGGCCCGCGCTCGGGACGGTTAAACGAGATCTGCGCGATTTTGTCGAGGAGCGCCTGCGTGGTGGCGTGCCCCTGCGCAAACGTGGCCAGCGAATGAGCCGTCTGGATGCGCTGGTCCGCGATCTCGGTAAACGCGCTGCACTCGCGGATATACGCTTCGTAGTCGAGCGCATCAATCAGCCACGACACGGTTTTGTGCGCAGGCTGATCAAGGCGTGCTACCAGTCCGTCGATCGTGTCGGTGAAGGCCTCTACGTTCTCAACGGTGTTTTCGTGCATTGCATCAGTGCGGAGGGCCAGCACATCGAGCAGCGACACCTTGTCGCGCAGCGCCGTTGTGCACACGCGCTCCACAAGCGCGCTGCTCACGTAGCAGTTGGGCTCGCGGAGCAGCTTCTTGAAGCGCGTTGCGTAGTTGCGCGCGTTCCGGCGATCGCGGAACCAGCCGTTTTCGCGTACGGTGCGCTCCAGCGTAGCCCAGTACAGGTAGCGCGTTAGCACCTGCACTTCGTGCCGCAGGTAGAACGGCTGACTTCCCACAATGCGATACGGCACCTCCGCGTCAATAAGCTGCTGCTCCAGCAGCGGCGTCTGCGCGTACTGCCGCACCAGCACAACCATGTCATCGGTGGGCGTGCCGTTCTGCAGATGCGTGCGTATGGTGGATACGACGTGCTCCGCCTCCTGCTCGGGCGTATCGCACACCGTAAGGTCGGCGGTGCCCTGCACGCCGCGCGTTAGGTGGATGCGCTTGCTGCGGCGCTGCTCATTGTGCTGAATGACCGCGTTGGCAAGCGTTACGACAACGGCCACGACGCGCTGCGCGAGGTGAGCTTCGAAATCGCCCCCGAGGAGCTGGTGTTTCTCACTGGCCACTCGGGAGCCGGAAAGAGCACGCTGCTGCGCCTGATCATGCTGATGGAGCGGCCGTCGCGGGGCCGCGTCACGGTGAACGGCCGTGACCTCGGCTAAATGCCAAGGCGGGGT
>CAZBTM010000039.1:0-11517 GCA_964494425.1 uncultured Rhodothermales bacterium | reverse complement strand
CTGCTCATTGTGCTGAATGACTGCGTTGGCAAGCGTTATCTGCTGCGCGTGTGAGCGAAAGTTCTCGTGCAAAACGTACTCCGTGGCATCGTACGTCTCCGCAAAATTGAGGATAAATGCTGGGTTTGCCCCGCGCCAGGCGTAGATGCACTGGTCGTCGTCGCCAATCGCCATGTAGTTGCGATGCGGCGCGGTAAGCACATCCAAGATCGCGTGCTGGGCGCGGTTCACGTCCTGAAACTCGTCCACGAGCACCTGCTCGTAGCGCGACTGCGCCTGCTCGCGCACGGTCTTGAACCGCATGAGCGCCTCCCAGCCCTCCATGAGCATGTCGGCAAAGGTGATCCAGCCCTCCTTGTCGCGCTCGGCCTCGGCGTAGCGGTAGAGCGTCAGGTAGTCCTCGTTGTCGTGCGTGGCCTGCTGGGCATGCTCCAGCGCCCGGTCGGGCAGATGCGCCTGCTCAAGATCGGCGTAGCAGAGTTGGCCCTTCCACGTGGCAATCTGGTCCTCCAGATCGCTTGCGGTGATGCCCAGCATGCTCGGCTCGGTGTCTTGCTCACGCGCCAGCGCCTGCAGCGCCCGCTGTGCCAGGTAGCGCCCCGCGTCCGCCGGATTCACGGTCTGCTGATTGAGGCGCGGCGGCAGATGCTTGGCCTCCTCGGCCTGCTGGATGAACTGGCGACCCAGCGCATGCAACGTCCGCGTGTCCACTCCGCGCACGCCTACACGTCGAATGCCCGCCTCCAGATCGTTGACGGTGGCCCGGCTAAACGAGCTCGCCAGAATCCGGGCGGGCGCTACGTCCTCTGTATCCACCAGATGCCGAATGCGGTGGACCATCGAGGTTGTTTTGCCCGCTCCGGCCACGGCAAACACCAGCGCCGGTCCCTCATGATGGCGCACAATGCGCTGCTGGGCATCGGTCAGATCGGTGAAGCTGAGCATGTGTGAGAAGTGAGCGAAGTGAGCAGTACCGTCTGGAGCTGACTGTGCGCTAATTTGCTGCAGCGTGCAGCGGAAACGAGGGGAGCGCAATGCGCACGCGTTCGCCATTGGGGCGCTGGGCCAGGTAGTTGCCCTCTACCACCGCGTCGAAGCTGTGGACCGTGCATCGCTCATCGAGTACGTGCTTCTCGCCTGCGGGAATGATGGGGCGCGTGCCCAGGTCATCGCCATCAACGTCTTGCAGCCGTCCATTGGCTTCCTGAATCGTACGGCGTTTGCGAATCAGTTCCAGGTCGTCGGTGCCTCGATTGTGCAGATGCACCGCGTAACTGAACGCAAACTCCATCTCCATAAAACTCGAGGGCGCGTCCAGATACACCGGCCAAACGTGTACCGTAACGCCGTGGGTGGTAGCAGTGTATGCAACCATAAGAACGTGTTTTACATCCAACAAACATGTGTAGCGTATTGACGCACGAACTCCGTGCCAAAGCGCCGTTTTTGTGTTACGCATGCGTTACTCCTTGTTCATCTATCGGAGGATACAAGGGCAAAATTCACGGATACAATGCTGGCGTTCGGGCTCCCGCAGCCGATCTGTTTCTTCACATGGCCTGCCCTATCCGCGCTGAACGCTCGCCTGCAGGCAATGTACAAGCCTATGCGCAGATAATGTGCCTGATCGTCCCTCCCTCCATGTTGTTCTTCTGATGGCGCCATGACTTCTCCTTCCGATGCCGCTTCCGATGCGCCCACGCGCTCCATCCCCGACGCGACCGTCCTCTTTGCGGGCGACTCGGGCGACGGGATGCAGCTGACGGGCGCGCAGTTCACGCTCGCCTCGGCCTACGCGCGCAACGACCTGGCTACGCTACCCGACTATCCGGCTGAGATCCGTGCGCCCGCTGGCACCACCTATGGCGTAAGCGGATTCCAACTGCACTTTGGCGCGGTGGACATCCATACGCCGGGCGACAAGGTGGACCTGCTGGTGGCCATGAACGCCGCCGCCCTCAAGGTGCACCTGTCGCGGGTGCGTCCGGGCGGCACGGTGCTCGTGAACACCGACGCGTTGGTCCGACGCTGACCCGCTACACGACGACACGCTCGACGGCTACGAGGTCATCGAAGTGCCGCTGACCACGCTCACCCGCGAGGCGCTGAGCGACACCGATCTGTCGAAGAAGCAGGTCGATCGCTCTAAGAACATGTTTGCGCTGGGGCTGACGCTCTGGATGTACTCGCGTCCACTGGACCCGGCACGCGATTGGATCCGCAACAAGTTCAGCGACCGCCCGGCCATCCGCGATGCAAACCTGGCCGTCCTGAAGAAGGGCGCGCACTACGCCGAAACCATCGAGGCCATCGGCACGCGCTACCAGGTCGATCCCGCCGCCATGAAGCCCGGCACCTACCGCGCCGTTCGCGGGGCCGAGGCGACCGCGCTGGGACTGGTCGCTGCCGCCCATCAGAGCGGACGCTCCGTATTCTACGGGTCGTATCCGATTACCCCGGCCTCGGACATCCTGCACGAGATCAGCAAGCACAAGAACTTCGACGTGGCCACGTTTCAGGCCGAAGACGAGATTGCAGCGGTGGGCGCGGCGCTCGGCGCCAGCTTTGGTGGATCCATTGGCGTGTGCGGCACGAGCGGACCCGGCGTGGCCCTCAAGACCGAGGCCATTGGCCTGGGCGTAATGACCGAGCTCCCACTCGTGATCGTAAACATGCAGCGCGGCGGCCCCTCCACCGGGCTCCCCACCAAGCCGGAACAGGGCGACCTCATGCAGGCTGTCTACGGGCGCAATGGGGAGGCACCGCTCCCCGTGCTGGCGCCCGCTTCGCCCGGCGACTGCTTCTACATGGCGTACGAAGCCTGCCGCATTGCCACCACCTACATGACGCCCGTCATGCTCCTGGCCGACGGCTACCTGGGCAACGGATCGGAGGCCTGGCGCATTCCTGCGGTTGATGACCTGCCGCCGTTTACGGTGGAAAACACCACCGAACCCACCGACCGCAACATGATGACGGATGACGACGGCAATCCGCAGTTTCTGCCGTACGTCCGCGACGACGACACGCTGGCGCGTCCGTGGGCGGTGCCGGGTACGCCTGAACTGGAGCACCGGCTGGGCGGACTCGAAAAGGAGCACGAAACCGGCAACGTCTCGTACGACCCCGAAAACCACGAGCGCATGGTGAAGCTACGCGCGGAGAAAGTACAGCGCGTTACACAGTCCATGCCGCCGGTGCCCGTGCGCGGGCCGCGCCAGGGCTCGCTTCTGGTGCTGGGCTGGGGCTCTACGAAGGGCGCCATCGACGAAGCGGTGGACCGCTGCCACTCTGAGGACACGCCCGTGAGTGCGGCGCATCTGCGCTACGTGTGGCCACTGCCTGCCGACCTGGAGGCGCTCGTCGACGGGTTCGATCGCGTGCTGGTGCCCGAGCTCAACAACGGCCAGCTCATCCGTCTGCTGCGCAATGCGTACGATGCCGAGTTCCTCCCCCTCAACAAGATTCAGGGACGGCCCTTCCGCGCTGAAGAAATCTGCACGGCCATCCGCGATGCCCTGACTCCGGTGGCCTCATAGCGCCTGTTTCACCGTTTCCCCTCTGACGCTGCTTCCGTTTTCTGCTATGGCCGACGCCTCTGCATCCTCCAATACCAATAACACTACGAAGCCTGCGGGCCCGCCTGGTGCCAAGAAACCAGCGGGATCTCCCGGATCCAAAAAGCCTGCCGGTCCGCCGGGAGCCAAAAAGACCGATGGGCCTACGTTGCCGCCTGGATACGGGGGCGATGGCGGTGGGTGTGGGCTGAGCCGCAAGAACTTTTCAAGCGATCAGGACGTGCGCTGGTGTCCCGGCTGTGGCGACTATGCGATTCTGGCCACGGTGCAGCGCCTCTTGCCGGAGCTTGATGTGCCGAAGGAGAACACCGTGTTTATTAGCGGGATCGGCTGTGCCGGACGCTTTCCGTATTACATGGATACGTACGGGATGCACACGATCCACGGGCGCGCGCCGACCTTTGCTACCGGCCTGAAGTGTGCGAACCCGGAGCTGGATGTGTGGATTGTGACCGGCGACGGCGATGCGCTCTCCATTGGCGGGAACCACCTCATTCACCTGTGCCGCCGCAACCTGGATACGCAAGTCTTGCTCTTTAACAACAAGATCTACGGCCTCACGAAAGGACAGTACAGCCCGACCTCGGAGGCGGGCAAGGTGACGAAGAGCACCCCGCATGGCTCCATCGACGCGCCGTTTAATCCGGTGGCCGTGGCGCTGGGGGCCGATGCCTCGTTCGTGGCCCGCACCATGGACCGCGACCCGAAGCACATGAAGGCGATGATGAAGGCATCGCACGAGCACGCGGGCACGGCCTTTCTGGAGATCTACCAGAACTGCAACATCTTCAACGACGGTGCCTTCTTCGAATTCACCGAGCGCGGCACGAAGGCCAGCCGGGCGCTCTTTGTGGAAGACGGCAAGCCGCTGACCTATGCCAACGGCGAGCGCGGTCTCCGCCTGGACGGCCTCTCGCTTGAGGCGATTGACCTCACTACCGACCGCTGGTCTGTGAGCGACTGCCTGGTGTATGACGCCAGCAACCGCGAGATGGCGCATCTCATTGGCCGCATGTTCGACCAGCCCGATCTGCCGCGTCCCTTTGGCGTGCTCTACCAGACCGAGCGCCCCACGTACGAGCAGCAACTGCACGACCAGCTCGATGCGGTGCGTGCCGAGCGCGGCGACGGCGATCTGGAGGCGCTCCTGCACAGCGGCGAAACGTGGACTATCGACGCGTAACGCTTGCCTGTGAGCCGCGCAGCCCGCGGGTGCCTGCCATAATACGTAACAATGTCACGAATACATGCGGTCCCCGTTGAGGGACGCATTGCTGCTCTCCATTCAGCGTTGTACGTTACAACGCACACTTTTTTACATACGCTACCGATATTCCATGCTTATCAACCTTCCCGACCGTCTTCGTCCCCTTGCGTTCTTACTGCTCCGCGTAGGCGCGGGCCTCTATATGTTTCTGGGGCACGGCCTCGGCAAAATTACGGCTGGGCCGGAGCAGTGGACCGAGCTGGGCGGCACGATGGGGCTCATCGGTATCAGCTTTGCCCCTATGGTGTGGGGATTGCTGGCGGCCTTGGCGGAAGGCGTAGGTTCATTGCTACTCACCGTAGGCTTCCTGACACGCACCGCCGCGCTCTTGCTGATGGGCACCATGGGCATGGCCACGACGATGCATGTTATGACCGGCAACGGCAGCCCCGAAACCGCGGTGATCTACCTGCTCGTCTTCACGCTCTTCTTCCTGGCCGGACCCGGTGCATACAGCGTCGATGCAATCATGGGCAAGCGCCGGTAAGCACGGCAGCTTCCACGCTCACTCCGCACGCGTCCACCCCAGGCGCTGCCCCTCAATGATGCCGATGCGGTCGGCGTAGCCCGCGGGCACCTCCAGCACGTACTGCGCCGGCACGCCTGAGGTGACCTGCTCTTGCGAGTAGGGCGTGGTGTACTTGGTCATGGATACAATGCGCTGGTCGGCATCCGCAAAGATGATGTCGAGCGCCAAGGGCGTGTTCGCCATCCAGAAGCTCTGCGGACGCTCCTCCTCGAAGAGAAACAGCATACCCGCATCGTCAGGCAGCTCGGTGCGCTCCATCAGTCCACGAGCGCGGGAGGAGTCCGTATCTGCAATCTCCACCGTAATGGTGCGCAGCGTGTCGCTCTCTTGCAGGATGTGCAGCGTGCCGTCGGGCCGAAACGGAATGGGGTTTTCGATGTCCTGCTCCGTGGCATCATGTTCAGTGCCAGACTCACCGGTGTCGCCGTTCGAGCTACAGCCAGTGAGCACGGTGCCGGTCAGTAGTACAAAGCAGAGCACGGCTGCAGAGGCGGAGAGGCGGAGGGAAATCGACATAGGCAACGAAGAAAACAAAGAAGGTGATGACATTTGCACGGTTGGGACGATCGAACGGAGGACCGTTCGCCCCAGGGACAAAAAATGGTAGTGGGCGGACACGAATTGGGGAGCGGTTCAACGCTACGTGATGAAGCAAATATACCAGTAGCCGGAGACTGGGAGTGCCGACCGGCGCGGACGTCTCCGGCGCGGACGAACGGAGGACCGTTCGCCCCGGTCAACGCTTTTATCAGAAGGCCATCACTTAAGGTTTATCCACTACCAAAATAAGGTAGTGGATAGAAGGTTCGTGATTGCTGAAGACCTCATCCGCAGGTCATCCTGACCTCCGACGACTGTTGGGGGGAAGGATGTCAACGCCAACCTCGCACGCTCGGCACTGCACCTCGCATCGGCATCGCGCGGCCCCGAAGCAGGTGCTCCGTCCGCGTGACCTGAGATGCTTCACTGCGTTCAGCATGACGATACCACCTACACACGCCCCTCCGGTATGCATCGTATCACTTCACGTCTGACTGCTACCGAAAATAAGTCGGGGAGGCGTAACGTAACCCTTCGCATACGCTCTTGGTAGCCGGAGAACGTATACCGAACGCTATCGGTGCTGGAAGCACTCCCAACGCAACCGTCTCTGGCGCAACCGTCTCCGGTATCAGGCCTCTTCGTCAGACGAATCGAGGCGGCGCCATGTAATGCGAGCGGTATCGTCGAGGTTATGGCGCTCCACGAATCCGGCGCGCACCTCAATCACGTACGTGCGCGGGGCCTCGGGCGCAACCGACTCCTCTGAGAATGGGGTAGTGCGCTCTACGATGTTGATGATCTCCTCATCCGCATCTACAAAGATCATGTCGAGCGGGAGCGGCGTGTTGCGCATCCACATGCCGCCGGTGCCGGGTTCGTCGAACACGAAGAGCATGCCGCGGTCGTAGCGCATAGAGCGCCGGTACATGAGCCCCTGCGCGCGGGCCGCGTCGGTATCCGCAATCTCGATGTCGATAGTCACCAGGCTATCGCCTTCTGCCGACAGGAACGTGAGGGTGCCGTCGTGGCGAAACTCGGGGGGATTCGAGGGCGACCCGCGGTCGGGCGCCGCATCCTCGCATCCCCCTGTGCCTATGCTTACGAGCAGCAGCACGGTTCCTACGAGCCCCAGGCGGGAGATGCGGTGCAGAGCGTACGGCATTACAGATGGGTTTCCATGTAGATCACGTCGGACAGGGGATTCTCATAGTACGCGCTGATCTCCGTAAAACCAAGTTTGCGGTAGAGGGCGCGGGCGGCGTGGAGCGAGGCCAGCGTGTCGAGCCGCATGTGCGTGTAGCCACGATGGCGGGCCTCGGTGAGGATCGCCTCGGCCAGAATGCGTCCCCAGCCTTCGCCGCGGGCCTCAGGGATGACGTAGAGGCGTTTCATCTCGCACAGGCCCTCGTCGGGGAGCGGCTTCAGCGCTACGCAGCCCACGGCCTGTTCGGGCGCATCGGTGTCAGAGCGGTAGGCCAGGAGCATAGCGCCTTCGGGCGATGCGTAGGGGCCGGGCAACTCGTCTAACTCAGCCTCGAAGTCCTGAAAGCAGAGATCCACACCCAGTTCGCGGGCGTAGTCGCGGAAGAGCTGGCGCACCGTGTCGAGTTCGAGCGGTGTGGTGGCAGCGCGAATAGGCATGGCGGCACACACGATTTATTCAGGAAGCAGGCGTCGCACAATCTCATCGCATACCAGGCGTCCTGCGTCGGTCAGGCGCAGCCGGTCATCGTCGAGCGCACCGATCAGGTCGTTCTCGTGTAAGCGATCGAGCAGCGCCCCATGCTCCGCCTTTAGGTCTACGCCGTAGCGGCGGCGATAGTACGTCAGGTCCAGCCCTTCGATAACGCGCAGGCGCATCATAAGATACTCTTCGGCAAGCGTATTCCGATCTACGGCCTGACGCACCGATACCGGCGACTGGCCCTGTGCCAGCAAGCGGGCATACTCCTCTACGTCTTGCACGTTAGCCCAGCGGCGCGGGTTTTCGGACTCGGGGTACCACCAAAAGCTGTGCGCCGCCGGCCCAATGCCCAAGAAACTGCCGTGCGCCCAGTAGTTTTCGTTGTGCTTTGATCGGTAGCCGGGCTGCGCGAAGTGCGAGATCTCATAGGGCTCAAAACCGTGTTCTTGCAGATACTGAAGCGCATAGCGATACTGCTTGGTGCGGAGCAACTCCTGCGCTTCGTCGGTGGCGTACGACGGCCATTCCATCAGGGTGACGTGCGGCACCTCGCATTCGACCACCGTCTTAAGGGTTTGCTTCCAGCTATTGAGCGTTGATTCGGGCCATCCGAAGGTCACATCGAGCGAGATGTTCTCAATACCCACCGTCCGCGCATGCTCCAGGCCCTGGTAAATATCGTGGACGGTATGCGGCGCATCAATCGTATGCAACTCAGCATCATCGAACGAAAGCGCCGACACCACCAGCCGGTTGAACCCCATGGTGGTAAGTCCTTTCACGTAGCGCTGCGTTGCATCTTTGGGCGCAAGCTCAGCCGACACCTCCTCGATATCGTCGGTCTCAAAGTTATTGACAGCACGAAGCAGCGGCACCATGGCCTCCAGCGGAATCAGCGAGGGCCGCCCGCCCCCTGCGTACACCGACCGAATCGGCAGTTCGCCTCCATGCGCCTCCGCCTGCTGGCGAATCTCGCGAGCTATAGCATCAGTGAACGCTTCGTAGTTTACACCGGCTCTCGCAGATACAAAAGCATCGTCGTAGGCACGATCGCGCTCTCGAAACGGGATGTGAATGTACAATCCGGCCATAAAGTCAAGAAGGTGGTTTAAGGAGATGAAGCGGTCGAAGGCTGCAACGGCGGGTCGGCATCAGGGGCAACGTTGGTAGGGGGATGCGCTGGCGTCCACTCGTAGACCTGAATCTGATCTTTTACAACGTCGAGCGACTCTACAATCAGCGCGCGTACCAGTTCGTTGATCTCCTGCTCGTAGTCCGAGGAAAAGGCCGCATCCGCTGAAAGCGCCGTAATGTCGGACAGCACCTGGTCGTGCGCCTGTTCGCCCAGGTCATCCATGATCTGATTGAACACATTGTATACAATATCGCTGATGGCTTGCTCTAACAGGCGAGCAATAGTCGATCCTACGCCCGGAATCATGCCAATGGTGCTGATTTCTCGATTATTCTGCACCGCCTTCGTGATGACGCCATCCAGATACGTTTGGAATTGCGGGCGATACTGGTCATACGCATGGGCGGTGGCCGCTTGCAGGCGATGCGTCATGGCATTGATGAGCTGGCTACGACGGGGCAAAATAACCTGTTGTGTAATCTGCTCAACCACGGCATCGCTCGTGGCGACCTCCTCCTGAATGCCTCCGATAATACGAAGCACCACGCGATCGGTCAGGTCTTGCAGGAACGCATCGCGGTAGTAGATGAACGTCTCATATGCTACAGTCTGCTTCAGGTCGACCAGGCCCAGCCGCTGCATCTTGCGTATCACCACTACAATGCGCAGCACCCGTAGTGACCGGAAGGTGCTCACGGGCACGCAGCCGAGCACGTCGTACCAGTGCACCAGCGGGTAGAAGTACCACCGCCGGTAGGTGCCCCGGTAGATCGCGAGTCCCCACCGTATCACGATTTCGATGACGAACACCGCCACGAAGGCCAGGTCGTACAGCAGAAAGTTGGGGTCGACCTTCGTCGCGTAGAATTCGTCTACCGCCGGTACAGTTGCCTGTAGCAACGTGCGGAAGTGCTCGTACTCAAACGTCCAGTCGAACACAATGAGCGCCAGATTCGCCACAATCAGCACCAGCATCACCGCATCCACGACGACCTCGCGGCGGGTTTGCCTATCGTTTGCAGTGTCGTTCATGAAGCCGAGTAAAGCGTGGAGAAAGAGCGCGGCACGCTCTCATAGGTACAGCATACGTCGTTAATTTGCAACGACCTACCGCAATGAGGACATACCCAGAACCGCACCGACCAACCGCGGAAAGCGATGTGCGTCTGCATCCTGTAAAGCGTGACGTGTTTATGGAGCACGCCCTGCAGTTACCACGCCATTACTTTCATGCAGAAGACCGATCCGCCTGCTTTCAGGAACTCACTGGTATCGAGCGGGACGGGCGTGAACCCTGCGTCGCGCAGGTTGAATTCGGTGGTGGTGCAGCCTTCCTGAATGAGCACGTGCTGCTCATCGGGGCAGTGGGCGTTGCAGGCAAAGAGGTTCCGGGCTTCATGCTCGGGCACCTCAATGAGCGTTGCGAAGCCGTGCTCAAGCAGCGCCCGCCCGTCGTCGTCGAACGCTCCCGGATAGTAGAGTGCGGTGTCGGCATCCAGCACGCTGAGGCAGGTGTCGAGGTGGTAGAAGTCGGGGTCGTCGAGATGCAGCGCATACACGGGCACGCCGAGTAGATCGTGCAGGGCCTCGTACACGTCGATATCGGTGCGGAAGCCGTAGCCGCCCCACAGCGCAGCATGGCCGGGATGCCAGAGTGCATCGCCCATGCCTTCGAAGGAGCCGGGGACTTCGCTCGGCAGCGTGTGCACGGCGTAGCCCTGGTCGTGGAAGAAGGCGCGGTAGTGCGGCACTTCGTTGCGGCGCTCGGGGGCATGCATGCGACTTAGGACTACGCCTGCGGTGTCGGTTTCGGGGTTGTAGTAGGGAAGCGTCTGGTTGGCGCAGAACACCATATCGGGCAGCCCCTTGACGCCATCTACGACGTGTACGTCCATGTCGAGCGCCGTGTACGCTGCACGAAGCGCTTTCCACTGCTGCCAGGCTACATCAGACTGCACCGAGCCCACATGCCCCTCCATGTGCGGGTTGATAACGTACGTTATGTCGAAGTGCGCGGGCGTTGTTAGCACCACGCGGTCGGGACGTGGGCGGGCGGTAGCATCGGTGGGGCGTGGCAGGGAGCGGTGCGGCGTGGTGTAAACCATAAGCACGAGTAGCGAGCACGTGGAGAAAAAAGTAGGCGTGGCTTTCTTATGCCAAGACGCCCCACGTGTGCCCATCCAGTTACGCCGTGGGGATCTCCCCTTCCGCTGTACGACCGCCCCCCAGCTATCGCCTCATTACTACTGCACTGACATCGCGAGTTCAGCCAGGGCGCGCTGCGTGGTTTGCATATCCACATGCACAAAGCGCCCGGTGTCGTTAATCTCCAGATCTTGCAAGAAGGTGCGCTGCTGCTCCGATAGGTCGTCGTAGGCCTGTGCGCCTGAGGCCAGGCCTCGCAGCACGCTGCGCACATCGCTGGCGTTCTCGCCCGCCACAAGCGTAAGACGGGCTTGCACGTCCTCAGACGTAAGCGAGACGCCCATGCCGGCCTGCTGCGTAACGGTCGCGACGCGGGCCATGCGCTCCTGCCACGTGCTTGCATCGCCATCGACCATTTCACCTATGTTGCCCATCTGCTCAGGCATGCGGAGAAGAACCGACCACGCCGCGTTGTTGGCCGAGGCATAGCCAATCAGCTCTCGGTCGTCGGCGCTGGCGTCGAACCCGCCGGTTCCTGATTGCATGCGGTCGAGCAACGCGTCGATATCGGCGGGGCTTCCAATCGCAATGCGACGGTCGTTGAGCAGCGCCATGCGGCGGTCGTCGGCGCGTGCT
>CAZBTM010000038.1:0-17743 GCA_964494425.1 uncultured Rhodothermales bacterium | reverse complement strand
CCACTCGGTGAACACAATCTGCTGGTTGGCGCCAATGTCGGGGATGGCATCCACCGGCACCGGATCGCGCGGGAAGCCGTCGAGCGTCCAGTCAAACGGCGCGGTGGCCACGCCCCAGCCCACCAGGGCCAGCAGCAAGAGCACCGCAATGAGCTTGTTATCCAGAAAAAACGCAATGACACGATCGACTACAGACATACAACCGTCGTTCAACGAGCTACGGGGGGCAGAGGAGGGCTCGGTTCAGGCGGATGCAGACGGCATCCGCACGGGTGGACATCCCGCTTCAGCGAAGAAGCGAGGAGGTCCACGACGACAGATTAGCGGAGAAGTGCGGCGTGTTGCAGAAAGAGCGGGATAGATGCCTGGCGCGGGGGCCCACGCGAGGAGAGTGTACCCGTAGAGCGCTCGGGTGGCGCGTCGATTGCTACTGCAGGAACCGATGCCAGTGCGCTATGGAGCACCGGCACGAGCACAACGCGTGGCGCCGTAGCCTCGTCGGTGTGCTGATTAAGGTGCAGGTCGCAGCACTGGTCCGTGCCAAGCGTTGCGTTGGGTGAGGTGCCGTGGGTGCGGTCTTCGCAGTTGGGCTCCGAATCACGATCGGGCGATTCCGGGCATGGTGCGGATCCATCGTGGTGCGCCTCTGCGTGTTCTGCATGGCAGCAGGGCGCAGCGGCGTCCATGTGCTGAGCGTGCGTCGTACTCATCTGTGCGCAGACGCGCTGCACCACAGGCGCCAGGCTGCTCATCAACAGAGCACCCAGGACGAATGCTACGCCGAACCGGTAGCGGTGGGGTGCTTTTGCCACGAAGCCACTTCGGAATACAAAGACATTGGATGTTGCCTGTACCCAATGCGGAAATGCGGGTTTCGGCGCAGTGAATGGATTGCTGTGTGCGTTCGCTGACTCGTCTCCAGATCAGGTTCGCATGTGCTGGATCCTGAATCAAGTTCAGGATCTGTTTGGCGTACCATCACGCGTGACGCAAGCGGTGCCCATAACATTCAGCCCAAAAATCGCCGGGGATGCGAGCGATCCCCGGCTATGGGTTTCCTTAGCCCGGAATCAGTATTCCGACAGCTGTCGGAAGGATATCCCGGGCGGTTATTGAACCACGCTAAACAGACACGAGCCTTGCGACGAGCGGGACACCAGGTTAATAGTGGGCCTATTTTTGTGACCCTGTACAGCGTTTATACCCTCATGCTTTCCCCTCTAAAATCCAAAATCGAACATCCCAAATCGATTACCGCCGCCAGAACGCTGGGGTAAAGACGATGAGCACCGTAACGATTTCGAGGCGTCCGGCCATCATGAGAAAGGAAAGGATCCACTTGCTTAGGGCCGGCAGGTGCGCGTAGTTTTCGGTGGGCCCCACGGTGCCCCAGCCGGGTCCGATGTTGCCCACACACGACATCGCCGCGCCGAACGCGGTCCAGAGGTCCTGCCCCAGCGCGGTCAGTGCCAGTGTACCCAGGAACAGCAGCAGCACATACAGCACCACGAAGAGTAGTACGTTGCGCAGCACGGCAGGGGCAATGGGCTGTCCGTTGAGATGCGTGCGCAGCACTGCGCGCGGATGCACCAGCTGCTTAAACTCGTTCAGGGCATTTTTGGCCAGCACCACATGGCGCATCACCTTCACACCGCCGCCGGTGGAGCCGGCCATGCCGCCGCAGAAGAAGAGCAGGAAGATCACGCCCACGGCCAAGGGGGGCCACATCTCATAGTCGGCGGTGCCGAAGCCGGTGGAGGTGATAATCGCCACGGCTTGAAACACGCCGTATCGCAACGCCTCGCCCAGCGATTCGTAGCCGGCAAAGCTGGTCTGGGCCTCGGAAGCAACGGGGAGCCCCGCGCCTGATGCCACCCAGGTGGCTGCGATGAGCAGCACGGTCGCCCCGGCAATAATGCCGAGGTAGACGCGCAGCTCCGTATCCCGCCAGACGGTAATGGCTTTGCCGCGCAGCATGCGGTAGTGCAGGGCAAAGTTCATCCCGGCCAGCACCATAAACAGCGTGATGACACCATCAACATAGGCCGAGTCGAAGTCGGCGACCGAGCCGTTTTTGGTGGAGAAGCCGCCGGTGGCCATCGTGGCAAACGCGTGGTTGATGGCGTCGAATCCGCTCATGGCCGGGAGCAGAAATAGCACCTGCACCGCGGTGATGCCAACATACACGAGCCACAGGCGGCGGGCGGTTTCGCGGACGCGCGGTGTGAGCTTGTCGGCAGAGGGGCCGGGCACTTCGGCGCGGTAGAGCTGAAAGCCGCCGACGCCCAGAATGGGCAAGATTGCCAGGGTAAGCAGAATGATGCCCATACCGCCAATCCAGTGTGTTAGGCTGCGCCAGAAGAGAAAGGCGCGCGGCATGGCCTCAATGTTCATGTTGCCCCCGCCGCCGAAGATGGTAGCGCCGGTGGTGGTAAAGCCGCTCATGGTCTCGAAGAACGCATCGGTGTAGGTGGGCAGCACACCGCTAATCACAAACGGAAGCGCGCCCACCAGCGAGAGCACCAGCCACGACAGCGCGACAATGACGAACCCCTCGCGGATGCCCAGGTCTTTGTCTTGGGGCGCCACGCCTCCAAGTCCGAACCACAGGGCGCCGCCCGTACCCAGCGTGCCCAGCGCGGTCCCGCCGAAGCTCCACCATGCGGCTTCGCCATATCCGAGCGCCACCCCAGCAGGCGCAAGCAATGCGGCACCGGCAAAGAGCAGCAGTCCGCCAAATGTGCGGGCAATGGCAATCCAGTGTATGGTCATAGCGAGACAGGAAGCAGCGAGCAAGAGCGGACGAGGATCACGCGCACCGAGGCCCCGCTACGTGCCAAAAAGCGATTCAATGTGTTGGGCCGAGGTGGGCAGCACAAAGACGATGACCCGGTCGTTGGCCTGGATGTGCGTATCGCCCGTGGCAATCTCGATGCCGCTCTCGTTGTGGTTGACCGCGCCCACGAGCATCCCGTTTGGAAGGTCGAGTTCGCGAAGCGGAGCATGCGTAATGGGGGCGTTGGGGGAGGCGTAGGCCTCCAGGATCTCCGCGTTCAGTCCGTACACCGTGGCTACGCTGAGCACATGCTGCCCGCGGAAGTAGCGCCGCACCTCGCGCGATACGGCGAGCTTGGTGCTCACGGCAGCATCGAGCCCCAGCTGCTCGCTCATGGGGATGTACGCTGCCTTGGAGAGTTGGGCAACGGTTTTGTAGACGCCGTACTCCTTGGCCATCAGACAGGTAACGAGATTGGCTTCCTCTTCCTCCGACACCGCCACAAACGCATCCATATCCTTGAGCCCTTCTTCTACGAGCAGCTCCACATCGGTGGTATCGCCCTGCAGCACAAGCACCTCGGGCAGCTCAGCCGCCAGATGCTCAGCGCGCTCGGCATTGGGCTCAATGAGCTTCACCTGGCAGTCGGGGCAGTCGTCCACAATGCGCCGGGCCACGCTCATGCCCACGCGCGAGCCTCCGGCGATCATAATGTGGCGGATGCGCACGTCATCTTTTCCCAGAAGCCGGGTTACGGTGGACACATCAGCCGGACGTGTCATAATGAACAGGTGGTCGTCGGGCTGGATGCGTTCGTCGCCATCGGGCAGCACGGTCGTCTCGCCACGCAGGATGGCCTTGACCCGGAAGTCGACCTCGGCGTGCTGGGTCACGAGTTCGCGCATGCTTCGCCCCACCACCGCTGCGTCGGCGTGGATGCGAACCCCAATGAGTTGAAGCTGCTTGTTGCAGAAGGTAAATACATCCGAGGCACTGGCTCGCTGGATGAGGCGGACCACCTCGGCGGCGGCGGCCTCTTCCGGGTGAATAGCCAGGTCGATGCCAAAGTCTTGCGTGCTGAGCACCGCCTGCTGGCGCTCACTTTCGTTGGTGCGCGTGCGGGCAATCGTTGTTGGTACGCCCAGGCGGTCGGCCATCATGCATGCCACCAGGTTCACCTCGTCGACCGCAGTGACGGCAATGACCATGTCGGCCCGCTGGATCTGTGCCTCCTCAAGCACACCTGCTGCGGTGCCGCTGCCCTGCACGGTCATCACGTCGAGCTTGCGCCGCACGCGGTGCAGCACGTCAGCGTCGTTGTCGACGACGAATACGTCGTGTTGCTCTTCCGAAAGCATGCGCGCCACGTCAAATCCGACTTCACCGGCACCAATGACAACGATACGCATGCGCAGAGGGAACAGTGGGTTAAAAAAAGAGCCCGGATAAAAGCAACTACCTAACGTATCTCACAAGGCCGGAAAGCGCAACAGGAGACCTGTCTTGAAGTGTGAAGACATGCAAAAGCAGCGATGTGCTGTCTGTGGGCCGGGTGCCGCGTGGAGCCTACGCGTGCGAACGCCGTAAAGCAAAATGTATGTGCCAATACCTTACTACGCCAAACCATTATGTTCAGCAATTTGTCGATCGGTGCCACACTCAAGAGTCTCGGGATTGGCGTGGCACTGGCTGTAGCGCTGCTATTTGGGCTTTCGCAAACCGGCGTTATTTCGGGAACCATACCCGGATTCGGGACATCGCTACCTACGATTACGGTGTACCAGAGTCCGACCTGTGGGTGCTGTGGAAAGTGGGTGCAGCATTTGGAGGACGAGGGCTTCACCGTGGAGTCAGAGATGCGCCAGGATATGGGGAGCGTGAAGCAGCAAGCGGGCGTGCCGCGCCAGCTTGGGTCGTGCCATACGGCCATTGTGGATGATTACGTCATTGAGGGCCATGTGCCTGCCAACGATATCAAGCAGCTCTTGCACAATGCGCCCGACGGCATTCAGGGCCTTACGGTGCCGGGTATGCCCGTTGGCTCGCCGGGGATGGAGCAAGGCAACCGCCTCGACCCGTACGATGTACTGGCCTTCACCAGCGAAGGCGGCACCCGCGTGGTCGCCAGCTACGGGCAGTAGGCTCAGCCGTGTGTTCGGCTGTGCGCTCAGCACGCCATCCGCCCGTCACCACTCGTACGACGCACGCTGCCGATGAAACAGCAACTGGACCTCGACACATGGCCCCGCACGAACCATTTCGAGTTCTTCCGAACGTTCGATGAGCCGTTCTTTGGCGTCTGCGTCGATGTAGACTGCACACGCGCCTATGCACACTGCAAACGCGAAGCGCAGTCGTTCTTTCTGTTCTATCTGCACAAGGCGCTGGCAGCTGCGAATGCGGTCAAGCCGTTTCGGCTTCGGATTGAAGATGGCGACGTCTACGTGCACGACCAGGTCCATGCCTCTCCCACAATCGACCGCCCCGACGGGACCTTCGGATACGCCTACATCGAGTATCACGAGAACTGGTCGCAATTTACCGCGGCGGCCACCACAGAGATCGAACGCGTACGTGCGGGAACAGAGCTTGCCCCGGCGACCGCAGGCGAGAACGTGCTTCACATCACGGCGCTTCCGTGGCTCGACTTCACTGCGCTCTCGCATGCCCGCCACTTCGGATTTGCGGACAGTGCGCCGAAGATTGCCTTTGGAAAGATGACCGAGTCCGACGACGGCACGCGCTCCATGCCCGTCTCTGTGCATGTGAACCATGCCCTGGTGGATGGGCGCCACGTGGGCGACTTCGTTGATGCGTTTCAAGCGCGCATGGATGCGGTTCAGCCGGATTAATCCGATTTCTTGGGAAAGCGTACCCCGACTAAAACAAGTTCTTCCCCATCTGCAGGTCATCCTGACGCCCTTGGGCGGAAGGATCTCAGCGCCAGCCTCGCGGTTTGGAATCACACTTCACGCTTCAGTACCACATCACCCAAGCAGGTGCCCTGTCCGCGTGACCTGAGATGCTTCGCGTCGTTCAGCATGACGGTAGCGGATGGATCAGGGCAACTATCAAGCACAACAGCATATCCTTCGCCGGAGACGTCCGCGCCGGGGGCGCTTCCAGTCTCCGGCTACAGGCTCATTCCTCCCATCACGTAGCATTGAACCGCTACCGAACATGCCTATCCATCTAAATTGTCGAGGTCGGCCAGGTCCTGGTGACGTCCTACGGTCTTTTTATTTATCTTAAGCTCTTCCAACCCTATTACTTGAACGGTCACCCCCTCTACTTTGATGGCGACCAACGATTGGTAGCTTTCGTTAAATGTAACACCTGGAAGCTCAGTCAACAGATCGATCCGATTGGGAGGGTAGCCAAGTTGAATGATCGTATCCGGTTGCAAGAAGTCATCAGTTGCAAGACCTGACGACCCAAACCCAAACTCTGCTAGGGCATCCAGCAGACGACCGGCATTTTCCACGGTCGCATCGACCCATATGTCAAGATCTTTGGTGTACCGGGGATGCCCGTGAAACGCAACAGCATATCCACCAACAACCAGGTAGCGGACATCATGGGCGTTTAACAATTCGACAAACGCGACGAAGTCGGGGTGGAGCGTCTTTGGACCAGCCATGATACTCGCGTCGGATTTCTTCAACGGCTCGCCAGCGTGCCTCGGGCGGCTGTGCACGCCAGTAGGCAGCATCAGACGAGGATTCGCGTAGCGAGACCGTACGTACGGTTCGGGCCACGCGAGATTTGGAAGCAGAAGCCATGATGCGGATGCCCCAGGTTAGAAGTTTATGACTG
This sequence comes from uncultured Rhodothermales bacterium, assembly GCA_964494425.1. Lineage (GTDB taxonomy): Bacteria > Bacteroidota > Rhodothermia > Rhodothermales > Salinibacteraceae > Longimonas. The sequence goes on along the minus strand of CAZBTM010000038.1, from coordinate 11,151 downwards.
TTCGCTAAACGGCTCACGTTGGGCAAGGCTCCATGACATGTCAGCAGGAGCCCACCGCCCTCGGTTCCGCTCGTCGCAAGGCTCTACCTCGTGAGGACCAGCCGGGAGGCTCTGCCTCCGCAAGCACCCGAGATGCAGGTACATGCATCAAAAGCCTGCGCCCGTTCGCCCCAGGACAGATTTTTATCAGGAAAGCGATCACCGCGGACAAGGCGCCGCAACGTGTCAGCAGGAGCCCACTGCCATCAGCCCGCCAGCTCCACGGCTTCGTCGAACTCCACGCCCACCAGCTCCGACACCCCGTTCTCCTGCATGGTGACGCCGTACATGCGGTCGGCCAGGGCCATGGTGCGCTGGTTGTGGGTCACGAGAATGAACTGCGTATCCTGCTCAAACCGCCGAATCAGGGTCATGAAGCGCTCCACGTTGGTATCGTCGAGCGGGGCGTCGACCTCGTCTAAGATGCAGAACGGGCTGGGCTTCACCAGGTAGATGGCAAAGAGCAGCGCAATGGCGGTGAGCGTTTTCTCGCCGCTGGAAAGCTGTTCGAGCGTGCTGGGTCGCTTGCCGGGGGGCTGGGCGTGGATCTCAATGGGCGCGTCGAGTGGGTCGTCGGCATCGGCCAGTACCAGATCGGCGTTGGCCGCATGGCCGCCACTGCCACCTTAGCCTGGGAGTTGGCGGCATAGGCGGACTTGGGCATGGTCGCGGCGTTGGCGGCATCGCCAAACAGATCGGTGAACAGCTTCTGGAAGCTCTCGCGCACCGAGGCGTAGGTTTCCTCGAAGCGTTTGGAGGCCTTGGTGTTGATCTCGCTAATGGTCTCAAGCAGCGTGTCCTCAGCCTCCTCCAAATCCTCTTGCTGCTCGGTCAAGAAGTCGAGTCGGTCTTTGGTTTCGGTATATTCATCCACCGCCAGCGGATTCACGTTGCCCAGCTGGTTGCGCTTGCCACGCAGCGAGCGCACACGGTCTTGAGCCGCATCCACATCGAAATCGTCGGGCAATTCGACCGGATTGTCGTCGAGGTCGCGGTCAAAATCCTCAGCGATGGCCGACTGCAGCTCTTCGAGCCGTGTGTCGATTTCAGCACGCCGCACGGCGGCCTTGTTCTCCTTCTGCACGGCGGATTCGCGGTCTTGGCGCAGCGTGCGCAGCGTCTGCTCTACCTCGCTGACTTGATCGCGCGTTTCCTGCAGAGCCGACTCGGCTGCGTCGACCGCCTCCTGGTAGTCCTGGCGCTCGTTGCGGGCCTGCTCCAGTTTGTGCTGAGTTTCTTGCTGAGCAGTTTGGGCATCGCTGATCGTTGTGGATAGATCGTCGGCACGAGCGCTACGCTCCTCGATGCGCTCAGCGATTTCGTCGCGCTGCTCGTGCAGGCGCTCCAGCTCACGCTCCAGCGACTGCACGCGGTTGCGTGCCTCCACCGCAGCGAGTTGCGCCTCATTGTGCGCCTCGGCGGCTTCGCGCTCGGCTTCTGCCGCACGCCCCAGTTCCGACTCCGCATCTTGGCGGGTGCGGCGCAGCTCCTGCAGCGTGTCGTCCGCGTCCTTTACCGCCGTGCGCACGGTGTCAATTTCGGTACGCAGTTCGCTCAATTCCTCCGCGCGCTCGGCCATGCGATCGGCCAGTTCGTCGCGGCGCGCCTCGGCGTCGTCTTGCTCCTGGGTGGCCTGCTCCACCTGCGACTCAGCGCGGTCGTAGGCGCGCTGGGCCTCGTTGACCGCCGTGCGCGCATCGTCGAGATCGGACTCGGCCTGCTCAAAGTCGGCACGGGCGCCATTGCGTTCGGCCTTGAGGGTTTCGCACTGGTCGTGGGCCGCCTCCCAATCGGCCTCGGCCTCAGCCAGTTGCTCACGGCGCCCCACCCGCGAGGCCACCGGCGACGCATGCTCCTGGCGGCTGCCCCCGCGCATCCGCCCGTGTGTGCTGGCCCATTCACCGGTCGGCGCATAGATGGTGGCAGTATCGGACGCAGCGTCGGCGGCCTGGTGGGCCGATTCGAGGGTTTCAGCCACAAAGCTGTTGTTCAGCAGCACATCAGCCAATGCCGCGTAGGTCTGGTCGGTAACGCGCACTTGATCGCGCAGGACTTGCGTATCGGCGGGCGCCTCGGGGACTGAAGGCGGCGTAGGGAGGCGGTCGAGCACAACGAACGTAGCCTGGCCCGCCTCGTCCTGGCGCAGGGCCTGGATGGCCTGGCGCGCCTCAGCCTCCGTCTGGACCACAATGCATTCCGCCCAAGCGCCGAGCGCGGCATCCAACGCCACGCGCCATTTATCGTCGCAGCTTAGCACGTCGGCAACAGTCAGGAGATTGGGCAGCGGACCTTCGGTAGCCAGGTGCTGCACAGCGTCGGAGAACGCGTCGTATCTGGAGACGAGCCCCTGCAGCAGCTCGACCTCGGCAGCGGCCGTGTCGCGGCGGCGCTGCGCCTCCTGGTAGGCTGACTCAACAGCGTCCAGCGTCTCGCGGGCGGTGTCGTAGCGGGTGCGCGCATCAGCGAGTGCTTCTTCGGCATCGCCGAGCTGGGCCTCGGCGGTATGCATGGCGGCACGGGCCTCGCGCGTTTGGGCCGCGCGGTCGGACGCGGTGTCGGCGAGCTGCTCCTTCTGCTCGGCGGCGTGCTCCTGCGCCTCTTCGAGAAGGTCGAGACGATTGGTGAGGCGGTCGAGCCTACGGCGCCGCTCCGATTGCTCTTTTTCGTGTGTGTTGAGCGCCTGGCGGGCCTCGTCCACGTTGCTGCGGAGCGTCTCGGCGCGCGCTTCCGCGTCCTCACGCTGCTCGGCCGCCTCCTCCAGCGCGTCTTCGGCTTCTTTGCGCGCCGGACGAGCGGCTTCCAGTTGGTTTTGTGCTTCCTGGATACGCTCGCGCACTTCTTGGTGGCGCGTCGCGTCGCGCTCCTGCGCCGACTGCGCTTCGCTGCGGTCCGTTTGGGCGCGCGACAGGCGTTCGTTCTGGAGGCGCAGCTCCGCCTCCCATTCGCTAATCTGGGCCCGATGGTCCTGCAACGCCTCGCGCCGGGCATCGCGTTCTTCCTCTTGCGCATTCAGCGTGCGACGCAGCGCCTCGTGGCGGTCTTCGGCAGCATCGTGTTTTTCTTCGACGGTGTCGGCCCGCATCTGGGCCGCCTCCTGTTCGGCAGCGACCGAGGCGCGCTGGGCCTGCAGGCGGTCGTGCTCCTTCTGAGCCAGCTGCAGCTCCAGTTCGTGTAGCTCCTCGGTAAGCTCCTCGTGCTCGGCGGCCTTTTCAGCCTGACGCTTCAGGCGTTTCACCTGCGAGCCAATCTCGCCCGTCAGGTCGCGAATGCGCTCCAGGTCGTCTTGCGTATTGTCGAGCTTGCGCAAGGCCTGGCGGCGGCGCATCTTGTAGCGCGTAATGCCCGCGGCCTCCTCAAACATGCGGCGGCGGTCCTCATTGCTGCCCGAGACGATCTCGTCGATCATCTTGAGTTCGTTCACCGAATAGGCATCGGCGCCCATGCCGGTGTCCATAAACAGATTGGTGATGTCTTTCAGGCGGCAGGTGGTGTCGTTCATCAGGTACTCGGACGTGCCGTCGCGGAAGAGCCGCCGCCCAATCGACACCTCGGAGTATTCGGTGGGCAAGATGTCGCGGTTGTTCTCGATGGTCAGTTGCACCTCGGCCATGCCCAGCGGCTTGCGTGCGTCGGTGCCGTTAAAGATGACGTTCTGCATCTTCTCCGACCGGAGTACGGTGGGGCGCTGCTCGCCAATGGCCCAGCGCACCGCATCAACGATGTTCGACTTGCCGCATCCATTCGGCCCCACAATGGCCGTAATCCCCGGGTCAAAGTCGACCGTAGTGGGGTCGGCAAAGCTTTTGAATCCGTGAAGTGAGAGCGTGCGGAGATACATACAGCAGAAAAGATAACCAGCAAAACCCGCACAGCCACGTGTACGGGGGGAGGCAAAGCGAAGCGACGATCACGGTTGCAGTTCAGCAGCGCAGTGGGCTATAGCCCAATCATGAGGCCAAGCGTAATCGTTCGGGTTTGGGCGCTTTCAGGAAACGGGTTGTCGCGAAACGGGTTCTCGTCTATGTCCGGGCCCACATCGGTGCGGCCCTGCGACACCTCGCGTAGCCCATGCATGTAGCGCACGAACACGCTCAGGGGGCTGGGCCCCTCGTCGAAGGTAGCGCCGAAGCCCACGACTGCGCTGGCATCGGTACGCTCAAAGAACGAGCCCTCATCAGGCAGCTGCAGTTCGAGGGTGCTGCCAGTCGATTGGCTTTCGAACGCTTTCAGTCCGAACGACCCACCGCCCGTCGCAAACAGATCCAGGCGCCACACCGACGGCAGCGCCACGCGCAGTTGAAGCGGAAATTCGATGTACGACGCTGTGTAGTTGACCTGCCCAAACGTTTCGGTAACGGCGGTGCCTTTCTGTGAGAACAGCACCTCTTGCTGCAGGTCGACCGGACCAGGTAGGTCAACGAGCATTCCCCCGCCGGCTGTGGCCGTCGTGCGGAATCCGGTAGACAGGTTGGGCTCTGGCGATACGGTGACAATGTTGGCTCCTGCCACTACTCCAAACGAAACCGACTGGCCGGCACTGGGCAGTGCGCCAGGGAAGAGCACAACGAGCGCCAGGCATCCAGCAGCGCACAGCGTACGAAACAACGCGGGCAGCAATCGAACAACCACGAGACAGAGGGTGGGTAGGAGCAAAACAAAAGCGGCGATTACACGAGAAATGCGAGCCCAGTGATCCCGCTGCAGTCGGTCGTGTGCGGGGCCTTTATGCCAGGTTCTGACGGTACCACTCTCACTGGCAGACTCAATGACAGACCGATTATAAGGTATGGGATGTAAGATACGGGCGTCTTTGCACCACATCGGTTGCATATGCGGATGCCGCGTCGTACGTTCAGATTGCAACCGCATATGCAGTGCGCAACGCCGGCAGTCCCGCCAATGGCAGGTCGTGCGTCGTGCACCTCGCGTTCCCCCTACCTGCTTGTTGCTCTGCTTATGGACAAAAATGTAACGCAGCTATTACGGAAGTATCAGCAGGGCAATGCGCAGGCCGAAGAGCGCTTGTGGGAGGCCGTGTACGACGAATTGCGCACATTGGCCAGCCACCGCATGCGGCGCGAACGCAGCGACCACACGTTGAGCACAACGGCGCTGGTGCACGAGTGCTACCTGAAGCTAATCGATCAGACGCAGGTGCAGTGGGAGAGCCGCCTGCATTTCTACGCGATGGCCTCCCGTATCATGCGCAACATTCTGGTGGATTATGCACGGCGCCGTACGGCTCAGAAGCGGGGAGGGGGCGCTCCGCACTTTAACCTTGAGAACGTGCAGCTCTCCGACAGCGAGGAGACCGCGCATCTCTTCATTGCGCTGGACACGGCGCTCACCCAGCTTGCCGAAATGGATGAGCGCATGGCAAAGGTCGTGGAGTACCGGTTCTTTGGCGGAATGACTGAGAAGGAGATGGCGGAACTGCTCGACGTATCGGCCCGCACAGTGCGTCGTGACTGGCGTAAAGCCAAAGGCTGGCTTGCTCGCGCGCTCGATGAAGAAGAGGATAGCTAACCAGCGAACGTATATCCTTTCTTGCTGGCTCGTTCTGGTAGCTATTGCGGTTTGTTACCCTTCGGTACGACAGTCCGGCCTCATTAAGGACAAGCGCTTCGGCGTGATGTTTGGTGGTGTGCTCTGATTCTCGATCTCCCCAACCCCCTATGTCTCTTGTTACAACGCACTGGCAAGCACTGAATGACGCGTTGGATGCAGCGCTGGATGCTCCCCCCGATGAGCGGGTTGAGGTGATTCGTGCTGCATTCCCCGACGAGCCAGAGCTTCAAAGCGAAGCCTATGCCCTGCTTGAAGCAGCCACAGGTGCCCCTATGCTGCTCGACCAGGACGCGTGGCAGTGCGCGGGCACGTGGATTCAAGAAGCTGTAGATGACGCGACCGATGATGCACGCAGCGGCGACAATGATACCATTGAGCCCGGTACCACGCTCGACGCATACACCATCGATGCCCTAATTGGTACGGGCGGAAGCAGCCGGGTATACAAAGCCCACCGCAGCGACGGCCTCTTCGATCAGGACGTGGCTGTAAAGGTGTTACGCCAGAGCCAGCGCCGGAACTTCGAGCAACGTTTTGCGCAGGAGCGCAGCATCCTGGCGGCCCTCAATCATCCCAATATTGCGCACATCATTGATGCAGGGGCTACGCCCAATGGGCATCCCTACGTGGTAATGGAGTATGTGGAGGGCACGCCCATCACCACGTATTGCGACACGCACCGGCTCTCCATTCCTGAGCGGCTGCAACTTATGCGGCAGGTGATGGAAGCCGTGCAGCATGCGCATCAGAACCTGATTGTGCATCGCGACCTGAAGCCGTCGAACATCCTTGTGACCGACGACGGGGAGGTGCGACTGCTCGACTTTGGTATTGCCAAGGTGCTCGATGCGACAGGCGGCCCTACCGGTGTGGATCCGTACGAAACGCAGACCGGTGCCCATCCGCTTACGCCCGGCTATGCCGCCCCCGAGCAGATTGAGCAGCGAACCATCAGCACGCGCACCGATGTGTATGCGCTGGGGCGCGTGTGCTACGAACTCGTCTGCGGGTGCCGCCCGGTGGATGCGGACACGACCGCGCCCTATGCCATGATGCAGGCCGTCTGCGAGGGCAACCTGCGCCCGATGCATGAGCAGTTCACCGATCAACCGGCGGCTGACCGCGAATCCATTGCGACCAAACGCGACTGCACCACATCAGCGCTTGAACGCTATCTGCGCAGCGACCTTCGGGTCGTAATTGAGCAGGCTATGGCGTGCACACCTGAAGATCGTTATGGCACCGCTGCCGATCTTAAACGCGACATCGGCCGCTACCTCGACAACCGTCCGGTACATGCGCGCACGGCTACGTCGTGGTATCAACTACAGACGTTTGTGCGGCGCAACCGGTGGGGCGTTGCTACGGCGGCTCTTGTGGCCGCGCTGGTGCTGGCGTACGCGGTCACCGTCACGCAGTACTCGCAGCAGATGCGGGCCGAGCGGGACAAGTCGGAGGCCGTAACGACATTTCTCACCAATCTGTTTACGGCCTCGAATCCCGAAATGAATGCCGGTACGCCCAACCTAACCGTGCGCGAGGTGATGGATCGGGGCACGGCCCAGTTGGATACGAGCATGGACAAAGCCCCTGCCGTACGGGCGGACTTGCAGACTACGCTGGGCCGCGTGTACAGCGGGCTGGGGCTCTATGAGCAGGGCGAACCTCTCCTGCGCCAGGCGCTGGCGCTGCGCGCCGAAGGGCATGGCCATGTTGACGACGAAGCCGACACCCGGTCGGCGCTGGGCTATCTGCTTTTTCGTACGGGCGACTATGCCGAGGCGGAACGTCAGTTACAGCAGGCTGTGACCCTGGCCGAGAATGAGTATGGTGCGGCCCACCCGACAATGGCTGGCTACCTGAATAATCTTGCGATCCTCTACAATGAATCAGGGCGCGGCGCGCAGGCCGAGCCGCTTCTGCGAAGGGCTTTGGCGATCACGGAATCGCCCGCGGAACAGGCCACCTACCTGCATAACCTGGCGGTAGCCCTACAGGATCGGGGTCGGTTCGAGGAGGCACTGCCCATGCATCGAGATGCCATTGCGGCCTTTCGGGCGCAGTTCGGCGATGAATACCCAGGGCTGGCCTCGGCCATGGCGCGCTACGCGTTCTCGCTCCATCTGCATGGCGATTACGAACAGGCCGCGACGATGCATGAAGACGCGCTGGCTCTGCGGCGTTCCATTCTGCCCGAGGAGCACCCGCACATCGCATCATCGCTCATTCGGTACGGCTGGCTGGAGGCTGAACGCGGCAATGGGGAGCAGGCCGAGGCCATGGTGCGCGAAGGCATGGCAATGCTGGGGCAGTTCGTACCTGAGACGCACTGGGAGATGCAGGCTGCACAGGGCATCTTGGGCATTGCACTGATGCGGCAGGGACAAATTGCCGAAGGCCGTGCCCGCATGGTGCCCGTCTATCACGGCTTTCGTGCTATGTTCGGCGCCGACGACTGGCGCACCCAACGCGCTGAACAGGTGCTTCGCCAAACGGGCGGCGTGCCCAATGCCCCTGAGGGCGAGTAGCCGGTACGGCAGCCGCCTATGCATCCCACATACCACACTATGCACCCCATATAACACAGGGAGAGACGCTGTGTGGCGTCTCCCCCTGAGCCATGTTGTGGTAATGCTGGTCAGTAGTCCTACGCAAACATCAGGGAAAGATGCCCATGTCGGCGTACGACTTCGCGATCTTGTTAATCGCGCTCACGAATGCAGCCGTGCGCATATCGACGTTGTGCTTCTCGCGCTCCGAACGGATCTCCTCGTAGGCAAAGGCCATCGTGTCCTCCAACCCCGAGTTGACAAGGTCTTCCTCGCTGGCGCCAAAGCCCACGCGCTTCACGAGGTCCTCCATGAGCTGTTCGTCGAAACTCTGGTCGGTAAGCTCATCCACGGCGCGCAAGATGCGTTCGGCGTTGCGCTCCTCAAAGCGACGGCTCATGCGCCCGTGGCGCACGTGTGAGAGGTTGCGCAGCCACTCGAAGTACGATACCGTAACGCCCCCTGCGTTCAGATAGACATCGGGGATGACAAGCGCTCCCTTTTCAGTCAAAATCGTGTCGGCCTGCGTGGTCACGGGGCCGTTGGCGGCCTCCGCAATAATCTTGGCCTTCACATTGGGCGCGTTTTCGTGAGTAATGACCCCTTCGAGCGCCGCGGGAACCAGAATGTCGCACTCCAGCTCCAGCGCGTCCGACGAGTCGTCGAGGTTGGTCGCGCCGGGGAAGTCCAGAATCGACCCGGTTTCCTCGCGGTGAGCCACCACGTCGTGGATGTCGAGTCCGCTGGGGTCGTAGATCGCCCCCTCAATTTCGGCGATGCCCACAATGGTAGCGTCGCCTTCGTCTTGCAAGATGCGAGCAGCGTGGTAGCCCACGTTCCCAATGCCCTGCACCACAACCGACTTGCCCGCGGTGCCGGTGTCCAGGCCCAGCGCCTTCATGTCTTGCTCGAACGCACACGCCTCGCGGATGCCGTAATACACGCCGCGGCCGGTGGCTTCGGTACGTCCGCGGACCCCGCCTTGTCCTACGGGCTTGCCCGTTACGCAAGCCAGGCCGTTGAGGTCGTCATCGGTCATCTGGTTGTACGTGTCCATGATCCAGGCCATCTCGCGGGGCCCGGTGCCATAATCCGGGGCGGGCACGTCGACCCCCGCGCCAATGAAGTTCTTCCGGATCAGCTCAAACGTGTAGCGGCGAGTAATGCGCTCCAGTTCGTGCACCGAATAGTTGCGCGCGTCGATGCACACCCCGCCCTTGGCACCGCCAAACGGCACATCCACAATGGCGCACTTGTAGCTCATGAGGGAGGCCAGGGCCATCACCTCATCCACATTCACGTTCAGCGCGTAGCGAATTCCGCCCTTGGTCGGTTTCTTATGATGACTGTGCTCGGCCCGGTAGGCGCGTATCACCTCAATGCTTCCATCGTCGCGCTTGATGGGAAACTCGAACCGGACGATATTATCGCACGCTCGAATCTGATGCAGGACGCCTTCAGGATGGTCGGTGTGCACGGCCGCCGTGTCAAACATGCGGTTGACCTGGGCGGAGAACCCGTGGTCGGCGCCGTTGGCCGTATCGGTGGATGCGGGATTCATAGGCAGAAGCGGAAAGTCGATGCAAAAAATGGGAGCACACAGTGTACATGCGTGTAGTTAAACGGCTGCTGGATACAACAGCAAGCAGCTCCGCAAAATATTGTAAGCGCTTCCGACAATCTTGCACATTCATTTGCACGATGTTCGTGAAAGCGTGCCGAGCACAGAGGGATACGTGGGGGCTGCCAAGACACCTTACCCGTACTGATCAACAAACGACTGATACTGCGCGTCGGTGCCTACCATGAGCAGGTTCATGCCTTCAGCAAGCGTTGTGTCGGCACGCACCTGTGTGATGAGATCGCGATTGGGACAGACCACAGCAACGACGGTAAGTCCGGTACGTGCGCCAATGTTACTTTCTGCAAGCGTCTGACTGTTCAGCGTGGTCGATACCGTGCGCGTAAACAGATCGAGGCCCTCGCCCATCACCACAAGTTCCTTGTCGGTGAGCGCCGCCCAGACCGATTCGAGGCCCAGCATGGCATATCCGAGCACAAAGTCGGCCCCGGCGCGGTGAATAGCCTCCATGTTGCGGCGATGTACAATGCGGCTTACGATGCGCAGCTCGGTATTGAGGCGGCGGCAGTACGACGCCAGGTAGATGTTTACCGCATCGTCGTGCGTGGTGAGCAGCACCGAGGGCGCCTCTTGGATACCTGCCTCGTCGAGCAGGGCATAGTCAGAGGCATCCCCCTCGAACACGGTGAGCGTCCCCTCAGACGCAGCAGCAGGCAGGCGGCGCAGCACCGCGCAGCGGCTGGCATCGCGCTCCACGATATGCACATCGATGCCGCGATTCAACAAAGCGCGCGCTGTTGCCTCCCCGACGGTGCCCCCACCAATAACCAACACCGGATGATCGCTGATCGCATAGGGGGTGAGCCGCTTGTTGAGCGCCTGAATCTGTGACTGCGTCCCAATAACCACTGGCACGCTCGATCTGTGCAGCACGGTGTCAGGGCGTGCCTGCTGAAGCGTGCCGCGTTCCCACACGCCAATGATGCTCACGCCGGTCTCGGCCCGCAGGTTGGTGTTGCGAACGGTGCGGCCCTCCAGCGGGGTGCCCTGCACCGGCATCTCGGCCAGCACGAGGTCTTCATAGGTCCCAATAGGGTGGCATTCGGCATGGCCCGCGTTAATGCGGTTGGCCAGCTGCTCGCCCAGCATGTGCTTTAGCGGCAGCACAGTCGTGCATCCGCTAAGCTCAAGGATATCAATGGCATCGCGCGAGTGCGCAATCGCTATGATAGGCGTATCGGGCGCGGTTTCGCGAACCGTTAGCGCAATGTTTGTATTTTCGACATCGCTTCGGTTGGCAATAACTGCCTCTGCATGCTGCACGCGCGCTGCATCATAGGTGGCGGGGTCGTCCACATCACCCAGGATGACGGAAATGCCGTCGAGGTAGAAATCAGACGCCCGATCAGGATC
>CAZBTM010000037.1:3676-17781 GCA_964494425.1 uncultured Rhodothermales bacterium | reverse complement strand
AGTCGATATCGCCCTCGCCGAAGATCGTATCGTTCCACTGGCCCTGTTCGATGCGCCCATCGCTGCATCGTACCATGGTGATGCGCCCGGCAAGCGCGTCGAGTCCGGCACGCGGATCCTCGCCCGCCCGGAGCGCCGCCGCGGGGTCCCACACGGCCTGCACGTTGGCGTGGTCAACGAGCGCGAGCAAGAGGGCCAGATCCTGGCCGGTTGGACACAGCGACGACGGGTCGTTCTTGACACCAACAATCACATTCTTCGCCGCGGCCTTTGCGCCGGCCTGGCGCAGCGCATCGGCGGCGGTGTCGAGGGCGGTGTCCGCATCATTCGGGGTGGCCGCGAACGGGTCGATCACGAAGCGCGGGCAGCGCATGCGCTGGCAGAAGCTCAGGACTTCGGGCAGGCGCGCCAGGTCGTTCAGCCACATCATGCGGTCGTGCACGGGGCCGCCAAACAGCGCCGGGGCTACGCTGCTCAAGAGAAACTCGCTCGCCTCCAACTGCTGACGAATCTGCGGCTCGTTGACGTCGGGCACGCGGTCGTCGGGGCCACCTACGGTGCGCAGCTCCACGCCCTGCAGACCCCACAGCTGTGTGTAGTGCAAGGCGCGGCCCAAATCGGGCGTAACGGTGTCGGTGAGCCAAACGGGAATCATAAAGCAGGCGGTGGGTGGATGACAAGACGAACCGCCTGCTCAACGAGAGCCGTTCGGGCATGTTCGGGCGAACTCTGGGTGCGCATCGGCATTCGGTAGGATGCGCTATGTGTTGCCTCCCCCAACATCCTGTTTCTATGTCGCCTGACGTTGCCCTCGACGCTGTTACCTTCACCGACGTTGCCAAAGCGGCGACCCGTCTACGTGGAGTCGTACACGAAACGCCGGTGCACTCGTCACGCTCGCTCAACGAGCGGGTGGATGCGGAGGTGTTCCTGAAGTGCGAGAATCTACAGCGGATTGGCGCCTTCAAGATTCGCGGTGGATACAACGCGCTCAGCCGCCTGTCGCCTGAGCAGAAAGCAGGCGGCGTGATTGCGTACTCGTCGGGCAACCACGCGCAGGCGGTGGCGCTGTCGGGGCGGCTGCTGGGCATCGACACCACGATCTTGATGCCGGAGAACGCACCCACCGTCAAGCTGGACGCCACGCGCGGCTACGGGGCCGAGGTGGTGACCTACGATCCTGAGGAAACCGTTCGCGAGGAGTACGGCGCGGAGCTGGCCGAGGCGCGCGGCCTCACGCTCGTGCCGCCGTACGACCATCCGTACGTCATTGCTGGGCAAGGCACGGTGGGCTGGGAGCTCTTGCAGCAGGTGAATGACCTGGATGTGCTGCTGGTGTGCTGCGGAGGCGGCGGGATGCTGTCGGGATGCGGCATTGCGGCGTCGGTCTTGCAGCCAGACTGCACCGTCATTGGGGTGGAGCCGGAGGCGGGCGACGATGCCGCGCGCTCGTTTCACTCGGGCACCTTGCAGTCGGTGCACAACCCCGACACCATTGCCGATGGTGCGCGCACGCCGTCGCTGGGCGAGTATACGTTTCCGCTGGTGCGTCACTACGCCGACGACATGGTGACGGTGCCCGACCACGCCATCATCGACGCGATGCGCTTTGTGTGGACGCGCATGAAACTCGTGACGGAGCCTACGGGCGCGCTGGCGCTGGCGGCGCTCTTTTCCGGAGCTGTGACGGGCAACGGGCGGCGAATTGGCGTCACGGTCAGTGGCGGCAATGTGGACCTGGCGCGGGCTGCGGAGTTGATGGCGTAGCGCGCCTGCTCTGCCGCCGCTGCTTCGCATCCCCCTAAAAAACAGTTGTGTATCTTATGCCATCATTTCAGGAACTGCGTTCGTATTTGGATACGCTGGTGGAGCGCTACGAGGAGCCGTCGTTCATCGCCGAGGACCCGCTGGGTATTCCGCACGGCTTCGACGATCCGCGCGATCAGGCGGTGATTGGGCTGTATGCGGCGCTACTGGCGTGGGGGCGGCGCACCACGGTCATCAACAAGATGGAGGCGCTGTGCGAGCGGATGAACTACCAGCCGCATGCGTTTGTGGCCGACTTTGACCCAGCCCGCGATGCGGATGCGCTCGACGGGTTTAAGCATCGCACGTTTCAGCCGGTGGATGCGCTGTGGTTTACGCGCAACCTGAGCGATGCGATGGATCGCCACGGCTCCATTGAGAACATTTTTGCGGACCACCTGCCCGACGATCCGGCGCATCCGTATCCGATGGGACCGGCGATTCAGGGGTTTAGCACCACGCTGTTGGGCATCAACCCCGGCACGCCGCAGCGGCTGCGCAAGCATCTGGCGCGGCCCGAGGCGAAGAGCGCCTGCAAGCGCCTCAACATGTACCTGCGGTGGATGGTGCGGCCGGGTCCGGTGGATCTGGGGATGTGGACGCGCATCCGCCCGGAGCAGCTTATGGTGCCGCTGGATGTGCACGTGGGGCGGCAGGCGCGAGCGCTCGGATTCATTGAGCGGAAGTCAAACGACTGGAAAGCTGTGCGCATCTTGACGGATGCGTGTCGGCGGCTCTGCCCAGACGACCCGGCGCGCTATGATTTTGCATTCTTTCCGCCGGGCGCTCAAGACGAGCCGTTAGACGAAGCGTTTACGGATGACAACGCAGTGCCGCCCAGTTCGTGGCCTACGGCGTGATAGCCGCGCTCCACGTAGGTAATGCCTTGGGCGTTCTCGCGCGGGGTGATGTGTTCGACCTCGGCTACGAAGATGGTGTGGTCGCCTGCCGGGTGAGCGTCTTGGATGCGTGCATGCAGCACAGCGGCCTTGCCCTCCAGAATAGGAATTTGGTGCGCATCGGGGGTGTAGGCGACGGGCTGAAACTGCTCCTCGGGCGAGAGGTCGGGGCGAGCAAAGTGGTTGGCAAAGGCGACCTGCGTGTCATCAAGCAGGTGGATAGCGCAGCGCCCCGCTTCGTGCAGGGCCGCATGCGACTGGGCACTGCGGTCTACGTTGAAGCTGACCAGTGGCGGATCGAGCGAGACGCTGGTGAACGACCCGATGGTGATGCCCCACGGGTGGCCCTTGGCATAGGTGGTAACAACGACGACGGGCGAGGGCAGGCGGCGCAGGGTGCTGCGCAGGGGGGGCGCTTCGGTGCGCGTGGGCATGACGGGCAAGGCGTGAGCAGGCAATACGGCGTGGACGCGCAGCGTCAGGAAAAGACGTCGCGCACTTTACGGAAGAACGACTTCTTCGGCGCCTGGTTGTCGGGATTGGGGTGGAAATTGGGATGCGAACGTAACGCTTCAAGCATATCGATCTCCTCGTTCGTGAGATCTTGGGGCGTCCACACGTGCACACGGATCATCTGATCGCCGCGGCCGGAGCTGTTGAGGTCGGGGATGCCCCGCTCGCGCATCCGCAGAATCTTGCCGGGCTGCACCCCAGCGTCGATCTGGATGCGGGCGCGGCCTTTCAAAGTGGGTACTTCGACTTCGGTGCCCAGGGCGGCGTCGGGAAAGGAGAGATACAGGTCGTAGTAGAGGTCGAGCCCATCCCGCACAAAGTGCTCGTGGGGCTTCTCTTTGATCTCGATGCGCAAGTCGCCCGCAAGGCCGCCACGGATGCCCGCATTTCCAGCGTCGGAGATGGTCAGGTAGTTGCCTTCGGTGACGCCCGCAGGTACGCTCACGTTAATGGTTTCCTCGCCTTCGTAGCGGCCCTTCCCGCTGCAGGTGTCGCACGGGTTTTCGATGATACGTCCTTCGCCATTGCATTTGGGGCAGGCCTGCACATTTACGAACTGGCCGAAGACCGAGCGCGACACCTGGCGGATTTCGCCCGTGCCATCGCATTCATTGCACATGACGTGGTTCTCACCGTCGACACCGCCTTCGGCGCCGGTGCCGTCGCAGTCGTCGCACGCCACGTACTTACGCACCTTAATGTTTTTCTGCGTGCCGTTGGCAATCTCTTTGAGCGTGAGCGGCAGCTTCACGCGCAAGTCGCTGCCCGGGCGGCCGCTGGAGCGCCGTGAGCGTCCGGCCCGTCCGCCAAAGATATCGTTGAAGGCGCTGAAGATGTCGTTGATATCCTGAAAGCCGCCGCTACGTCTGCCTCCGCCATTCTGGCCCAGTCCCGCGTGTCCATAGCGGTCGTAGCGCTGGCGTGTCTCGTCATCCGAGAGGACCTCGTAGGCTTCGGCGGCCTGCTTAAACTTCTGCTCGGCCTCCTCGTCATCCGGGTTGCGATCCGGATGGTACTTCATGGCCTTCTTGCGATACGCTTTCTTGATTTCGCGGTCCGAGGCATCGCGCGAGACGCCAAGTACGTCGTAATAGTCTTCGGGCATGAGGTCGGGGGGCAGCAGTCAAACAGGCAGCAGAAACAGGAGGAAAGCCAGAAGTCCACATCGTACGCATGGGATCGGAGCATCTGACACCACCGCTATGGAATGCCGGGGCGTGCGCACTTGTTCAGTGTGCGTCGTTGCCGCTACTTTGCAACGACGACCTGGGCATGGCGCACCACGCGGTCGCCCATTCGGTAGCCGGCGCGAATCTCGTTGAGCACCGTGCCGGGCTCTACATCATCGGCAGGCTGTTGCATCATCGCTTCGTGCTTGTGTTCATCGAAGGGCTGGCCTTCGGTTTCAATGCGCTCCACGCCAATATCGCCGAGCGCGCTGTGGAAGTTTTCGTGCACCAGCACCAGCCCGTCGCGCAGCGACTCGTAGGCAGCTTCGAGGTTGTCATTCTCCTTGAACTGATCGGCAGCGTCGAGCGAGCGCTGCAGGTCGTCGATCGTGCCGAGTACCGCGTTAATCGCCTCGACTTTGCCAGATGCAAACTGCCGTTCGATCTGCTGATTTAGGCGTTTCCGCACGTTTTCCAGTTCGGCGGCTTTGCGCAGAAACTGGTCGTTAATGGCGTCGCGCTCGGCTTCGAGGGCTTCAACCTGCGCTTCGAGTTCGGCTATGCGCTCGTTAGATGCTGCGGATTCAGCAGATGTATCAGGATTCGCAGGCGTGCCGGGCGCAGCCGGATCGGGGGCTGTATCGTTCAGCAGCGGATCTTCGTCGGTCGTTGGGGAAGAAGGATTCGTGGCCATGTATAGCGTGAACGGTATAATCAAAAAGGATAGTAAGGAGGTAGCAAACAGCATCGGCTCCGGAGCTACAACGCCGTGTTGCTGGATGAATCGTCGCCGTGCGAGCGATTGAGCACATCGGCCATGGTCTGTACGAGCGCTACGGCCCGCGGGTAGTTCATACGCGTGGGTCCCATTAGGCCGAGCGTGCCCACAGTGCTCCCCATACGGTAGGGCGACACCACGATAGAGTAGGACGCCATTTCGTCGTTATCGTTGCCGCTGCCGATGCGCACGTAGGTGTTGTCTGCGGCATCAGGCGTTGTGCACAGGTTCTCGAGCAGGTCAATGAGCAGCGCCTCGTCTTCCAAAAGTTCAAAGAAATGGCGGATGTCGTCCGTCTCCTGAAATTCAGGCTGATTCAGCAGGTTGCGGGTGCCCCCCAACTGCAAGCGGCCTTGCTGCGGCTCGCTAAAGAGCGGGGTGGCCTCTTCGCGCATCAGATCAACAATGCCGGTTGCATCGTCGAGGTCGCGAATGCGCTCCTCGTGCGTGTCTCGGATCTCGGCAAGCGTGAGGCCGGCCAGGCGCTCATTGAGCATCGACACGATGCGGTCGAGGTCGCTGCGGGCAACGTTGGCCTCAAAGTCGAGCACGATCGTCTTTACGAGGCCGCCGTTCACGTTAAGCACAAAGAGAAGACGTGGACCGGTAAGGGGGACGATATCGAGGCGCTCCAGCACGCCCGTTGACAGGCGGGGGCTTAGGGCAACGCCGAGCAGGTTTGAGAGCTTGCTGAGCAGCTTTGTGCTCTCGCGTAGCATTTCGTCGGTATCGCTAACGAGCTGGGCCAACTGCATTTTGAGCACCTGCCGTTCGGCATCTGAGAGCTTGGGGGCCTGCATCAGCTCATCCACAAACGTGCGGTAGCCCATCTGCGTGGGCATGCGCCCCGCGGAGGTATACGGATGGTCAAGGTAGCCCATCTCCTCCAGGTCGGCCATCGTGTTGCGAATGGAGGCGGGGCTCAGGCCAATGTCGAACTGACGAGCCAGCGACCGCGAGCCGACCGGGCCCGCTGTGTCAATAAAGTGCTGCACGACCAACTGAAGGATGCGGCGCTCGCGCTCGGTCAGCTGCGGTCGGTCAGTCGGCTGAACAGAGCGCGTGTCGCGCAAGCGGTCAGACGACGCAGAACGAGGGGGCGCGCTCATAGGTATCGGTGCTTCTGGGCAACAGCGAAAACAGCGAAAGCAAGCAAATGCGAATGTGCGGGGCGTATGGCGGCAGGCAGTATGTCGTGGAGCTGCGCGCCTTGCCCCGTTGGGTTAGTAGGGCGGTGTACGAGGTACTGAGGGAAACCGTGCGATGCTACGGCCAAGGAATGATTCCCAAAGTCGAGTAGAGCGTTGAGCAGCGGCCGTGCCCCGTGTGCGCTGTCGTACTTCAGCTATCGTACTTCACACGTCAGTACTTCACACGTCACAAGAGGACTGCGTTCACCCGCTCTCACTCACCCATCGAGTCATGAGAGTTCCTAAGTGAACAGCCAGCTAATCGTTTCGCAAAAACATGTAATAGCATGGGGCTTTGGTTGCGTTTAAGGCGCGGTACACAGTACCATTCTGTACTTGAGGAGACGTACGGTAGTTTCTTTTTGTCACCTACCTCCCTCCAGTCCATGTGCCACCGCTGCGTGCGTCATTGTTAGATGCATGTAACGGTGTGCGCGCCTCACACGTATGTGTACCGGGTCGTTCCTTACGATTGGGCTGGTTTGCCCCGTGAGGTTCTCCTAAGGCGTGCTGGGTCCCGGTGTGTGCTTTCCCATGTGTGGACAGGCGCGCGCACATCAGCGCACATCAGTATGTGTGGGGATGCAGCAGCCGTTTTGTTCTCGTTCATGCAGATTCAACCTCTATGCGGTTTCTTTCTACGCTCCTGGCCAGCGTCCTGGGTACGCTCATTGCGCTGGGAGGCATCATCGTGTTCTTCGTTCTGTTTTTCTTTGCCATTGCCCTCTCTTCGGAGTCTACGCCCACCGTACAGCCCAATTCCGTGCTCGTGATCGACGTGAATGGCGACATTCCGGAGCGGATGGCCAACGATCCTATCGCGCAGGCACTGAGTGAGGGCCCTTCGTTCGACATGACCGATGCCAACAGCGCACTCCGAAAAGCCGCTGCCGATGAGCGCATTGATGGCGTGTGGTTGCGCATCCGCTCGGCCACCTCAGGGTGGGCGCGCCTCGATGACCTACGTGAGAGTATTGCCACATTCAAAGAAAGTGGCAAGCCAGTCATCGCGTCGGGGACCGATGCGGGAATGGGCGAGAAAGAACTCTACCTGGCTACCGCGGCAGACAGCGTGTTCATTCCTCCTGTATCTATGTTTCAGATGAACGGTTTCTACATCTCGCAGCCGTTCTTCAGCAATGCTCTGGAGCGCCTCGACATTGAGCCGAAGATTGTGCGCGTGGGCGAGTTTAAATCGGCGGTGGAACCGTTCCTGCGCGAAGATCTCTCCGAGGAAAATCGCCTGCAACTCCAGGCTCTGCTGGAATCGCAGAACGATCAGTTTAGCGAGGAGGTCGGGAACGGACGCGGCATGGATACTGCTGAAATTCGTCGTCTGGCAAGCGAAGATCCGGTTCTGAGTGCTGAGGCTGCGTATGAGGCGGGGCTGGTGGATGCGCTGCTCTACCCAAACGAGATTGAGGACGCCATTCGTGAGCGCATCGGCGCCAGCAGCCTTACCACCGTGGGCGTGTCGCGATACGCGAGCGTGCCCGCCGAAGACGCCGGGCTGTCGGTTGCTGAGAGTGGAAGCGTAGCGGTCGTGTACGCTGAGGGCAATATTGTGCCGGGCGGCGAGCCCAGAGGGTTTGGCAACCAGCAGACGGCTGCATCAGAGCCGTTCATTGAGGCGATGAACGATGCTCGAACTAACCCAGACATATATGCGATCGTGGTACGCGTGAACTCGCCTGGTGGCAGCGCCGCGGCATCTGAAGTGATGTGGAACGCGTTGCGCCGGGCGGCCAACGAGAAGCCCGTCATCGTGTCGATGGGCGACGTAGCGGCCTCGGGCGGCTACTACCTGGCCGCCGGTGCTGATACCATCATCGCTCAGGAAAACACCATTACTGGCTCCATTGGCGTGTTCGGTGTCTTCTTTAACGCCAGTGGCTTTCTTGCAAACGAACTCGGCATCACGTTCGATGCCGTGCAGACCAGTCCCTACGCCGACATCTACTCGGGCGTCGAGCCCTTCCGCGAAGATGAGCAGCAGCGGCTTGAAGCAAGTACGCGTCAGGTCTACGATACCTTCCTGGAGCGCGTCGCTGAGGGGCGAAACATGGATCGCTCTGCGGTTGAAGCGATTGCTGGCGGACGCGTATGGTCGGGCCGCGACGCCCAAGAGGTCGGCCTCGTGGATGAGATCGGCAGCCTGGGCCTGGCGGTGCAACGTGCCGCTGAAGCCGCTAACATGGGCGAGGGGCCGTACCGCATCCGCGTGCTGCCGCGCCCGAAGACGTTCTTGGAGCGGTTCAATGAGTCGCTCAACGCCAGCGCACGCGCTCGACTGCGCGCGCTCACCACAACCGAAATCGAACGCACGTTCCTGGAGCAACGCCAGGCGCTGGAGCGCCTCGTAGGCACGCACGGCACCATCCAGGCGCGCTTGCCGGTAGATATCCGGTTTGAGTAGCCGCTCTGCATCCCTAACCAAAAAAACCGCCCGCTCTTGGCTGATACGCCAGGAGCGGGCGGTGTGCGTTATGAGGCTGATGTCGGGTACGCACGAACGGAGGACCGTTCGCTTCAGACGGCGGACTTGCCTGAAGCCGTTCCTGGTGGAGGGGCATCTACACCAGCACCGAACCGGTCATGGCTTGGGGCGGATCGATGCCGAGCATTTTCAGTATCGTGGGAGCCACGTCGCCGAGTTTGCCGTCCGCAATCGCCGACACGTCGTCTTTGATGATGAGGTGCGGCACCAGCGCGGTCGTGTGCGCGGTGTTCGGACTGCCGTCTTCGTTCTTGAGCTTGTCGGCATTGCCGTGGTCAGCGATGATGCTGATGCTGTATCCGGCCTCCAGGGCTGCCTCGACTACGGTGCGCGTGGCGGCATCCACCGCTTCAACGGCCCGCACGGTAGCGTCGAAGTCACCGGTGTGGCCGACCATGTCGGGGTTGGCAAAGTTGACCACGGCCAGCGTGTAATCCTGCGCGCCCAGCGCCTCGGCCACGCGCGCTGACAGCTCCGGCACGCTCATCTCCGGCTGCATGTCGTAGGTGGCCACCTTCGGCGAATCTACCATGATGCGGTCTTCGCCCTCGAATGGCTCTTCGCGTCCGCCACTGAAGAAGTACGTAACGTGCGGATATTTTTCGGTTTCGGCAGCGCGAAGCTGCGTGCCACCCTGCGTGGCAATGACCTCGCCGATGGTGTCTTCCAAGTTCAGCTTCGGAAAGGCTACGGGCAGGTCGAACGTTTCGTCATAGGGCGAGAAGATGGTGTACTTCAGGTCGAGCTTTTTGCCGCGGTCGAAGCCGTCGAAGTGGTCTTCGGTAAAGGCGCGCGTGATCTGCCGGGCGCGGTCGCCGCGAAAGTTGTAGAAGATGACGGCGTCACCGTCGGCCACATGAGTGCGAGTGCGATCGCCATGGGTAATGGCGCGGGGCTCCACAAACTCATCGGTGATGCCGTCGCTGTAGCTGTCTTGGAGGGCCTCCATTGGGGATTCGAAGGATTTGCCTTCGCCCTTGGTAAGGAGCCGGTACGCGCGCTCAGTGCGGTCCCAGCGCTCGTCGCGGTCCATCGCGTAGTAGCGCCCCACAATCGACACGATGCGCCCTACGCCTGCGCGCTTCGCCTCCTGCTGAAACTCGTGCAGGTAGCTGGTGCCGCCATGCGGATCGGTGTCGCGCCCGTCGGTGAAGGCGTGCACGCACACCTGGCGGCGGTCGAGCCCCTCACGGGCGGCCAGATCGAGCAGCGCGTACAGGTGGTCGAGGTGGCTGTGCACGCCGCCGTCCGAGAAACAGCCCATCAGGTGCAGCTTCTTGTCGTTCTTTTTGGCATGGCGTGCGGCCTCCACCAGCGGCTCATTCTCGAAGAACGACTCGTCTCGAATGGCTTTGTTGATGCGCGTAATTTCCTGGTACACCACGCGTCCGGCCCCCAGGTTCATGTGGCCGACTTCGGAGTTGCCCATCTGGCCGTCGGGTAGGCCCACAGCTTCGCCCGAGGCGGTGAGCCGGGCGTGCGGATGCGCTGCAAACAGGCCGTCAATGTAGGGCGTATCGGCAGCGTCAATAGCACTCACCGATGGGTCGTCGGCAATGCCATAGCCATCGAGAATGAGCAGTAGATGCTTTTCGGAAGGCGTCATAAGCAGGGTGGTGTGTAAAGAAGACCGGTTTGTTGAAGACGGTGGCGCGTGCCACGTTGTCAGCAAGGAACGTGTTACGTCGACAGACAATGCGTGTGCTACCCGTTCACTCGAAAGTCGAGCGGCTGCTTGGTGGGCTGGCCGTCGCGGGTGCGAAAGACCATCATCGAGCCGCAGCGCGGGCAGGCGGTCTGCTCCATGTCGTAGCGATCGATGTGCGTATCCGGTTCGTCGAAAAACGAGTCACAGGTGCGGCAGAAGTAGTCGCCCTCGCGCGTGCTGAGCTCAGGCATCGGGTCGGGAAGGCGCTGCAGGCGCGTGTGGTGGGGGCAGATGTCGGTAAGCACGCAGGACGCGCACGACGGGTTGCGCGCGGTGCAGGTGTAGCGTCCGTGCAGGATGAGCAGGTGGTGCGCATCGCCCCAGTCCGTGCGCGGAATGATGCGCTTGAGCTGGCGCTCCACCTTGGTCGGCGTGTTCGCATCCCGCGTAACAAGTCTGATGCGGTGCGACGTGCGATATACGTGTGTGTCTACCGGAAGCGCGGCTACGTCAAATGCCACATTGACAACGACTTGAGCGGTCTTGCGCCCGACGCCCGAGAGTTTCTGCAGGTCGGATACGGTCTGCGGAATCGCGCCCCCGAATTCATCGCAGACTTTGCGGGCCATCTTCGCCAGATAGCCGGATTTGTTGTTCGGGAACGTGACCGATTTGATGTACGGGTAGATATCCTCCGCATCCGCCTGCGCCATGTCTTCGACCGTCGGAAACGCCTCGAAAAGGGCTGGCGTGGTCTTGTTGACGCGCTCGTCGGTGCATTGTGCGGATAAGATGACCGCAACCAACAGCTCATACGGGTTCGTGTATTGCAGCTCGGTCGCTGGGCGGTCGATGGCGTCGCGGAGGCGCGACAGGGTGATGCGTGCGCGGTCGGTACGTCCCACAGAATAAAAGCGTGTTATCAGATGCGAAGCGAACGTGTGCCGACGAACCGTGGAGCAGTGCCCTCGTTGACATCCGCCGTACACAACGCGTATCACAATGGACGACGTATGGCCTGGGTTTCTCGATATGTAGCCGCGGTACTGATGGGTATCATTCTGCTGGTAGGCCCCGATGCTGTAGCCGCACAGACCGCCGATCTCTCATCTGAAGCCGACGTCTCGCTCATCACCATTCTGCCCGGACCCGCTGTGTACGAGGCGTTTGGCCACAGCGCGGTGCGCGTGCACGATCCGGAGCAGGGCATCGACCGGCTCTACAACTACGGCACCTTCCGGTTCGACCGCTGGTTTGTCCCCAAGTTCTTGTACGGACAGCTCGACTATTATTTGAGTGTGGTCTCGTTTCCGGCGGCGCTGCGGCACTACGAGCAGCTGGGGCGGCCCGTGGTGGAGCAGAGGCTCAACCTCACGCCCGAGCAGCGCAGCGCCCTCGTGGGATTTCTGCGCACCAACGCCCAGCCCGAAAACCGCGTCTATCGCTACGACTTCCTGTTCGACAACTGTTCGACCCGGATTCGCGACGCCTGCGATGCCGTGTGGCCTACCGTCGACTGGTCTGATGCGCCCGACCCTGCGGCGACTTTCCGCGAGATGCTCGACCGCTATGTATCCGACCGCCCCTGGACCACCTTCGGCTTCTACCTGGCGCTCGGGCCGCAGGTCGACCGCCCCGTAACGCCCTATGAGGCCATGTTCTTGCCCGATTTTCTACTGGATGCAGCCGATCAGGCCACGATCGACGGTCCCTCGGGCCCCCAACCGCTCGCCGCTCCGCCCGACACCCTGCTCTGGATTGACGGGTACACGCGCGCTCAGTCATCTTTTCCGTGGCCCGCCGTGCTGCTCTGGGGACTTCTGGCCGTAGGCATCGCTGGCACCGCTCAGCAGCACAAAAGCGCAGCAGATTGGATGCGCACCTTCGACCGGGCGCTTTTCGGCGTAGTTGGAACGGCGGGCGCGGCGTTGGCCTTTCTCTGGTTTCTCAGTCTGCACGAGGTCACCAACTACAACTTGAACCTGCTCTGGGCGTGGCCCACGCATCTGGCGGCGGTGGCGCTTCTTGGGCGAGGGAACGGCGCGTATTTGCCTCTCTACTGGCGCGCCACGGCTGCTGCCGCGCTCGTGATGCTGGCGGGCTGGCCGTTCTGGCCGCAGGTGCTGTACGACGGACTTATCCCGCTCGTGGTGCTTCTGGGCCTGCGTGCGGCCTGGCATGGGCGCGTGCCGGGGCTGCGCCCGGAGGCATCTGCGTAGCTCATGCGTGCCCGATGCGCCGCTGCGTGGCATGCGCGGCATCTACCTGCACGTTGCCCTTCTGGTCGATAAAGCGTGCAGCGCTATCGGGCGGGAAGCGCCATAAGTCGATGGGGGCCGAGCGCGCACCGGGCAGTGCGTCCTGAATCATCGTCACAAACGGATCGAGGCTCATGTCCCACTTGGAAATAGCCAGGTGCATATCAGGGTAGTGGCTGGTGAGATGCGCCAGTTTGTCGGCCGGTACATGGCCGGCCTCAGCCCAGAAGCGCGGACGCCCACGGCGGCGATCCATCGCCACAACGTCTGGCTTGTAGCGGCCCGGAATATCGATTTCAACCTCGGCATCGGGATACGCATCCAGATAAAACGCCCACAGAAACGCCTTCATCCACACGTGTTCAATGCGCTCCTGCTTCTTTTTGATGAACACAACCTGATCACCGTGGGCTCGCAACGTGAGTTTGCGCCGTAGATGTTGATTCATGGCAACGAAGCGTCGTGCGCGGCATAGGACGAAGCGGTACGATAGAACGACAACGGACAGTGCCCCGCTACCGTAGGCGTTACATACTTAGACCCGACATTTACCATTTCCGGCGTACTGAACGGGGCAGAACCCCCTGGACAGGAACGTCACGAGGCGGAGCCTCGCGACGAGGTAACGCGGGTAGTGTGTAACTGCTGGTACGGACTACAACTGCGTATGTCCTCTGCCGTTTGATGCCGCACGCTAATCATTACCCACCTGTTTCGCATGGCCGATTCCACCGTTTCGACCGCTCGCCAGCTCGCCTACCGGGCGCTCACACGTATTGACCAGACCGAGGCGTACGTCGACCAGGTCGACATCGGCGGCACGCCCCGGCAGCGTCGGCAGGCGCGCGATGTGGTGGCGGGCGTGACGCGTCAGCAGCGCTGGCTCTGGTTTCTGATTACACAGCTCTACAACGGCACCCCGAACGACCTGGAACCGGCGGTCGTGCGCATCCTGAAGATGGGCCTCTACGAACTGCTGTTTCAGACCACGCCTGCGCGGGCCGCGGTGCATCAGTACGTGGAACTCGCCAAAGACGTGGTGGGGACGCGCGTGGCCGGGCTCGTCAACGGCATCTTGCGCACCGCCGACCGTCAGCGCGACGACCTGCCACAGCCCGACACCGGCGACCCAGAGCGCGATCTGGCGATCCGCACGAGCATGCCCACGTGGCTGGTGCGCCGTTGGGCGGAGGCGCGGGGCCGTGCTGAAACCGAGGCGCTGCTGCATCGCCTGAACGAGCGCCCCACCTATGCGCTCCACCTGCTCGACGTAGCCCCTACCGATCTCGACGATCTCGGCGTGTCGTGGACCGCCTCGCCCTACGTGGATGGCATGGTGCGTGTAGA